>NZ_JBFRDD010000026.1:0-107907 GCF_052113425.1 Cupriavidus sp. YAF13
TGCCGAGGATCCGTCCTTCCACGACGCCAAGATCTCGACGGCGCATTTCTTCGCGGAGCACATCCTGTCGCAGGCATCGGGTTTGCGCGATGCCATCGTGGCGGGCGCGGTGCCGGTCAATGCGTTGAGCGAAGCGCAGTTCTGAGATCGCACGGTAGCGGGCATTTGCTGAAGCCGGCAAGTTGCGCCAACGGCGATTGAAATGATGACGGTGTTGGCTCCCTCCGGCACTGTCACGTTGATGGGGCGGTTGCGTAAGATGGTGCGATGATGAAGAGGAAATCGCTCTACCACGGCCACCACTTCCCGGCGGTGGTCATCAGCCAGGTGGTGCGCTGGTACTTCCGGTTCAACCTGAGGCTGCGCGACATCGAGGAATTGCTGTTCGAGCGCGGCGTGACGGTGATCTTCGATACGATCCGTCGCTGGTGCGATAAATTCGATGCCCGCTTTGCTCATCGTGTCAAGGCCGCGCGCAGAAGACCGGGCGGAACATGGCACCTGGACGAGATGTTCGTGACGCTGCGCGGCGAGCCGTACCTGCTGTGGCGGGCGGTCGACGAGCACGGTGCCGAACTTGATATCCTGTTGCAGAAGCGGCGCGACAAGGCTGTCGTCAAACGCCTTTTTAATCGCGTGCTACGTTCCTGCCCAGTCCCGCGCAAGATCGTCACCGATTAGTTGCGCAGCTATCCGGCGGCGAAAGGCGAGATCCCGGCGCTGGCGAACGTCAAACACGTGTTCGTTAAAGCCGCCGCCCGGTTGAACAATCGGGCAGAGAACAGTCACCAGCCGACCCGCGAACGGGAGCGGCGCATGCGCGGCTTTCACGCCCTGAAGCGCACGCAGGCGTTCCCATCGAGCTTTGGCCCCATCCGGAGGCACTTCACACTCAAGCGACATCTGCTGCGCGCCTCGCTATATCGCAAACAGCGTGCCGCACGCTTCATTGCCTGGCGCGATTCGACCGAACACGCCCGAAATCCGCTCTGAACGATACTCGCACCTGCCGCCGGCACGTCTCACTCTCGGTAAGCCGGGAATTTGGGGGCTAGTGAGGGGTCTGCTGCTGCTCAATGTACTGGCGCAGGATATCCAGTGGAGCCCCGCCGCACGACGCCGCGAAGTAGGACGGGGACCAAAGCACGCCCCGCCGCTTGAGCCACGGATGGAAATCCCCGAACTGTTGCCGCAGCAGTCTGCTCGACACGCCCTTGAGCGATGCGACGAGCGCTGATAGGGCGACCTTCGGCGGGTAGTTCACCAGCAGATGGACGTGGTCGTGGTCGCCGTTGAACTCTACCAACTCGGCCTCGAAGTCCTTGCATACCCTGGCCAGGATGGCCTGCATTGCGTCAAGGTGCTCCTTCTTGAACACGTTGCGCCGATATTTGGTCACGAAGACCAAGTGTACGTGCAGGGCAAAGACGCAGTGCCGTCCGTGCCGTAAATCCGTATCAGTCTTGCGTGGACGCGCCATCTTCTTCTCTTGCCGAATTTGGAAGACCAAGCGCACTATACGGGAATGGAAACCGTAAAGACACTGAAGCTGCGCATCAAGGACAAGCACGCGAAGGCGACGCTTGCGATGGCGCGCGACGTGAACACGGTTTGGAGTTTCTGCAATGAAACCCAGTATCGCAGCCTGAAGCGTTACTGCAATCGCCCGAAGGTCTGGCTGTCAGGGTTCGACCTTCAGAAACTCACAGCGGGCTTCAGCAAATGCGAAGGCGTGCGCGTCGATTCCCGAACGGTTCAAGAGACGTGCAAGGAATTCGCGACGCGGCTTAAACAGTTCAGGCGCCAGAAAATCAATTGGCGCGTGAGCAACCGAAAGTGGCCGAAGTATTCGCTCGGATGGGTTCCATTCAAGGGCGAAGGCATCAAGTACAAGAACGGGCAACTGCACTTCAATGGTCTTCAGATCGGCCTGTGGGACTCGTATGGCCCGTCGAAGTATGAGCTTGGCGCGGGCAGCTTCAACGAGGACTCGCGCGGGCGTTGGTACGTCAACATCGCTGTCAAGGTGGAGGTCGAAGAAAAACGCGTGCCGGATGGCTCGGACGTGATCGGCATCGATCTTGGTTTGAAGACCTTGGCGACGTACAGCGACGGTGAGAAATTCGGGCCTAAGCGCTTCTATCGCGAGTCTGAGCAAGCGCTCGGCATCGCTCAACGCGCGAACAAGAAGCGCCGCGTGAAGGCAATCCACGCCAAGATCGCAAATCAGTGCAAGGACGCCATCCATAAGGAAACATCGGCGCTGGTCAAAAGACATGCAGGAATCTTCGTAGGCAACGTGAACGCGCAAGCGCTGGCAAAAACGAGTATGGCGAAGTCCGTACACGACGCCGCATGGACCACGTTCCGGACACAACTCAAGTACAAGGCCATCAGGCAATGTGTGGTGTTCGCAGAGGTCAACGAAGCGTTTTCAACCCAAACGTGCTCGTGCTGCGGAGTCATATCCGCGAGCAGTCCGAAAGGTAGGGCCGGCCTTGGAATAAGGCAGTGGACGTGCTGTTCGTGCGGGTCGGTCCACGACCGCGACACGAACGCGGCCCGGAACATTGCCCGCCTGGGACTTCAGGCGCTCGCTGGAGGAATCTCCGGGGGTTAGCCCGGAGAGGAAGTCAAAACGTGGCACGGCCCTTGCGGTGCAGTAGGCGGAGCCCGGGCCTATTATCGAATAGGGACTTTGGTGCTTCGAAATTCTTCCTGGGTGTCACATGAAACCACTAATCCACCTCTTTCACTCCCAAAAGGACCGCTCATGGGCGTGGGGGCGGTCCATAGAAGATCTCATTGAGGTCAACTCACGAGATGGTCACTAGAAATTTTTCGTGCTTTCCGCGTACCCTCACGCACATGTAGGGTGCCACATACAGCCACATACCCCGCCATTACACGACGCCACATATTCTGACAATTCGAGACAAATCTCATAACGATTAAGACACGTTTAGAGAAAGATCTGGTGGAAAATATGCGTGGCCGCGCCCTTGGGGTCGTGCCGTTCCTCAGTCGAATCTTTGCAAGGACACGAACATGAAAGACGCCATCTTCGCGCGCCTACTCGTACCGCTAGCAGTATCGCTTACTCCATTTCTTTCGCATGCACACGACGACCTTGCCGATAAGCGGCCCGCTTGCAGCGAGGCACTGCAGGCCGAAACGATGAGTGTCCGCTCGACCGATGGTGCCGATAGCCCATCAGCCAGTAGTGTCATCAATATTGGATTGGCAGATAGCAGCGTCACTTTGATTATGCCTTGGTTTATCAATACTACGCGTCAAGCGATCAACGAGAAAAAAAGCACTCGCGATTACTTTCGCGACCTGCTCCACGGAATATAGCCCCGACCGCCGGCTTGAGCGTATCGGGGTTGATGCGTAGAGCGGAAATTGAGTCGAACAATGAAACCGGCGGACCTCTCTCCCGCCGAGCGGCCTAGCTTGCGAGGTCCCTCTAGGGAAAGACCTATGTGGACGCCTCCCGGATTACAAGCTGATTGGCATGTGGTCGACAGGTGAAGGCGGTGCGTCTATGTACGGCCCGTTTGTGCAGACCGTACAGCCAGATGGTTCATATGGAATTCGCGGGCGAGGTCTCCATCTGATTATCGAGCATGGCTACTCGCATTTACTATCGGGTTCTCCTCGTCTCGGTCCAACCTGTTAGCCATCATGCGATGCTCACCTTGAGAAAGGTAACTTCAGGCCATCGCGGGGTATCCGTCTGGCCAGCTATTTCTTGGCGGAACTAGCGATCCTCAACGGCAGCATCAGCGAAAGCGCTTCTCAATCTGGATCCGTGTTACACGTGTCAAGCAACCGTAGCCTTCTCGCTTCGGCAATCGCTTGACCGCGACGCACCACGCACAGCTTATTGAATATCGACTTAAGGTACCACTTGACCGTATCAACGCTAATGCTCAGCGCTCGCGCGATCTCCTTATTTGAGTGGCCTTGATCAATAAGCTTGAGAATTTCGATTTCTCGACCTTTCAAGCGATTATCGAGGGGTAGCCTTTGATCGTCTCCATCATTTAGCCTGGTAGTTGTTGCCGACCATTAATTCGGCAAACGGTGACCACTAAATCCGCCAATGATCATCGATCTAACTGATTGATACATAAACGATTTCTGCTGCGTTATGACGTATACCGCTGTTGTTCGTAGGCAACGCGTTTTGGGGCGCCGCGTCCACTAATTCCGCCAACGCGGGTCGACTGATCAGTAAATCGCCTAGTATGTGTAAGACCACTGTCTTGAACATAGCGATGCGGATTGCAACGAAGCGCGAACTGGCGATTGCGAGGGTCTTACGTCCGCTTGGGACGGCTCCTCTCTCGCTTAAGCAAGCAGAGAACGCTGGCAAATTGCTTGGAATCCATTGGGCTACGGTTTATCACTTGCGCCGGCGCTTGCTCGCAGATCCTGTGGCGAGCGCGTTGATACCTTATGACCGAGGTCCCAAAGTGGGAAAGCCGCGTCTAGCAGCGACTGTCGAGGAAATCGTGAGTGAGGTCCTGATCGATTGGCTGCCGCGACAGCGTCATCTCGCTCATCCGCTTTTCGAGCTCGAGGTCGAAATCCGGAAGCGATGCGCAGGGGCAAGTGTTAGTCCGCCAAGCAGAGCTACCATCTCGCGACGCTGGGCCGCCCATCGGAAAGAAGAGGCCCTTCGGCTCGCAACGCTGCCGGGTTCTGAGATTCCCCCAGGTCATCTTGTGGCGCGCTGTCCGATGGATATTGTGCAGATTGATCACACGCTGGCCGATTCGATGCTGGTGGATGATGCGAGCCGGCGCCCAATTGGGCGGCCATGGCTAAGCATAGCCCTCGACGTCTCGACAAGATGCGTCGTCGGCGTATATGTCGGGATGGACCGCCCCAATGCGGCAACGGTCGCGTTGCTATTGACCCGCGTTGTCTTGCCAAAGGATGGCTGGCTCGCGAGCCTCAATGTTAGCGTCGATTGGCCGATGCAGGGCATTCCACAGCTACTTCACCTTGATAATGCGGCCGAATTCAAAAGCAGGGCATTGCGAGCGGGGTGTCGGGAGTATGGTGTTGAGTTGATGTACCGCCCCGCAGGAAGGCCGTACTTCGGGGGACATATCGAACGTTTGATGAGGACCATCATGGAACGTGTCCATAGTCTGCCAGGATCGACGGGATCGTCACCCAAGGGGCGCAAGACCAGACCGCGACGCCGTCATGGCGCTCCCTATCCGCCGGTAGTACCGGCCTCATCCTTTTTGCGCGTGGCGCCGGACACCGATCTGGTCAATCCGGATTTCACCATGCTGGCAGAGGCTTACGGCATGGCGGGCGAGCAGGTCTTGCGCACCGCGGATTTCCCGGCGGCGTTCGAGCGCGCGCGGTCGTCAGGCAGGCCGGCGCTGATCGAATTGCGCACGGATCCAGAGGTCGTGTCGCCGCGGGCCACAATCAGTTCCCTGCGCCGGCAAGGCGCACGCAAATGAAAGGCGGGGACGTGCGGCCAGTCGGCGGCGCTGGCGAGGGGAGTGCCGTGTGCGGGGATACACAATCGGCGGGTGCATCGCGACTCGTGGTTCGCGACGTGCACGCGTTCGCGGTCTCGTTTCCGGTGGCGCAGGCGGACAGCGTGGTACTGGGCGTGGGCCGCGCCATCAAGCGCGACGCCGTGGTGGTCAAGGTCACGACAGAATGCGGGCTGGTCGGCTACGGGGAATCCCATCACGGCCGTGCACACACGACGGTGGCGCATCTCATCAATACGGCCCTGCGGCGGCTGGTGGTCGGCAAGGATGCATCCGACGTGATCGGCATCTGGAAAGGCAGATGTTGCACTGGCTGGGCGTCAAGCCTTCGTATTCGCGTCCACGAGTGAGTGACGATAATGCCTTCGCGGAGAGCCTCTTCCGCACCGCCAAGTACCGGCCGGAGTTCCCCTCTACGGGCTTTGCGGATCTGACTGCGGCGCGTACCTGGGCGGCGCAGTTCGTGCACTGGTACAACCATGGGCATCGGCACAGCGGCATCCGCTACGTGAGCCCGGCACAGCGCCACGCCGGACAATACGCCAACATTCTGGCCACGCGCCATGCGCTGTACGTTCAGGCTCGTGAGCGCAACCCGCGTCGTTGGTCACGCCACACTCGAGACTGGTCGCCAATCGACACGGTCACGCTCAATCCGGAGCGCGAGATTGCCGTGCCCACCGGTATCAAGCCAGGTGCCGAAAAACAGCGTTTGGTTGCATGAATGAGGCGACATCTACCTTGACGCGCGCCGATAGGGGTGACTGTGATGACCACGTTGGACGCCACCGGAAGAAGGTGTGGAATGACAGTCAATTCGTTCAGTTCTGTCTCGCTAAATCCACCATTAATCCTGTGGAGCCAATCTCTTTCATCAAAAAGTTACACTGCGTTTCGGGATTCTGAGCGGTTCGTAGTGAATATCATCTCAGAAAATCAAATTGAGTTATCCAAACAGTTCTCGATCGCTAGCGATGACAAATTTCGAAACATCACCTTTCGATCCGGTTTGGGAGGTATTCCCATCATTAGTTCATGCGCTGCAAATTGGAATGTGTGAAGGTTTCCGCCCATCCTGAGGGCGATCATGTTATTTATATCGGACGAGTTATCCGCCTGGAACGGTCCGAGCACAGGCCGCTCGTTTTCGGTAATGGGCGCTACCTTGTAGCACGAGCCCATGAGCAAGATCGTTAGCGGCTTTTTGCCTGTTGGCGTCCACCATAGTTTCATGATGTTGAATTTATCTCTAGGCTTACTGTTTCTTGCCGACCTGCTGGTCGGTCATGTTCGAGCCAGCGGTGTGGCGCAGCCAGTGCGCCGAGGCGCTGGCCAGCGCACCGCGGCTTGCGGCTCCCATGCCGGCCCGCGTCCCCGCAGGCACGCCGCGGCCATGCCAAACACCTCTTTCAGGATCAGGTCAGTTCGTCGGTCGCCGGCACCAGTCGCGTCTTGTTGCCCTTGCCGGTCACCTCCAGCTACCAGCGCTCGACACCCTGGGCATCGCGTCGACAGGAGGTCATGCCGGGATAAAGCTGGAGATGACACATAAGTCAAAAAGTAGTAAAGAACGCAGCTTTTATGCGATAGCTCGGACGCCGCGCCTCGAGGACAGGGGCTGTCCATTTGAGGACGGCCCACAGGCGTAGAGCAAAGCGAATGTGTCAGCCTTTCTCACATAGAGCAGGCCAGGAACGCCGGTCTCTGACGAGCGGCGATCCTGTGGCCTGGATATAGCGGGCTGCGAAGTCGCTGTTAGCGCATATGTCTGCGCCGCTAGTGATCGCCAACAGCAGTGAACTGTGGGTTGTAGGAGCGCGTTGCGTCCACCAGCATCCGTGTGTAAGGATGCCGCGCGGCATGGTTGCAAAGGTCGTCAACGGCAACGGTTTCGACAATGCAGCCCTGCTGCATCACCGCAACGCAGTCACACAGATGCGCGACGACGCCCAGATCATGCGTCACCATTAGATAAGTGAGTCCATCCCGCTCGCGCAGCGATGCCAGCAGGTTCAGGATCTCGGCCTGTACCGACACATCCAATGCCGAGGTAGGCTCGTCAAGTAACAGGATGCTCGGCTCGAGGATCAAGGCGCGCGCGATCGCCACACGCTGGCGTTGCCCGCCTGACAACTGGTGGGGATAACGAAACCGGAATCCAGCATGCAGGCCGACCTTGTCGAGCACGGCATCAACACGTGCTCGCTCATCGCCCATGCCATGGATGCGCAGCGGTTCGGCAAGGGCTGTGTACACGGTATGGCGTGGATGCAGCGAACCGTACGGATCCTGGAACACCATCTGGATCTGGCGGCAGCGCGCCCGGTCCGGCTTGTGGCCGAGGGGATGGCTGGCAATGTTCAGCTTGCCCTCCCAGTGCGTGTACTGCCCCGCGAGGCAGCGCAACACGGTGGTCTTTCCCGATCCGGACTCGCCGACCAGGCCAAACGACTGGCCTTGCGCCACTTCGAACGAGACGTCGTTCAATACCTTGCTGGTGGTCATTCCGTGACCGAAGCTGAGATTCAGCCCGTTGACTTCGATGATTGCCATGGTTGTTCCAGTCATGCGGTGAGCCAGGCCGAGTCGCGCTGCAGCACCGGCAGGGTCTTGCGGCGATGGTCGAGGCTGGGCAGGGCGCTCAGCAAGCCGCGGGTATATGGATGCCGTGCCTGGTCGAGATCCGCTGCGGCGATCGACTCGACCACCCTCCCGGCATACATCACCAGCACGCGGTCGCAGAAGTGGCGCACCAGATTCAGGTCGTGGCTGATGAAGATCAGGCCGAGCCCGCGTTCGGCGACCAGCTCGTCGAGCACGGACAGCACCTGCAGGCGCACGGAAACGTCGAGTGCGGACGTGGGTTCGTCCGCAATTACGATCTCTGGCTTCTGGATCAGCATCATTGCGATCATGACGCGCTGGCCCATGCCGCCGGAGATTTCGTGCGGATAGAGCCTGCAGACGCGCTGCGGTTCACGGATCCGCACGGATTCCAGCATCGCGAGTGTGTGCTGGCGCGCCTGCGCCTTTGGCATCCTGCTGTGGGCGAGCAGCGCTTCGGCAATCTGGTCGCCGATGCGCATCACCGGATTGAGCGAGTACTTCGGGTCCTGCATGATCATCGACATGCGACTGCCGCGAATGCTGCGCATCGTGCTTTCGCTGGCCGTCAGCAGATCGATGCCGTCGAAAGAGAGTTTGCTGGCCTCGATTCTGGCACTGGGCGGATGCAGCCGCAGCAGCGTGCGGCCGACGGTGGACTTTCCCGAGCCGGACTCACCCACGATGCCGAGTTTTTCACGCGAGAGGTCGAAGGAGACGCCGCGGACGGCATTGACGGTCCGGCCGCCGCTGTCGAAGCCGACGCTTAGGTCGCGGACCTGTAATCGTGGAATGGAAAGAGAGGGGTTCATATTGGCTCGTATCATTCGCTGCGCGGGTCCAGTACGTCATAGAGCCCATCACCCAACAGGTTGAAGGCAAGGCTCACCATTAGGATGGCCGCCCCTGGCATAGCCACCATCCACCAACTGTCCAGCATGTAGCGACGGCCTTCAGAGATCATCGCGCCCCATTCCGGCAACGGGGCCTGGGCACCCAGGCCCAGGAATCCGAGTCCGGCGGCCGTCAGGATGATCCCGGCCATGTTCATGGTCAGGCGCACCACGACCGACGAGAGGCACAAGGGAACGATGTGGCGTACCAGGATGCGCAGCGCGGATGCCCCTTGCAGTTGGGCGACCACGATGAAATCGGCCTTGCGCAGCGACAGCGTTTCGGCGCGGGCCAGCCGCGCAATCGGTGGCCAGGCCGTCAGCGCGATCGCGATCACGGCATGGTCGAGGCCGGGGCCGAGGGCGGCCACGAACGCCAGCGCAAGCACGAGACTGGGGAAGGAAATGAAGATGTCGGTGATGCGCATGAAGACGGTATCGACCCAGCCGCCGAAATAGCCGGAAGTGACCCCGACCGCCAGGCCGATCGGACCCACGACGA
This sequence comes from Cupriavidus sp. YAF13, assembly GCF_052113425.1. Classification (NCBI taxonomy): domain Bacteria; kingdom Pseudomonadati; phylum Pseudomonadota; class Betaproteobacteria; order Burkholderiales; family Burkholderiaceae; genus Cupriavidus; species Cupriavidus sp. YAF13. The sequence goes on from NZ_JBFRDD010000026.1 coordinate 9,531, forward strand.
TCGTCACCAGTGACACGATGTACAGCGTGATGCGCGAGCCGTAGACAAGCCGGCTGAAGATGTCGCGCCCGAACTCGTCCGTGCCGAACCAGTGAGCAGCACTCGGCGCCTGCAGCGCCCCCGCGAGGTCTTGCGCCAACGGATCGTGCGTGGCGATCCAGGGGGCGAGTAGGGCGATCAGCAGCAGGGCAGCGATGACGACGACCCCTGCCACCGTCAGGGGATTGCGTAACAGACGGCGCAGTCCGCGCAGCATATCGTTCAGCAGCGCCTGGAAGCCGGATCGCGGCAGGTGTGGCTGGGCACCCACGATGCGCGGGTCGATAGTGCGGTCGTTGGTCGAAGCGGTAGTCATTGGCGGGTCCTCGGATCGAATACCTGGTAGAGGGCGTCGGACAGCAGGTTGATCGCGATAAACACGATACCGACGACAAGCACGGATCCCATGACCGCGTTCATGTCGCCCAAGAGAAGGCTGCTGGTGAGGTACTGGCCAAAGCCCGGCCAGCCGAACACCGTTTCGATCAGCACGGCGCCTTCGAGCAGGCCACCATAGGCCAGCACGACGATGGTCAGCAGTTGCACGAGGATGTTGCGAAAGGCGTGGCGCCAGATGACGGCCCATTCTGGCAGTCCCTTGACGCGCGCGGTCAGGATGTATTCCTGCGAGAGCTGCGACAGCATGAAGCTGCGAGTCATGCGACTGATATAGGCTATCGAATGCAGGCCCAGGATGCAGCCCGGCAGGGCGATGTGCCGGACGGCGCTGCGGAACACCTCCCACTCGCCCGCCATTGCGGTGTCGACGATCAACAGACCGGTCACGGACGGGACCACGCCGTCATAGGCGAACGCGACCCGCCCGATGCCGCCCGCCCAGCCCAGCCAGGCGTAGAAGATCAGCAGCCCCATCATGCCGAACCAGAAGATCGGCGTGGAATAACCGAACAGGCTGACCAGGCGGACGATATGGTCGCCCAGGCGGCCGCGATGGGTCGCGGCAAACACGCCGAGCGGGACACCCACGAGGGTGCCCACGACGATCGCCAGCGTGGCCAGTTCCACTGTGGCCGGCAGTACACGGACAAGGTCATCGCGTACGGGATGGCCGGTCAGCAAGGCATTGCCCAGGTCGCCGTGCAGCAGATCGCGCAGGTAGTAGCCGAACTGCACCAATAGCGGGCGGTCCAGGCCGAGCTGTCGATAGACCTGCTCGTAGGTGGAGCGGTCGGCATCGGGTCCGACGATGCCGAGCACCGGGTCGAGCGGCATCAGGCGGCCGATGACAAAGGTGAGCAGCAGCAAGCCGAGCAGGGTGAGTACGACACTGAGCAGGCGCTGGCTCAACAAGCGCAGTCGCCGCGCGCCGGCGGACGGACGCCGCGGTGCGGGTGAGGGAAGGACAGATGCTGCGGACACGGGATTCTCCGTCGGAAGAGTGTTGATGCGTCGCCACCAGGCGCTGTCGGGGCGAACGCCGGCGAAATGCGTTTGGCCGGTTCAGCGCTGCTTGTAAACCTCGCGCAACCGTGTTGTCGCCGATGGATGGCCAGCAAAGTTGCGCACGTCCTTGCGCAGGACGACCGTCTCAATCATCTGGGAGATGGGCTGAATGGCGGGCACCTCGGCGTCGAACAGGCGCTGTGCATCCTGGTAGGTCTGGGCTTGTATACCCTCGTCCTGCTGGAGCAGGGCGCTCTCGATCAGCTGGTTGAGCTGCGGATCGAAGTACGAGGTCCGCCATCCCTGGAAGTTCGTCAGCCTGGCCGCATCGCGGTTGTCCGGGTTGTAAACCAGGGCGCGCAGGCTTGAATGCGGGTGCGGTTCGGCACCGCCGCCGCCGCGCCCGACGATGATCTCGAAATTCCGGTCGCGCATCGCGCCATAGACCTGGTTCCCGGTGCCCGGCAGGATGCTGGCCTCGATGCCGGCCTTGGCCAGCGTGGACTGCAGGTTCGTCGCGATGTTCGTGAACGGGGATTCGGCCACGACCCGGATCGTCGTCTTGAAGCCACTTGCAAAACCGGCCTCCGCCAGCAGCTTCCTGGCCGCCACATTATCGAGCCTGTAGCCCGGCTCTGGCAGCGTCGCGTGCAGGCCCAGTGGGACCGGGCGCTGGTGGTAGACGCCGTAGTGCGGCATCACGGTGCGGTTGATGCCGTCGAAGTCGACGAGATGGCGCAGGACGGCCTGGCGCACGCGCCGGTCGGCGAATCTCGGGTCTTTCGCATTGACGGCGATGTAATACAGCGTGCCCCGCATGACATCATGTACCTCGGTGTCGGCGGCGTTCTTCATTGCAGCGATATCAGGCACCGACATGCCGGAGGCGATGTCGATGTCGCCGCGACCGAGCATCAGGCGCAAGGTCTGAGACTCGGTCATGTGGCGAAGGATCACCCGGCGCAGCTTCGCCGGTCCGCGCCAATAGCCATCGAAGCGGCTCAGCAGCAGCACTTCCTTGGCGCGCCATTCGTTCATCACGAACGGTCCCGAGCCGGCTGCGTTGGTGGTCAGCCAGGCCGCGCCCAAGTCGCCGTTGCGGTCGTGCTCCATCACCTTCTTGCGGTCCAGGATCACCGAGCTGACCGACGTCCCCAGGGTGTACAGCACGATCTTCGGATCCGTTGGCTTGGGCAGCTCCACGACCAGCGTGAGCGGGTCCGTCGCGCGGATCAACTGGTCGACGTTCTGCGCCGTGAAGCCGTAGCTTTTCCACGGCGAGGCCATCGCGAGGTTCAGCTTCAACACCCGCCGCAGCGACCAGGCCGCATCTTCGGCGGTCAGCGGGTTGCCGGACTGGAATTTCACGCCGCGCCGCAGCGTGAACGTGATGCTGCGCCTGTCCGGGGCGATCGTCCACGTTTCGGCCAGGCCGGACAGCACCTTGGTAATGTCGTGCGGATCGAGCTCGACCAGGTAGTCATAGACATTGCAGGCGACCTCGACCACGTCGTTGCCGGTGGCGGCTGCCGGATCCAGCGACAGCAGGTTGTTCAGGCTCAGGCCCATGACGAGCTGGTCGTCCGGCGTCTTCGCCTCGGCGGCGCCTGCCGCCGCCACCAGTAGCGGGATGGCGAGCATGCACGCGCGCAGGGTACGGGGATAGTTCATGATGTCGGCCGATGCTCAGTAGCTCGCGACGGCATTGGCCGCGATGTACTCGAAGTTGATGTCCTCGCCCAGGCCCGGTTGCCGGGACAGATGGACGAAACCTTCACCATCCATTGGGTCGGCGATGCTGTTGAGATATTCCGGCACCTCGTCGTAGTCGAGGAAGGGGTGCAGCAGGCCGCGTTCGTACCAGCGGCAGTTTCTGATTGCCGCGCAGACGGCCAGGTTGGCGGCGCCATTGCCGTGGATCTCGCAGTTCATGCCGAAGGACTCGGCAAGGTGGGCTACCTTCAGCGTCGGCGTGATGCCACCACTGCCGGCGACGCCGGCACGCAGGATGTCGCATGCGCCCGCCTTGACCCAGTCCGCGCGGCTGTAGTGCTTGCCGGACAGGCTTTCGGGGCCAAGGATTGGAATGTCAAGCTGGTTCGACAGCCACGAATAGGAAGCCATGCTCTGCTCGTTCATCATCTCTTCGAACCAGGCGAAGCCGAGCCTCTCGAGTTCACGGCCGATGCGCAGCGCGTCGGTGCGGCTGTAGTTATGGTAGCCGTCGAGCATGAGCGCGATGTCCGGGCCCACGGCCTCGCGGACCGCGGCGCAAGCCTTGATGTCCATGCTGGGATCCGGGGCGAAGGCTACCGGCGGCATCCAGGTGTGCAACTTAATAGCCTTGTAGCCGCGCGCCACTAGCTGTTCGGCGAAGGCGCCGTATTCCTCGGGGGTTGACAGTCCGCCTTTCATCTCGTCTCCGCACATCGTGCTGCCGTATGCCGGCACTTTATCGCGGTAGCCGCCCAGAAGCTTGTAGACCGGTTGGGAAAGGGCACGTCCGGCCAGATCCCACAACGCCTGCTCGATGACGGCAAGCGCCCGGTCGGTGAGTTGGCCGGCGCTGCCACGTTGCCAATGCTCCAGTGCCATCCAGAGTTTTTCCCGCTGAAATGGATCCTGGCCGACCAGGACCTTGCGGGCATAGCTCTCGAGCACATAAGGGCGAATCACTTCCGGCGGCGCGAACGCATGGCCTTCGTGGCCTTCATCAGTGGTGATGGTGAGCATCGCCAGGCGCGCGCGCGTGGCCGGCCCAGGGTGCGAGTGACCGGCGCTGTCCACCGAGCGCCTCGCAGTATAGGTAAATTCGGTGCCGCGCACGCTTTCGATCTTCATGGTGTCCTTTCGTTAGCCGTCAGTCGTCTGACGTGTTGGGGAATATAGCCAAGACGTCAGACAACCTATATGGGTGCTAACCCTAGATTTCTCGCCTAGAAGCCCACCTGTCAGTCGTCAGGTGTGTTTGGGGGAGTTGGTATAATCGCTCAAAGGACTTGGGCGCCGCCCACTGGAGATTGGTATGCAGGAAAGTGTCGCAAGGGCAAAGAGTCAGCCCCAGCGCGTTGTCGATGGTATCTCCCATCGTATCAATGATGGGGTGTTGAGGCCTGGCGACCGGGTGCCTTCGGAACCGGAACTGATGCGTGAGTTCGGCGTGAGCCGCACCGTCGTGCGGGAGGCGATGTCGCGGCTCCAGGCTCACGGCATTGTGGAGACGCTGCAGGGCAAGGGCACCTTTGTGCTGGCCCCGCCAGTGGCGCAACCGATCCTGAGGATCGGTGCCGGCGACTTCAAGGCGCGCCAGGTCCTTGCGATGCTGGAGCTGCGAATCATCCTGGAGTCTGAGGCGGCCAGTCTGGCGGCCTTGCGGCGCGCAGATCAGCACCTGAAGGCGATGCGAGAGGCGCTGGACGCCTTTGACGCCCATCGCCGCGCCGGCGTCAGCACTGTGGAGGATGATTACCGCTTCCACGCGCAAATCTCGGCCGCCACCGGCAACGAGTACTTCGAGGAGGTGCTCGGCAGCTTGGAGAGGGTGACGATTGCGCGCCGCGTCGCGGATGCGGCGCAACCCCTTGCCAGCGAGAGTGCTGGTGCCGGGCCGCGCTTCTCCGAGCCGCTGCCGTCGCTCGAATCCGGCAAGGACATCGCGCAAGCCGAGCACGAGGCCATCTATGACGCGATCCGGCGCGCGGATGCCGCCGCGGCCCGGGCCGCGATGTTCCTGCATCTGAGCAACAGCCGGGAGCGATTGCGAGCGAAGGTCGGCGAGTAGTTTTCTGCACACGCAGGGCAAGGCCGTCGTAGGAGTTGGTGTTTCCACCTATCTATCGGTGGCCCTTGAGGGGTTATAGTGGCCTAACTCATCTGACGACTGACGACAGATGGGTTGGTCTTCCGCCCCTTGAGGTAAGCTATGAACAAGTCCTCCTTTGTCGTGATCGTGCTTGGTGTCCTGTCGAGTGCCGATGCCACTGCCAACGTGACCCTCTGGGGCATCGCCGACACGTGGGTCGGCCAGAATGATGTCAAGGTCGGGGCGGCGCCGGGCAAGACAACGGTGCTAGAAAGCGGCGGGGCCCAGGCGAGCCGCTGGGGCATACGCGGCGAGGAGAGCCTTGGCGGCGGGTTGCGCGCCAGGTTCGCGCTCGAGCAGGGCATCAGCGTCGACACTGGCACGGTGACCAATGTGTCAGCCTCGGACAATGGTTTCAATCGCGCGGCCTGGGTAGGTCTCGGCAGTGCCTACGGCGAGGTGCGCTTCGGGCGCATGCTGACCGCGTTCGATGCCTTGCGCGGTTCGACGAACCATCTCTACGACTCATCGGGCTTTGCATCGACCGGGCAGGTCTGGAGCGCGGGTGCCACCGCCGCGCGCGGGGTGCCCGCAGTGAGTGGAAGCGACTATCTGGCACGCGGCAACAACACGCTCTACTATGGCTCGCCAATGATCGGCCCATTTCGCGGATCCTTGAGCATGAGCCTGGATGAGCGCGCGAGCACGGCCACCAGCGCGCCGAGAATGGTCACGGGACATGTGGAGTACGCCTCGGGCCCGGCGCGTATCGGTTATGGCTTCCAGGATGAGCGGTATGCGACCGGGTACAACAAGTTCCGCATCATTGCCGGCCACTACGCCTTTGGCGTGGCCCGCTTCGTCGGCGCCTACCAGAGGCAGGTCGACGAGCGAGTGCCGGGCCATCAGAAGTCCAATGAATTTGAAGTCGGTTTTAATGTGCCATTCGGCGCGGCAACGGTGGCAGTGGGCTATGCCAAGGCGAACACAAAGAACGCTGCCGGACTGACGGTTGTCGATGCCGATGGCCTGAGCTTGATGGCTACCTATGATCTGTCGAAGCGGACTCGGCTCTACACGGCGTTTCGTAGGATTGTGGTCGATCGTGCGGATGGCAAAGCCACCTCGAAGGTTACGCGATACGGCGTGGGCATGACGCACGCTTTCTAGTGCTTTCAGGATGCGCAATTGAAGCGCATCAGAGGGATCTTTCATGGCAAGCAAATTGGAATTGGCCGTGCACTGCGCAGTGGACGCCAGGAATACGGTGGGTGAATCCCCAGTCTGGTCGGCGAGTGAGCAGGCGCTTTATTGGGTCGACATCGTGAAGCCGGCCGTCTACCGCTGGCACCCGGCAAGTGGCGAATGGCGTGAGTGGCCGATGCCGGCCGCTGTGGGCAGCATCGGTCTGCGGCAGTCCGGGGGGCTAGTGCTGGCCATGCGCACGGGCTTTCATTTGTTCGACCCCGCCACTGAGGGCGCGGCACCAACGTTCGTCGTACATCCTGAAGCCGATCGTCCAACGAATCGCCTAAACGATGGGAAGGTTGCGCCCGACGGTAGTTTCTGGGCGGGGACGATGGACGACCGGCCGCAGAAGGAGGCAGTTGCAGCGCTGTACCGGCTGGGCGCCGACTACCGATGCGAACGTATGGCTGGTGGTCTCAAGGTCTCCAATGGCCTGGCCTGGAGCCCCGATGGTCGAGTGCTTTACCACTCCGATTCACGCGGCGGGGTGATCTGGCGCTATGCGCACGATCCGGCTACAGGCACCATCGGCGCGAAAGAGTTGTTCGTCGAGGTTCGATCCGAGTGGGGCAGGCCCGACGGCGGTGCGACAGACGCCGAAGGCTGCTACTGGAGTTGCGGTGTTTCAGCTGGCCGCATCAACCGCTTCAGTCCGCGCGGCGAACTGCTCTCGCACATCGAACTGCCTGTCACGCATCCGACCATGCCATGTTTTGGCGGGCCCGAACTGAAAACGCTGTTCGTAACCTCGCTGCGTGAGGGTTTGACCGAGGCCCAGCTGGATCAAGAGCCCTTCGCCGGCGGGGTCTTCCGGATTGAAGTGGACGTGCCCGGCGTGCCGGTCGCGTTGTATCGCGGCTGATGTGTGTAATGCAATAGCGAAAGGGAGAAGGAAGGTCATGAAAGTGGCATTGAGTGGAGCGAGTGGTAATGTTGGCCGCATCCTGCGGGTTGAACTTCAAAGGCGTGGAATTGATTTGCGCTCGGCGGGGGGCATGGAGCCGCTGACGCCGCTGCACGATGGTGAAGAAGTGATGCACGGGGACCTGAGGGATCCGGCCGTGGTCGACCGCATGCTCGCGGGCGTTGACGTGCTCGTGCACATGGCCGGTACCAGCCTTGAGCGTTCGCTTCAGGAGATCATCGAAAACAATCTTGTCGCGCTGCATCAGGTATACGAGGGGGCGAGGCGCCACAAGGTGCGACGCATCGTTTTCGCCAGTTCGAACCACGCCTTCGGCATGCATGCGATAGACGCCCGGCTGGGGCTCAACGCCGAGGTCCGGCCCGACGGTCTCTACGGCCTGTCGAAAGTGTGGGGCGAAGCGATGGCCCGCATGTACTGGGACAAGCATGGCATCGAAGGCATCTCTCTGCGCATCGGCACGACGATGGGGCGCCCCCCGGAAAATTTCCGACAGCTAAGCACATGGATGGGCACCGAAGACCTAGTGCAACTCGTGATGCGCTCGATCCAGGCCAACGACGTCGGGTATGCGGCGGTATGGGGCATCTCCGCCAACACCCGTGCCTATTACGACCTCAAAGAAGGCAATGCCATCGGCTATGCGCCAACGCAGAATGCCGAGGACTGGGCGAGCGAGATCCTAGCGCAGCCCACCCCGCTGGACCCGATCGCGCAACACTTCCAAGGTGGGCCATTCGTGACGATCGACTACACGCAGGAACAGCAGAGGCCGTCGAAAGCGCAGGGGTTGCATCGATGATCAGCTCGCCAAGCCGGCCGCCCGGCGAGTTCAGGCTTGGTCCTTGCCTTCGTATGGACACTCGCCTCTCGTAAAGAGTAGTGAAGCGACGTTGCGCGAATTCCTTCCAGTCGACAGTTGAACCTACAGCCCGCGGCAGCGGACGTCATCGGGCGGGATGTAAATCCACTGGGCTGCAGCTTACCTGCTTTCTGATGGCAAGGTGGTCGCACGAGCCGATGAAGCGGGCCATCGGAGATGGCAGACGAGCGCCGGTGGAATCGTTCGTGCCGACATCCGGGGCCACGGCGACTCGACAATCGAGGCCTCGCCGGCCGGCATGAACGCGACCTGCCAGCCCCGGCTGGCGAGCAGGGCCGCCTGGGTGTCCCACATGGCATGGCTGGACAGGATCGAATGGCTGAGGAAGACTGCCGGCGCAGCCGGGTCGCCCTCACTGACGACGTGGATGCGCTCGCGTGCGGGCAGCGTGATGTCAGTGATGCGGGGGCTATGAGAAATGAGGATTAAATCATCAGTAACTATGATGTGAAGCACGCCCCGGAATTCGCCGTAACGTGTGCCGGAGCCGCTACCCAAGGAGAGACAACCGTGACCCATTTGCTCGACAAAGACAGCTTCCGGACCGCCCTCGAGGAACTCGTGCGGGGCAAAAGTGCCAACTTGTCGTCGTTCAGCCAGGCCTGGGCGCAAGGCAAGCTCAGCCGCGCCCACCTCGCACGCTGGGCCGAGAACCACTAACCAGTACGTCGGCCCGTTTGCCGACTACCTTGGGTACATCTAGGCCGTCATGACGTGTGCCTGCGTCACGCTCGGCCTGTGCAACCCAGTTGTAAATGGTCTGAGCCGTGGGTTCGAACTCTTTGGCCAGATCTTCGGGGCTGCGACCGGCATGGACCAAGTCAACCACTTGTTGACGGAAGACAGTGCTGTACGGTGGGCGCGTTTTCGGCATGGTGCACCCCCTGTTTACCCAAGATAGGCACTGTCCGAAAAAGCGGGTCACCTCCAGTCGAACTTGATTCCGCCGATTTTAATGCCTTGCTCGAGCGGGACCTCGCAACGCGGGATCGAGTCTCACCGGGACACCATCGTGCTCTGATTACAATTAATGGCCATGTTTTTCTCAAGGCTATGCAGCGGGACGGGCGTGGTGGTCATTAGCGCGAGCTTTAGCTTTAAAGGCAGCTGTTGGAAGTTTTCTTCAACTTGCGTTTGGCCTATTGTCTTGAACTCCCCTGGACTGCAGGAGGCAGCTCTTACCCGTGTTCTCTTGCGGACAGAGTCCGCCGTCATTTGATTTCATGAGAGCAATCCAATCAGTACCTCACGAGGCATTCCGGCGTTCAAGTCGGGGCACAAACTCGGAGCCGCTGGAAGCGGGCCGTCTATTTGTATCTGGCAGCAGAGACTCTGCCGACAAACAAGCCGCGATCTTGTGGGTCCGAATGCAGATGGTCCGAAACAGCATTTCCTTCGATGACCTTATGCATGCTGGTTGTTTTGAGGATGCTGCCAAACCGCAAGCAGTGCGCTACCGGAGTGCGGATGGTCGTGTTTGGGACGGTAAAGGCGAGCTGCCAGATTGGCTGCAGAGGGCGGTGAATGCCGGGCAGAGCATCGAGCATTTTCGAGTGAAATAGCTTTCTCGCACCCACATTGGCAATTAGCGGGCGCCGTTAGCGGAAGTGATCGCTCAACAGCGACTGCCTTGCGCCGAACGCGGCGCGCCGCGAGCGTTCATCATCGTGCCGACGCAGGCATGATGCGAGGTCGCGTTTCGTCGGCGCACGACGCCGCGCTGCCGGCGCGACATCCCCATCACGGATCAGTTGGGCTTCGGGGCGGTCACGGGTCGAGATTGCGCTCGCGCTGCACGACGGGCTTGCAGTTGCTGCGCGCGGTCCGCATCGACTTTTGAAGCGTGTCCCGCCTCCTGCCCCGCCAGATCCACGCGCGGGGCACCTTCCACCATGCAGGTCCAGTAGCGAGTGCCGCGGCACCAGGTCCGAATCGCGTCGCGCAATACCGGCTCCGTCAGGGCAAGTTCCTCCACGTGGGGGAGGAGATCCTCGAAGATGCCGATCTTGAGCGGTACCTTGGGCGCAGGATTCTTCGGAAAGGTTTGCGGGAAGCGCTTTTGCAGCTTCGCGATGGCCTGCAGCACCGGATCGACGGGCTTAGCGGGCTCATTGACGGGCTTCGCTGGGCGGGCCGAAGCCTTCGGCGGTGCGCGACGCGTCTTGGCCGGCCGTGAAGTGTAGTAAAGATGCAACTTTACTACGCAAAAGTCGCATCTTTACTACACTTCACGGCTTGCACTCTTCTTCAGTGTACCGGTTGCGCAGACGCTTTCTAGAAGACCCGGTGACAGCGTCATTGCTGCCGTCTCCGTCAGGTCCACGTCAAGGGCAATACATGCTGTCGAATGAAGTGGAGGCAATCGTTCAGGACGTCCTATCCGATTGGCTTCCGCGGCAGAAGCATCTCGCCCATCCCCTTCATGAGATTTGCCGAGAGGTCCGCATGCGGTGCGCCGTTGCAGGCGCCACACCACCTTCCAGGCCAACAATCTCCCGCCGGTGGGCCGACTACCGTGACAAAGAATGCATGAAGCTTTCAGGCGCAGCGCCGGGCCATCTTGTCGCACAGCATCCGTTGGATATTGTGCAGATCGATCACACACTTGCCGACATCATGCTGGTCGATGAGGTGTTTCGCCACACGCTTGGCAGACCGTGGCTGACGCTGGCAATCGACGTCGCGACACGATCAGTCGTGGCCATATATGTCGGTTTCGACCGCCCTAACGCGGCGACTGTCGCTCTACTTCTCACGCGGATGGTCCTGCCCAAGGCGCCCTGGTTGGCGAGCCGGGACGTTGCTGTAGATTGGCCGACGCATGGCGTGCCGAAGGTATTGCATCTCGACAACGCTGCCGAGTTCAAAAGTAAGGCACTGCGAGCGGGCTGCAATCAATACGGCATCGAGCTGATGTATCGCCCGCCTGGCCGACCCTATTTCGGGGGCCATATAGAAAGACTGAACCGTACCATGATGGAGAAGGTGCACAGTCTGCCAGGCTCGACCGGATCGTCGACGAAAGGATGAAAGGCTCACAAGCCGGAAGCGGAAGCCGCATTAACCCTTCCGGAGTTCGAGCAATGGCTGATGTATGAAATCGGACAGACCTACCATCACAGTGCCCATCGAGGTTTAGGCGGCGCGACGCCATACTCCGCGTGGTCGACGTTGTCTGAAGCACCGAAGCCGCGGCTTCTTCCCGACTCAGCGGCTGAAGAACTTCGCTTCCTCATTCAGTTCCTGCCAATGAGCCGACGCACCATCCAGTCTGATGGCTTGACGCTGTTCTATCTGCACTATTGGCATCCGATCTTCACCGCCTGGCGGGCGGCTAACCGTCGCGTCGTGGTGCGATACCATCCAGAGGACCTATCGAGAATCTTCGTCAGTGCCGATGGCAAGGAATACGTTGAGGCAAGCTTTGCCGATTTACGTCGTGGCCGAATCTCCCTGTGGGAGCAAAAGGCGGTACTCAAGCATCTCCGATCGCAGGGAAAATCCCACGTCACGGAGTCTGCGATATTCAACGCGATCGCTGCGCAACGCAGCATCATAGAGGGGGCAACAGCGAAGCGGCGATCTGCAGACAGACGAGGAAGAGCAGGGGAGACCTCGCCTTTCCCGGCGAGCAGGCAGGCCAGTCAGCAGGCGAAATCCCTCGAGGCGTCGTCGGCAACGCCGGATGTCGACTACAGCAAGCCGCCTCCAATTTATCACGTAGAGCAACTGTGAACTGGCGATGAGTGCTTCCTTGACACACCTTCTGCCGGAGGTCCGTTCTTTAGCAAAGAGCGACGACAATGTTCGTATTCTTGCCCTGGCCCGCGATAGATGGATTGACTATCCCCGCGCAACACAGGCGTTCGAGCTCTTGGACCGATTGGTGAAGATCCCTCCACGGCAGCGTATGCCGTGCGTGCTGCTGTACGGCGAATCGAACATCGGAAAGACCCAGGTTATCGCGAAATTTGAACGGCGCCTTCCTCCGGAATACGACGAAATTGCGGGCGTGGAGCGCCGGAAGGTGGTGTCTATGCAGATGCCACCCACGCCCGACCAGAACCGCTTCTACACATCGCTGCTGTTCGAGCTTGGAGCGCCGTTCAACGCATCAGCGAGGCTAAACGTGCTTGAGCATCTGAGTCGCGAGTTGCTTTGGAAAGTTTCGCCGCGCATGCTGGTTGTCGATGAAGTTCATCACCTCTTGTCGGGAAATTATCGCGAGCAGCGCGCCTCCCTGAACCTGCTCAAGTTTCTGGCCAACGATCTCCAGATGACGATTGTCCTTGTGGGGACGCACGATGCTGAGATAGCACTTCAAACCGATTCCCAAATGAGCAGTCGCTTTGCGCGCTTCGAGATGCCTCGATGGCAGGAGTCGGAAGCCTTCCGGGGACTGTTGGCGGCATTCGAACGCGTACTTCCTTTGCGACGACCGTCAAACCTGTCGAGGCGACCGTTCGCCCTGGCAAGCTGGGAGGCTCGCCAGAGGGCGGGATGGATGGATTCTGGATTGGGCGTCGGCATGGCTGTTGGTTGAGTCCATGCAACCGAGTTTACTGTATATATATACAGTGGTCACGAATTTCTTTTCCGGACTTGAAAGTGCCTTAATGACTGCTTATTGAGCGAGCGTCTGTCGAGGTTTTACTCGGGGGCGTCTCCGAAGACCCGGATGGCTAGGTCGTGCTCGAATTTGGTCGACCAAGAATCACGAGACCCTGCCGCATACTGCATCATTACACCTGTCTCTGGCCTCAGCACGCTGACCAGGCGATCCTGTTCCCCGGCCATGTCGCAGACGCTAAAGTCGGCGGCGATGAACCCGTGCCGACGACAGGCATTGGTAAAGGCTTCGCGCTCCGCAGCAGGAAACGCCTCAAGGGTTGCCATGACAAATCCTCCAATCGACTAGCCAGCCAGCTTGCGGATGGCCGCACCAATTTGTTGCACCTTTCTAGTATCGGCGTACTCCGCCCACGGATCGATGTAGCCGGCGGCTTCCACGCGCTGCAGGGCGGTCTGGATCGTCCAATGATCGCCCGCTGTCAGTTCCTCCAGTTCCACCTAGGAGGCCGGCATCGAAACCCCGAGACCTGGCCGCGCTGCCAGGCGGCTGGCCGGTGGGTGCCGCGAAAAGCCTTCAGCCTCGCCAGCGCGCGGACAATCAGCCGCGTTGGGATCGTGGCGCCATGCGGGGAATTTTCAGTACGAAGAAGCACCATGTCCTGAAACGTGAAGAAAAGCTTCCGGCGTGGCCCGCGTGTGGGCGTGATGATCACCCTCGGTGACCAGCCTAGTGGCCATCGAGCGCGGGATGCCCAGCATCGTCCCGGTGTCGTTCAGGCGTACGTTGGCATTGGCCCGTCACTTCTTCGCCGATGAACTCGCTTGGCGTGAGTTGGCGCCGGCGCGGTCGCCACTGTGGCACGCTTCCCAGTCTTCTTGCTCTTGCCCTCCGCTGCAGCTGCTGAGGTCGCTGCCTTCGTTCCACCCTGTTTGCGCTGGGCCATGCTTGCGCGCAGGGCTTCAGATGGACGCCGGACCGAATTTCATTCAGCGTTCCAGAATCCGCACAACTGTGGACTTTCGGTCTCCGGGGAGCGCTTACTGCCACAAGGCCTGGCGCGGTGCGTTTCGAGTTGGCGGGCGCGTTGCCCCTTGACGACCCATTTAGTGATGGTTGAGCACCACGCGTGATCCGCACAGGACGCTCATTCGGCAAATACCAGGTCCTATGGGTTCCTCTTTTATGCTTCCGCTCGAAGGGAGACGCCTGATCGCCATCGCCCTGCTGCTTTGCGTGACCTGGCCGCGGGTTAGCGCGGGTGCCCTCGCATGGCCTCCGTCCGAGGGCATTGGCCGGGCCTCTGGCTGCAAGACCTTGGTTGATATCGCTCGTGACAGCTTGCTGTCGGACCTTGATGCAGGGTGCCCACCCGCCTACCTATTCCGCTGCGAGGGGAAAAATCGCGGCGTGAAATCGATCATCGACTACATTGATGCTCAACGCCAGCAGGGCGGCGACGAATGTGATATCGCCCTCGAAGTACTCGATCGGATACGCGCCTTGCCACCGCAGCATTAGCAGCTGAGGTCGGCCGAACTGGCGGGAACCCCGGACTAACTCCGATTTGGGGACCATTGGCAACTGGTGCATGGCATAGGATGCCGGCCGGCTGGATCCGCAATCCTCAGGCGCCGCGTTTGGGCCGCGTTTCCTGACCTGTCTCGTGGGGCGAGCGCGGCATGGCTTCGAACTGGTGTACGGGCATGGAAGCTGGCGGCGGCTAGTTCCGCGTGACTATCCGGATCGGCCCCTGCCGGGCCAACACGTCAACCACCACACGCTCGCCAGAGCGGCGCACCGCCACGTCGGCGCTGCCGCCACCGACGGCCAGGTTGCGGAATACCACTTCGTCAAGGAAGGGCGGCAGCGATGGATCCTCGAAGGTGATCGCCGGCTCGCGCGTGTCGAAGTTCAGCCCCAGGCAGGCCTGCAATAGCAGCAACGGAGCGGCGGCCGCCCAGGCCTGCGGCGAGCAGGCCACCGGATAGAACGTCGGCCCCTGGCTGCGCTGGCGCGGGAAGCCGCAGAACAGCTCCGGCAGGCGTCGCAGGTCGATATAGTTGGAGGCTGCGAACAGCCCCTCGAAGATGCGGCTGGTTTCCGGATGGAAGCCGTAGCGCGCCATGCCAGCGGCGATCAGTGCGTTGTCATGCGGCCATACCGAGCCGTTGTGGTAGCTCATGGGGTTAAAGCGTGCCGCATCGGCGGACACGGTGCGGATGCCCCAGCCGCAGAATGAGGTGCTGTCCATCAGCGTTGCCACCACCGAGGGCGCTCGCTCGGGGAGCGCGATTCCGGTAAACAGCGTATGGCCCGCATTGGAAGCACGTATGCGACAGGGGCGCTTGTCGCCGTCCAGCGCCAGCACGTAGGTGCCCAGCGCCGAGTCATAGAAGCGTTCGTCGAACGCCTCGCGCAGCAATTCAGCCTTGGCTGCGTAGGCCGCTGCGCCCTCGTTGTCGTTCAGCGCCGCGCGGATCGCCGCAGCGGCCTGCCAGGCGCCATAGGTGTAGGCCTGCACCTCGGCCAGCGCAATCGGGCCGGGGGCGAGCCGCCCGTCCTCATGGAAGACCGAATCGCGGCTGTCTTTCCAGCCCTGGTTGATGAGGCCTTCCGGTGACTGCCTGCCATATTCGACAAACAGGTCGCCATCGCGGTCGCCATAGTCGGTAATCCAGCCCAGCGCGGCCTGTATGTTTGGCCACAGCGTGCGGATGGTCTCGACATCGCCGGTGCGCCGCAGGTAGGCGCCAGCCAGCAGCACGAACAGCGGCGTGGCATCCACGCTGCCGTAATAGAGCCCGAACGGCACTTCCCCAAGTCGTGCCATCTCACCATGGCGCATTTCGTGCAGGATCTTGCCCGGCTCGGCATCGGCCTCGGGATCGACCGTTTTCGCCTGCATCGCGGCAAGGTATTGCAGCACGCCGCGGGCAATCTCTGGGTCCAGCCAAAGCGTTTGCAACGCCGTGATCAGCGCATCGCGCCCGAACACGGTGCTGAACCACGGAATGCCGGCATACGGGTAAGGCCCGTGCACGGTGTTGGTCAGCAACATGTAGAGATCAGATACGCTGCGCCGCACCACCTCGTTGAAGAGTTCGTTAGAGGTGGTGATGGATGCCGCGCGGCGTGTCGCGTGTCGCAACTCTCGCCGCGAATGGAGCAGGGCGCTAAGGAAGGATTGCGTCTCCTCGGCCTTGCGCTGCACCGACTTGCAGCGGATTTCCATGCGAAGCACCTGGGAGCACGACGGCTCGAGCGTCAGGGTGAAACTCGCGCCGTATCCACCTAGCTCGGCCGGCGCCGGGTCGAAGGCGAGCCGGGTTTCGCGCAGCCCCTGGTCCAGGCCGGTATAGCTCAGCGTGACCGCGGCGCCCGTGACAACCGGCGCATGCACCGTGCCACGCCGCAGCCGCTGAGTGCCGCGCACTTCGAACAGGTCGGCGAAGTCGGCATCGAAGGCAATATCCACGCGTACACGCCGTGACACCTCGTCATAGTTGCGCACGCTCAGCCGCTCGTAGCAGGCGCCATTCCACAGGAAGCGCGACCTGCGCAGGTGGATCAGGTCGTGCTCGAGCCTCACCTTGCCATCCTCATCAAACAGGTCTGGGTTGGTCAGGTCGCAGGTCAGCGCGGCGTTGTCGTCGCGCAGTGTCGAAGATAGCAGCATCGGCCGCTCGCCGTCGATGGTTAGCCGCAGATAGGACAGGTGCCGGGTATCGAACTGAAACAGTCCCTCGGGGCTTCCAGGCGCCCCGATCGCATCGCCGTTGTGGTCGAACAGCGCGAAGGTGTCGCCGTGCTTTAGCGTGCGCGGGCGCCGTTCCTGCAGCGACGCCGCCGCTGGGATGTAGAACTGAGCGACATGGTTGGCACCGGCGACTAGCCCCGGGCTCGCGGGTAGTTCATTGGGGTCCGTAAGCATGGTGAGATTCCTCCGTTCACGCGAGCGCCGGTTCGCCGGACCCGCCTTCCGACGCGTCTTCGCCGGGTTCCGCCAGGCTCTGGTAGATGCGCACATACTCGAGCGCCATCCGCTCAACGGTGAAGCGCGCTTCGAAGGCTGCCCGCACGGCGGCGCGCGGCAGTGTGGCCGCGCGATGCACCGCCGCCACCGCTTCATCAATACTGCGCACGATAAAGCCGCTAACGCCAGCCTCAATCACTTCCGGCACCGAGCCGCACGCAAACGCGACTACTGGTGTGCCGCACGCCATCGCCTCGATCATCACCAGCCCGAACGGTTCCGGCCAGTCGATGGGAAACAGCAGCGCGCGCGCATTGCCAAGGAAGGCGGCTTTGTGATGTTCGTCGATCTCGCCGATGTAGTCGACTTCCGGGTGCCCCGCCACCAGGGGGCGGATGGTGCTCTCCCAGTAGTCGCGGTCAACCTTGTCGATCTTGGCGGCGATCTTCAGCGGCATTCCGGCGCGTGCCGCGATCTCGATGGCATGGTCGGGACGTTTTTCCGGCGAGATCCGACCGAGGAATGCCAGGTAGTCGCCGCGTGGATTGGTGCAGCAGGCCAGCAGGTTCGCCGGCAGCCCGTGGTGTACGGTGCCGGCCCAGATCACCGGCGGCATCGGCGCGCGCTGCGCGGTGGAGACCGATACCAGCGGGAAATGCGGGAAGTGCGCGTAGAACGGCTGCAGGTCGGGCAGGTCCAGACGGCCATGTAAGGTCGTCACGGCCCGCACGGGCATGCGCTGCAGCAACGGGAAATGCAGCATGTCGATATGGAAATGCAGCACGTCAAAGCTGCTGGCACTCGCCATGACGCGGTCCAGCATCATTACATAATATGGCAACGGATCGCGCACGCGCGTATCCAGGCGCAGCGCCATGTCGCAGCACGGTACCAGCTCGGCTTGCGTGGTCGAGTCCCCGCTTGCGAACAGCGTGACTTCGTGGCCCTGCCGCACCAGTTCTTCGGCCAGATAGGAAACGATGCGCTCCGTGCCGCCATACAGGCTGGGCGGGCAGGGCTCCGCTAGTGGTGCAATTTGCGCAATCCTCACATTGGCATCCCGGGTCGTTTAGGACTACGCGGCTTGTCCGCGACAGGGCCTGGACTGATGAGCGCAAACTGCCTCCTACGTGCAGGTGCGCRTCAAGGCGCTGCTCGGGCCGCGAGCGGAAATCCTGTTCCCACATTAGTTCAAGGCGATAGGAAGTTCGCCTTCATTAAACAAGATCCGCGACTGGGTGACCCGCCAGCTGCATGGGCCAACCGCAAAGATGTCTTGACCCGCCTGCCTACGCACTTTAGTGATCTCGGGACACCCGCCGTTGACGTTCAGCTCGCCCTCCAGTTGCTGGTGCTACGCCGCATCTACGTAGGGCCTGAGGCAGCGGGCTCCTCAATCTCGACGGTTTTAGTGGTAAACGACAATGAGAACGCCGCGCCTGCTCGCCTGATGGACCCCCTTCCCGCGCCGCGCGCGCAGGCCGCCGTGGAGGTGTCAGACGGTGCTCGAAGGAGGAAGGACTCCATGTCAAGCAGGTTATCCAGCCGGCCCGTCGGGGCGGCGGATGCGGCCCCCGATCAAGGCCAAGCGCGATGGCCAGAACAAGTAGGGATCGCCTAGTCGCTTCGCATAGCGAAGGTCCCGCGCTCGCCGTGCGCTGTGCGCCAGAAAGCCCGCAAGCTTCTCACGCCTGACTTCTGTCGGAATCGTCCGACATTGAATTCGGAGCGGGGCACCTGCCTGCGCCTGTGGTTAATACCTATCGTTGCTTCATTGGTGATACGCAATTGCAGGACTTGCAAGCATGCGCCGCCACATTTGCACTTTGGCCCCGTAGCATGCCGCTGCCGAGCACGCCAGCGCTCCAAAGTTCCAACGCATAGAGGTGACACATGTTCCGATCCCAGACCCGTCTCGTCCTTGGCCTAGCGCTAGCCGTAACTGCAGTCCTCTCGGGATGCGGCGGCGGGGATGACAGCATCGGTGCCCGCATCGGCGTCAGTGAGCCGACCGTGCGTGTGATCCATGCTATTACCGGCGGCCCTAACGTGGATGTGCTGCAGAACGGCACCAAGACAAATCTGCTGAACGAGCCCTACAAGTTTGTTTCAAAGTACTTCAACGTGGACGAGGGCAACCAGACGTTCTCGTTCAATGTTGCCAGCACGGGAACTGAACTCGGGAGGACCACGGTGAACACGCACACAGGCCATAAATACACGGTAGTGGCCCTGCCCGGTGCTACCGCGGCGGATGTACTGCAGATCGACGACCCGTTTGAGAAGGGCCTGTTCTCCGACAAGGCTCGCGTTCGCAGCCTGAACGCATCGTTCAATGCACAGAATGTCGATATTTACCTGACCGTCCCGGCAGCTGACCTGGCAGCGGCAACGCCTACGTTTGCAGCAGTCGCCTACAAGTCAGCGGTACCTGCATCGGGCAGCGATTCGATCGACCTGAATGGCGGCACCTATCGCCTGCGCATCACCACGGCCGGCACCAAGACCGTGATCTTTGACTCGGGTGCGCTGACGCTGGCCGACAACGCAGACTGGCTCATCACCACGATCCCAGTCGACGGCATCGGTGCAACAGTACCGAACAAGATCAAGGTGCTGGTCGCCCGCGGCGATGACGAGTCGCAAGCTGGACTTGAGTTGGTGACCCAGTAAGCGGCTTCATTCCCGGCGAAAGGCTGGTCCTGCGGGCCGGCCTTTTTTTGTGCGCCCGGCAAGGCGCACTGACTGAGAGTGGAAGTCCCTTACACACAGCCTGGCGCAGATGGAATCGTGTCGACGAACGCGTCGAAGACGTCGAGTCATGACGATTGGCGCCGGTCACAGTCAGCGCTATCGGTGCACCGCGCCGGTCTACGGCGAGGCGACGCTTGCTGCCGAGTTTTCCACGGTCGGTTTGATTCCTCCCTGTCTGTTGGCGCAGACCTCTCGGTCAACGCCCGCCAAAATCGCGTGGTGAAGCGCCTGGATTTGGACCATGCGAGCGGCTCGACTTCGAATTGGAGATTGGATTCTACGTTGGGACCGGAAATCCTCAAGGCACCTCCGTGCCAATTGGCTCTGCCAGCAAACAGATTGCTGGCTTCTCACTCCTCAATGATTGGTCGGCGCGCGATATTCAGCGATGGGAGATGTTTCCATTGGGACCCTTCTTGAGCAAAAGTTTCGCGACGACCGTGTCACCGTGGATTGTAACCGCCGAGGCACTACTACCGTTTCGGGTACCCGTGCTGGCGCGTAGAGCCGACGAGCCCAATCCGCTCCCGTATTTATTTGATTCTGAAGATCAGGAATCCGGCGCTTATGACATCGGACTTCGCGTTCTTCTGTCCACGGAAAAGATGCGTGAGCGTGGGGATCTAGCCGTGGAAATTCTTAACTCAAACTCCCGGCATCTCTACTGGACACCCGCACAGATGGTTGCGCACCATACAGTCAATGGCTGTAATCTGTTGCCTGGAGACTTGATTGGTACAGGTACGATCTCCGGCCCGACGAACGCCGAACTGGGCAGCATGCTGGAACTGACGGTCGGGGGGCAGCAGCCAATCAACCTTCCAAATGGTGAGCGTCGAGCGTTCTTGCTTGAAGGGGACGAAGTGACTCTGCAAGGGCGATGCGAGAGGACGGGCTTTGCCTCCATTGGATTCGGATCATGTGCCGCGACAATTGTTGCGAGTCCGTGACTAGCGCGCGTCCACACTGAGCCCACTCATGCAAAAGCAGAGACGCCCAGCAGGCGAGCGAGCAGAGCGCGTCTCCGGAACAGGAGCCACGCAAACCACTCCCGGAGGCCGGCTGGCACTGGCACATATTCCACGGCAGTCACGAAACTGCATGCCGACGATGCGCCAGTGCCGGTGCTTGCGCCGGGCAATGGCAAGAGGACGACCGGGCGGCTGTGGGTCTACGTGCGCGACGACCGGGACTCAGGCGACATGACGCCGCCGGCGGTCTGGTTCGCCTATACACCGGATTGCAAGGGCATCCACCCGCAGCAGTACCTCGAATCGTTCAGCGGCACGCCGCAAGCCAATGCCTACGCTGGGGAAATCCGCACGCTGCGTTCTGTGGGAACCGGAGGCGGGTGACTGCTTCCGGTGACCCTGTGCTGGGGGTGAAACTCCCCCGGCCTACTGTGTGTCCAGCGCAGGCTGGCGTGTTCAGCATGGGTTAGTCCTGCCGGGGTAAGAGTCAGGCGCCCCGTAGCTTGGATAGCAGGGTGACGGGAAACCAAAACTCTGAAGCCTAGCGACAAGCGCCTCCTTGGGAGGCGTGCGAGTCATCGGGCCGTAACAACAGTGAACGTGATGTGGCCTTGAAAAGGGGAAGATCCGAGGGCCGAGCCTCCAGTAGACGGGCGGGCGAAGGAGGACGTAACACGCCGGGAAGCCGCCGAGATCGGATTGGCACATCAAGCGTCGCTTTCCGGCAGTGCAAGCTGAGCGAGCGCAATCATGACGAGCGACGAGTTAAACCGTCGGTTGGGTCATAAGCTCCGTCAGTTCGGACTGTCGCCGCTCTGCTGACGCTTTTACGGCTCTCCCCCGCGCGATGGCGGCACTCACGCGAACGAACGCCATCGCGACCGTGCGCTGCCGCGCGGCATTGCGCGGGCGTGTTCTACTCGTTATTAGCAGCTAAGCAAACGCAGTTCAGTTTCTAGCCAGCTCAAAGGCGCGGATTTGAGTTGATCGACGCCTCGGACGGTGGTTGCGAGACGTTCTTGTCCTCCGGATGTCTCACGTCACTCGGCGTCCGGCCTGTCCACCTTTTGAAAGCCTTACGGAAGTTGGACGCGTCTGAGAATCCTGTCTGCTCCGCTATCTGCTCGATCGTCATCGTGGTTTGCTTAAGGAGCCGGAAGGCCAGTCTTTGGCGCACCTCATCAACAATTGACGTATATGTGACGCCTCCGGCCGCGAGGCGGCGATGCAGCGTCCGCAGGGATAGTCCTAGTCTTTCGGCTACAGAATCGATATTTCCAAAGTCACCCTTTTGATTCATAAGCATGGCGGTAATGGTAGATACCAGGTCAAGGCCTTTGGTTTCGTCTATTAGTGGCGGATCCCACGAGAAAGACTGAAGGATGCTCGTGGTCATCGGATTCGCGTTCGGCAGCACCAGATCACGCGCTAGCGCGTCGTAGTGCCATTCGTTGACCCCCGCGTCGAATTCGATGGGGCAGCCGAACAGCGTCTCGTACTCGCGCCAATACGAGGGGGCGGGATATGAGACGAGCACCCGAATCGAGGGAAATGGCGCCTCCAAAATATTGCAAAACAAACCATTCATCGAGCTGCACCAAAACTCGCTAACGAACGGCAATGCGTCTCCTAAAAAAGTGGCATTGGGCGCGAACAAAATGCCGAGGTCGCCTTCGATGCGAGAACCTAGTGGAACGGTATGCGTGGCGCGCGGAAACTGCTTTAGGCCCAGATCGAGTGCGTCGCCCAGCGTGCGGCAGCTTGCCATTGCGTATCCGAAGACGCAAAAATCGCTCATGCGTTGTCTTTTACCAGCGCAGATTCCTAGATCCGGCCGACCGGATAGACGATGCGCATTGTCATAGACTACTAGCCGTTGTCGACGCGAGACCAGGGATCGGGGGTCACTTAGCTGGTTAGTCGTTATCCCAGAGCCCGCCAGCAACTGGTCGGCCGGCACACCTTGGTCTGCGAGTTCTGCAAATAATGCGCGTAACCCAAACACCCTCTGCGTTGGAGCATCCAGCGCCAAATTTCGCAGGTAGTCGGGAGAGGTCGGCGGCGGGTCATCCGATGATATGTTAAGCACAAGGTTTCTCCGAAGAAAGGTCCGGGCTCGCTGATTTCACAAGACAGTGTTCGATGCTATCGGTTACAGCTACGTCCCGTTGATGTAGCCTCGTTGTCGCCGCCGTTGCAYCGATCCAATATCGCGCCGCCAGTGTCGGAAATTTGACACCAAATGACCTCTACGTTGGCACCGTCGAACCTCGCTGGGTCTCATAGCGCCACGTATCATCCGCTCATAAGGTAACGGTTTCCTATCAGGGATAGCCCCTAAGAGATCGACAACCATAGACCTGTCTTTCACCCGTCTGTAACGCGATAGCCACAAATTTACTGGTTGAATGAGCTTGAGAAGACGATTTCGCCTAATTGATCGGTCAACCGCTATTCGCAGGCGTGAGTGCGTCGTTAATGGCGAGCACGCGTCAATCGTTACCCAAAGACGAGCAGGTAGGTGAGGGTTAAAAGTTAGTCGCGGCAGGTAGCGACGGGTTCCTTGCTAGAAGCAAGGTAGTTGTTAATACGTTGGTCGACATGGACTGGAGAGAGACTATGCCATTGTGGAAGATTTATCACCCGGCCGGGGCATACGCTGCCGAGGACAAGAAGGCTATGTCCAAGGTAATTACCGAGGCGTACGCGCAGATACCGATTCCGCGGTTTTATGTTGTCGTAATCTTCGAGGAGCTAAAAGAAGGTTCGTGCTTCGTTGGCGGAGAACCACGCAACAACTTTGTTCGGTTCAAGATCGACCAGATTGCAAGGACGATCCCAAGCCCGATTGGGCGGGAGTTTTGGATGAGGACGATCGACGAACTCGTTGCGCCCTGGGTGCGAGATCGAGGCTTCGACCGCGAGTTCTCGATTGCCGAACTGCCTGTTGACCTGTGGACGGTTCAGGGCGAAATTCCTCCTCCCTTTGAATCTGTAGCCGAGAAGCGCTGGATCGAGGAAAACAAGGCCGGTCCGTTTACTTTCGCGGAGAAGATCCCCGCGAACATGAAGTCTCTTGGGACAGGGCCGGGAATGACCGGAGCCTAGCGGATTGATAAGCGCCCAGCGACTGGGTGCTTCCCAATTGCCTGAATCAGGCTTTGGCGCATCGTGTGAAAAGTAATGCGACTAGCCATTTTCAAGGTTAGTCCTGCATACAACACCTGCGCGCAAAAGTGACAAGTGAGGTGAAGTCCGCCGAGGCATGTCTTGGCTCATTTTCGAACTGCTACGGGCCGGAGACAGGTCACATACCTGCCGCCCCGGACCGCCGTTCTAATCACCGGCGACAACACGTCCCGCGCATATCAAGTTTGTGTTTCTCCGAGGAGACGCTCCATGAGCGCAGAAAAACGCAAGGTCATCATTACCTGCGCCGTAACCGGCTCTATACATACACCGACGATGTCGGAGTACTTGCCGATTACTCCCGAACAGATCGCAGTACAGTCTATTGAAGCGTTCGAAGCCGGCGCCGCTATTCTTCACTTGCACGCTCGCAATCCGGTAGATGGACGCCCTTCGCCCGCCCCGGAGTTGTTTGAACAGTTTGTCCCTCGAATCGCCGCCGAGACCGACGCCATCATCAACATCACAACGGGAGGAGGCTCCTCCATGACGCTGGAAGAACGACTCGCATATCCGCGAATTGCTAGGCCAGAGATGTGTTCTCTTAACATGGGTTCCATGAATTTTTCGATTCATCCGATCGCAAACAAGATCAGACAATGGAAATACGACTGGGAAGGCCCAGCGGTCCAAGCGACCGAAGACGCGATTTTCAAGAACACGTTCAAGGACATAAAAAACATCGTCACGGAACTGAGCGAGCACGGCACTCGCTTTGAGCTCGAGTGTTACGACGTCGGCCATCTCTACAACCTTGCGCACTTTGTCGATGAAGGGTTGATTAAGCCGCCTTTTTTCATCCAGTCCATTTACGGAATTTTGGGCGGTCTCGGCCCAGATCCTGAAAATGTCACAATGATGCGCACTGTCGCGGATCGCCTTTTCGGTCGGGAATCGTATGAGTTCTCTGTGCTTGGTGCGGGCCGCCATCAGATGACACTGCTTACCGCTGGGGCAATCATGGGTGGCAACGTCCGGGTCGGCTTGGAAGATAGCATTTTCATTGAAAAGGGCAAGATGGCTCGGTCGAACGCAGAACAAGTCAAAAAGATTCGTCGGATCTTAGAAGAGCTTTCCTTCGACATTGCTACACCAGCAGAGGCTCGTGAAATCCTCCGGCTGAAAGGCCGAGAGCACGTCGGGTTCTAACTGACCTTGACGATTCTCGCTCTCCCGAGGCGATGCTGGGCGAACCGGATGAGCGGACGTACGCAAGCGCCTTCGCGCCGTCTGCGGGTAGCTGCATTGGCACCAACTCACCCCATTTTTGGCATTCCTCAACCTTGTGACGCCCGGATCACGGTCACAGAATCACTACGCCGGCTTATGGATGCGGCGCGGCGCAAAGCGTGCCGTCGTCCCGCATTGGAAGGTGCGGGCGCTTCGCGTCATCCTTCGGACTGTTCTAAGGCGGCTTAACGAGCGCGGGGAGATGGCCGTTATAGTCCGACAGTAATCGGTCTACCCACGGTGTAGAAAAAACCAAACAAATAGCTAGGAGGCACGTGCTGTGAGACAAGATGTTAGCTTTAACGCAGAGGGCGTGACGTTGCGGGGATGGCTTTACAAACCAGACAGCGGGACGTCGGCATGCGCCGCCGTCGTGATGGCACACGGCTATTCAGCGGTGAAAGAAATGTATCTCGATAGCTATGCCGACGCTTTCTGCGATTCCGGTTTTGCCGTCCTGGTTTTCGACAATCGAAATTTCGGAGCTAGCGACGGTACTCCTCGATACGAAATTGACCCAATACAACAGGTCCGGGACTATCGGAATGCCATTACTTTTATATGCAGTTTGGATGGCATTGATAAGAATCGGATTGGCGTATGGGGATCTAGTTACAGCGGTGGTCACGTCTTGATGCTCGGCGCGATCGATAGGCGAGTCAAATGCGTCGTGTCACAAGTTCCCTTTGTGTCGGGGAAGCAGCTCATTGATCGAGCTGTCCGGCCTGACCATCTTCCTGCGCTGCGGGCCACGCTCGACGAAGACCGAATGCGCCGTTTCTCTGGCGAGATTCCCGCGATGATTCCGGCGGTAAGCGAAGATCCGGCCTTACCAAGCGCGATGCCTCAATCGGACGCGTGGGAATGGTTCTCTGTAACCGCGCAGTCTCGCGCACCGGCATGGAAAAACGAGGTGACCCTTCGGTCAATCGAAATGTTGATGGAGTATGAACCGGGCTGTTACGTGTCTGCCATTTCTCCGACTCCACTCCTCATGGTTGTAGCGGCTGCCGATCACGTGAACCCCGGAGACTTGCAGCTAGGCGCATTCAAYCGGGCACTCGAGCCCAAGAAGCTTGTTGTAATTCCAGGTGGTCATTTCGATGGATATGCGGGGCCCAGTTTCGATGTCAGTAGTCGTGCGGCAGTGAGCTGGTTCAAGCAGCATCTCTCGCCAACTGTATCGTGATGTCCGCGACTGGCGATCAAGGCTGGGGGCACGGCGATAAATCAATGGAGACAACGATGGGCAAAGTTTCATTTGAAATAAATAATCAAATTGCTGTCGTCAAATTTTGCAATCCGAACAAAGGATTCATGGACTTTGACATGCTCGCCCAGCTTAATGGGGTTATGGACACGCTAGAGGCCGACCCCAACGTGCGTGCAATTATCTTCACCGGCGGACAACCGGAAGAGTTCGTTCGGCATGTGTCCGTTGAGGATTTGCTTGCATTTGGCCAAATGGTCCGCACTGGCCGGGAAGCTGGCCTGCCGGACCCGTTGGGTGCGCGCAGCCCGCTGCGGGCTGGTTGGGAAAAGATTGAACATTCGCAAAAGCCCACGATTGCCGCTATTAACGGCTACTGCATGGGTGGCGGACTCGAAATTGCGCTTTGTTGCGACATTCGGATCGCCGGACCCGGTACATACACAATAGGACAACCGGAGATCCAGATTGGCCTTATAACGGGCGCCGGCGCTTCAGTGAGGCTCGCTCGAGCAGTGGGTGCTGGGAAAGCTCTCGAATGGGTGTTACGTGGCCGCCTTTTTTATCCCGAAGAAGCTGCGAAAGAAGGTCTGGTTCACCACTATGTGACTGAAGACGTGGTAACGGCAGCGCTGCAGATAGCGAACGAGTTTCTCGACAAGCCCGCCGCAGCGCTCTCATTCTACAAACAGCTTGTACGTTCGAGCGAGGATCAACCTCTGTCGGAGAGTCTAGACCGTGAAGCTGCTGGCTTCATACACATGATGTCCTACGACAAACAGGCGATACGAATGATGAAGGACTATGTTGCAGGAGGCCACAAGCTCAAGAAGGTCTAGCGGCCAATATGAATGCGTCGGCCCCAAACAACCGCGTTTGATGTCGGGCCGTTGCATTGGGCAAGGGTCACTAAGTGARCAACTGATAATCGCCTGAAGCGGTCCGGTGAGTTGGTTGGAAGCCGTCTCAAGCGCCCCCGTCACGACGCCCTGTGCAAAGGCCAAAAAGATGGCACTTGCGATCCAACCGCTGGATGGGACGATCTGGAAGAAACTCAATGATCGTCGACTCATTATTGGACAACAATCTGCCTTGTAGTGCCGACGTATTCATAAGCTATGCCAAGGATGTGCTGACGGTTTGGAAGCCAAAATCGTTGCGCACGATTGGCCCCTGATTGGCTCGATCCGGATCCCGTGGCAGGAATTCGAATTACGGAGTTCAGGAACAGGTGAGCCAAACGACAATGCTATGTCAGGGTTGAGGCAGTCAAAGATGAAATGGCGGTCGCTTTGTATTTCTTCCGTCATGAAAACGGCCCGTGGCGCGTTTTTCCACCGGCTCCCGAGCGTCCCGCAATGCGCCTGATATGAACTGCGAGAAGGGTCTCAATCAAGAGAGCGAGAGGGAAGCGACTGGACTATGCCTACGAATTGTGGCGCTAGATTGGGTGTGAACGATTAGCTGATCGGTAGGCCGATTTTTACTGAAAGCACATACCGCGTGGCGCAACGAAGCTGTGGCGTCG
This sequence comes from Cupriavidus sp. YAF13, assembly GCF_052113425.1. Taxonomy (NCBI): domain Bacteria; kingdom Pseudomonadati; phylum Pseudomonadota; class Betaproteobacteria; order Burkholderiales; family Burkholderiaceae; genus Cupriavidus; species Cupriavidus sp. YAF13. Next base: position 37,260 of record NZ_JBFRDD010000026.1, read on the forward strand.
GAAAAATATGTGAAGGATCGATAAAAATATTGGAGACGGCTTTGAAGCATTTAAAAATAGTGACTACGCTCTGCATGGTGGCCGCCACTCTTCATCCATGTTGTGTTCGTGCGCAAAGTGCAGGAAGCTTTGTAACTACGTTTGGTGCATCATGGCTCGATTTTCCGAACTCAAGATCGCAACCGATTGTCAGCTCTTCGGTATTTGGGACTTTTACGTCGCCGGGAACAAATACTGTAGTTCATAATGCGGTTATGCCTTCGATGCTTCTTACCTATTTCATAACAGATCATCTGGCAGTGGAAGGAGCCGTAGCTGTGCCGCCAAAGCTGGAAGTTGGTGCCCAGGGAAATGTGGCGGCTTTCGGAGTCGGAGGACCTGTTTTACCGCTTGGTGAAATTAAACCACTCTTCACCGTGCGGGCGTGGGCGCCCATAGTTGTCGCGAAGTACTACTTTGGAGGGGCGGAGAACAAGATAAGGCCTTTCCTGGGAGTCGGCGTTAACTATTCGTGGTTCAGATCGGTCCAATTGAATCCGCTATTTTCCGGAGCGTTAAGTCGGCTCGCGGGTCCGGGTGGAAGCGTCGAGGCGTCGTTGAGTTCGTCGTGGAATCCGGTGCTTGCGGCTGGCTTGGCGTATCGGATCAACGTGCGCTGGATGCTCACCGGGTCGGTGACCTGGTTTCCGCTCAAAGCCAATGCGAGCTTCAATGCAGTAAATGCGAACGGGCAAGTCRTTGTTTCGAACAGCACCCGCATGTCGGCGGCTCCACTAATTGTGAACGTCGGTGTCGGATACGAATTTTGAAGATACAACATAAAGCGCTTCTGGCTCGCTAGGCCGAGCCGCGCCTAGATTGAAGTACAACGCCACGCGTTCTCAAGGCCGAAGTGGTGCAGAATACTTTAGGATTTTCAAAAAGGTCCCGTCGTCGATGTATTCGGCTTGACGCCACCATCTAAGAATGCCATACCCATGGGAATCTGCACGGCTCCCACGCGCGAATGAAGTTATCCAAGAATGGGTTCGTCAACGATTTGGGGGAAGGCTGCCTGGATCTTCAGAAAGAAGTAATAGTCACCACGAAGGCGCCTCGGTCAGAGGGGCGGGCGTCGCTCGGCATCGACCTGGGGCTAAAGGATTTCGACGCAACGCCGGTCAAGCTGCTGCGAATAAGCTCGATTTCCTGCGTGCAGAACCAGGCCAACATGCACATGTATTTCGACCCCTGGTTGGTCGAGCACAAGCCCGAGCTGTATTGGAGCATGTTGCAGACGGGCGAGGTGGTCGCGAAGCGCTATGGCGTCACGAAGGAAGCACAGGACGTGTACGGCGTGCGCATCCAGCAGGGGGCGGCGGCTGCTGCGCGGGCCGCCAGGAAATTTGACGACGAAATTGTGCCGATGATGACCACGATGGGTGTGGTCGACGAAGCGGGCCGCGTCACGACTCGTGAGGTCGTCGTTTCCGAGGACGAAGGCATCCGAGCGGATACGACGCTGGAAGGGGTGTCGCGTCTCCGTTCCGCCTTGCCAGGAGGTGTCATCACGGTCGGCAATGCGTGCCAGTTTTCGGACGGCTCTTCGGCGTGCGTGGTAATGAACGCGAAGCTCGCTGAGCGTCGCGGCATCGAGCCTCACGGGCCGTTTCGCGAGTTCGCAATCGCTGGCTGTGAGCCCGACGAGATGGGTGTCGGTCCGGTGTTCGCCGTCCCACGCCTGCTGGAACCGGCCGGCGTCAAGCTGGAAGACGTTGGGCTGTGGGAGTTGAATGAGGCGTTCGCCAGTCAGGTGCTCTATTGCCGCGACAAGCTGGGTAGTCCCGATGACCGCCTCAACGTCAACGGCGGTGCCATCGCGGTCGGCCATCCCTATGGCTGTACCGGTTCGCGACTGACGGGGCATGCGCTAATTGAGGGTAAGCGCCGCGGCGTTAAGTACGTCGTAGTGACTATGTGCATCGGTGGCGGGCAAGGTGCTGCCGGTCTGTTTGAAGCGCTTTGAAAGCGTTCTAATCACCTAGAAGGAGACAGCAATGACGGCTGTGGTAAATCTCTTCGATCTGAAGGGCCGTACGGCTCTGGTTACCGGCGGTTCCAGCGGGCTGGGCCTGCAAATTGCCGAGGCGCTCGGCACGCAGGGCGCCCGCGTGGTGATTTCGGCACGCAAAGCTGATGCGCTTCGGGCTGCGCAGGAGCATCTTGCCGGGCTCGGCATTGATGCAAGCGGGATTGCGGCCGACAACGGCTCGGAGGACGACATCGAGCGCCTCGCCAACGAGGCAATGGCGCGACTGGGCAAGGTCGACATCTTGGTCAACAACGCCGGTGCGACGTGGGGTGCAAGCACTGTCGACCATCCGTTGGCCGCATGGGACAAGCTCATGAACCTTAACGTGCGGTCAATCTTTCTTCTCTCGCAAAAGATTGGAAAGCTGTCGATGATTCCCAATGGCTACGGGGGAATCATCAATCTCGCATCAATCGCCGGCCTGAGGGGCAATGGTCCCAAAGCTCAAGCCACCATCTCTTACAACACAAGCAAGGGTGCCGTGGTTAACTTCAGGCGCGCGCTGGCTGGCGAGTGGGGCCAGTACGGCATCACGGTCAATGCGCTTGCGCCGGGTTTCTTTCCGTCGAAGATGACGAAGGGGACTATCGAGAAGGTAGGTGTCGATAAGCTGGAGTTCCGTCGCAGTAACGGTGCCGAAGTAGAATTTGGGGTCGCGAAACTCGAAGCTAGAAGATGAGCCATCACACGAAGCGACCACGGAAGAGCCTGCCGGCAGGGATTGCCAAGGTGCTCAAACGCTTGCACTACCCGCTGGACGTGATCCTGCTATGCGTGCGCTGGTACGTGGCGTACTCACTGAGTCTGCGGGATCTGGAGGAAATGATGGCCGAACGCGGTATCTCGGTGGAAGATTCTACCGTGCATCGCTGGGTGATCAAGCTGCTGCCGGTGTTCGAGAAGGCATTTCGCAGGCATCAGCGTTCAGTGGGCAACAGCTGGCGCATGGACGAAACCTACATCCTAGTAAAGGGGCAATGGAAGTATCTCTACCGGGCTGTGGACAAGGCTGGCAAGACCATTGATTTCCTGTTGTGTGCGCGCCGTGACACGGCCGCTGCCCGGCGCTTCTTCGAGAAGGCCATTGCCCAGAACGGGGTTCCGCAGACTGTCACGGTGGACAAGAGCGGTGCCAATCTGGCAGCCCTGCAGGCCATCAACGCCAAAAGAGAAACTCCCATCAAGATCCGACAAAACAAGTACCTGAACAACCTCGTCGAGCAGGACCACCGGTCCATCAAACGCCGGGTCAGGCCGATGCTGGGATTCCAGAATTTCCGCTGAGCCCGCATTATCCTGGGTGGCATCGAGACCATGCGCATGATCTGTAAAAGGCAGATGGTCACCCCAAAGGGGAGTAGTCCGTCCGCTGCCGAGCAATTTTACTCGCTGGCCGCATAAGCGCAGCTCCCCTGCTACTCCTGGCTGGCACTACTTCCTTATCGCGACAAAACCCAAAATCACCGCGTAGAAAAACTTGACTCAATCGCTACGCAATCAATTCAGTCAAGTAATCTAGTCCGCCATCGGTCAGAGCACAGACGTCGTTGGGATCATCGTAGCCGCTGTCCCTATTTCCAGGTTGATTGCATTGCGATACGCAAACAACGCCGGCGCACCCCCGGTATGCAGGAACAACAGCGGGCCATCCCCAGCAAAACGCCTGCGCGCTACACCATCGAGCAAACCAGCCATCGCCTTCCCCGTATAAACGGGATCGAGCAACACACCTTCGGTACCTGCCAGGATGCGGATGGCCTCCAGCCCCGCCTGGTTGGGTTCGCCATAGCGAGGTGCGAAGTACTCGTCCCACAGATCGACCTTCAGCCCTGCCGGCACCTCCACGTCGAGCAGCCCGGCGGTACCTTCGATCAGCCCTGCCACCTTCGGAGTCTGCGCTGCGACGCTGCGCGAGACGGTAACCCCGACGACCGGTGTATCCGGCATCGCGTATGCGAGCGCCAGCGCAAGCCCGCCGTGGGTACCGGCACTGCCGGAGGGCAGCACGACCGCCGAGAATGTCAGACCCATCACTTCGGCTTGCTGCGCCAACTCCAGGCCCGCCCGTACATACCCCAATGCCCCCAGCGGATTGGACCCGCCGATCGGAATGACATAAGGCTTATGCCCATCGCCATGCAGCCGTTCCGCAAGGGCTTGCAATTGCGCGTCGGCGTTGTCGAGATTGGCAACCGGCTCGGCCTGCACGTTGAACAGATCGAGCAGCAGGCGGTTGCCGCTATGCAGGTAATCGCAGTCTGTGGTGCCGGTCGGGTTTTCCAGCAAGGCCATGCAACGCAGTCCGAGACGGGCCGCCAGCGCAGCCGTCTGCCGGACATGATTCGACTGTATGGCGCCGGCCGTCACCAGCGTGTCGGCGCCCTTGCGCAAGGCGTCGGCGGCTAGGAACTCAAGCTTGCGCAACTTGTTTCCGCCAAATGCGAGTGGCGTGGTGTCATCCCGCTTGATGTAAATATCGCGCCCGAGCATCCGGGACAGGCGATCCAGTTTCAGCAGGGGTGTGACCGCGCCGACCAGATCGAGGCGGGCAAAGGAAGCAAGGCGATCCGAGATCTTCATAATTTTCGACTCCGGGGTAGGTGGACCAAGACGGGAGGGCGGGATGCGGTGTCACCGGAGACGTTGGTCGCCCCATGACCGTCGCCCGCCCTCGGGCAAGCCTGCGTGAATCAGTGCAGGATCCTGGCGAGGAATTCCTTGGCGCGGGCCGACTTCGGGTCGCCGAAGAAGGCTTCCTTGCCGGTGTCTTCGACGATGGCGCCGCCATCCATGAAGATCACACGGTTGGCGACCTTCTTCGCGAACCCCATTTCATGGGTCACGCAGATCATCGTCATGCCCTCGCGTGCAAGTTCGACCATCACGTCCAGCACCTCGTTGATCATCTCGGGATCGAGCGCCGATGTCGGTTCGTCGAACAACATGGCGACCGGATCCATCGACAGCGCGCGCGCAATCGCAACGCGCTGTTGTTGCCCACCCGAAAGCTGTCCGGGGAACTTCTGCGCATGGGCCTTCAGGCCGACGCGCGCGAGCAGCCGCATGCCGTTGTCCTCTGCCTCTTCTTTGCGGCGTTTCAGTACCTTGACCTGCGCCAGCGACAGGTTGTCGAGAATGGACAGATGCGGGAACAGCTCAAAATGCTGGAACACCATGCCGACCCGCGCACGCAGCTGGGCGAGCTTGATCTTCGGGTCACCGACCCTCACGCCGTCCACACTGATCTGGCCCTGCTGGATTGGCTCGAGTCCGTTCACCGTCTTGATCAGCGTGGATTTTCCTGATCCGGACGGGCCGCAGATGACCACGACCTCGCCTTTGTCTACACGCGTGCTGCATGCATCCAGCACCTTAAACTGACCGTACCACTTCGATACGCCTTCGAGGGTAATCATCGTTTTGTCTCCTACTTGTAGATTGTTTTTGTCTCGCTTTGCTGGTCCGCCGGGTCAGCGTGTCACGGGCGGTGTCAGGCGCGCCTCGACGCGACGCTGCACCCACGACAATCCTGTGCTGAGCAACCAGTAGATCGCCGCTACCGCGAGGTACAAGGGCAGCGGCTGGAAGGTCGAGGCGATGATTTCCTGGGATGACCTCAGCAACTCGGTTACGGTGATGACGGAGACCAGCGAGGTATCCTTGATCAGGCTGATAAGCGTGTTTCCGAGACTCGGCACGGCAAGCCGCAGGGCCTGCGGGCACACGATATAGCCGAGCGTCTGCAGATGGCTGAGCCCAAGGCTGTGCGCCGCGCTCCATTGCCCCCGGCTGATGCCGAGAATTGCGCCGCGCATGCTCTCCGACAGGTACGCGCCGGCATTGGCCGTGAGGGTAAGGATGCCGGCACTGGTGGGGTCAAGAGAAATGCCTAGGTCCGGCAGTCCATAATAGACGACGAACATCTGCACCAGCAGCGGCGTGCCGCGCATGACGCTGACATAGGTGCGGGCAATACCGCCGAGGATTGGACTGGCGCTAATACTCATGATGGCGACCACGATCCCGACCAGCAGGCCGAGCACCATCGACGCCAACGCAAATTTTACGGTGATCGCTGCTCCATGCAGGAGTACCGGCGATGCTTGAATAACAAGGTCAAGAGGTTCCATGATTCGATCCGTAGCAGTGGCCGCGTGGCCGGCCCGCCCCATACCTGCAGCGATGGGACGGGCTGGCCCGCGTGGCAGCGATTACTGGGTGATGGGTCTGCTGGCGTCGGTGCCCAGCCACTGGATGGAAAGCTTGTGCAATGTACCATCCTGCTGCAGCGCGTTCAGCGCGTCGTCAATTGCTTTGGCAAACTTGGGATTGCCCTTGCGGAACGGGATGCCCATTTCAAGCTTCGTGCCAGCAAGCAGCGCGCCGGTGCGTAGCGGCATCTTGGAGTTCTTGATCAGGTACGGCAGCATCAGCCGGTCATTGAGAGCAGCATCGATGCGCCCGGCCGCCAGGTCACGCAGATTTTCCGACGTACCCGGATAGGTCTGCACCAGGATACCCGGCACCGATTTGGCCAATTCGGCATAGTTGCTGCCCAGCGTGACGCCAACTGATTTCCCCTTTAGTTCCTCCAGCGATTGGAACTCGCGCTTGTCATCGTTGCGCTGAAGCACCTGGACCGCGGAATACACGTATGGCTGGGTGAAATCCAGGGCCTGGCGGCGTGCCGGCGTGATGCTCACCTGGTTGACGATGACGTCGAACTTGCCGGCTTGCAATCCGGCAATGATGCCACTCCACTCGGTGGTGATGAACTGGGCCTTCAGTCCCATCTTGTCGGCCACGGCTTTGGCAACTGCCACGTCGAAGCCGTCGAGCTGGCCGTCGCCATTGCGATAGCCGAACGGTGGGTAGGTGCCCTCCATGGCGATTTTCAGGACACCGCTGGCTTTGACCGAATCCAGCATATCTTCAGCGTGCACGGCAGGCGTCGTGATATTCAGGAGGATCGCGATGCACGCGCTTTGCAACAGCAACTTCAGGGATTTCATGCCTTGTCTCCAATGTGGGTATAAGTATTTTTTGAAGGGCAACGCTATTGCCCAACAAGTCGGCGGAACGCGGTCTCCAGATCGGTGATCAAATCCTCCTTGGCCTCAAGGCCGACGTGCAATCGAAATGCCTGGCCGGCATACGGCCATGCGGCTGCGGGGCGCTCCTCCTTGGGATCGAAGGGCATCACCAGACTCTCGAATCCGCCCCAGGAAAAGCCCAGGCGGAACAGCTTCAGGTCGTCGATGAAGGCGCGGAACGCCTCACGCCCATATCCGGGCTTGAGTACGACGCTGAACAATCCTGAAGCCCCCGAGAAATCCCGACGCCAGAGTGCATGGCCCGGTGCACCAGGGAGCCCGGGGTGCAACACCTGGGCCACCTCAGGCCGGCCGGCCAGCCAATTGGCAATGGCCAGTCCGCTACGCTGATGCCGCTCAAGGCGCACGGCCATCGTCCGCAATCCGCGCTGTGCGAGATAAACGTCGTCCGGGCCCGCGTGCTGGCCGGTGGCGAAGACATACTCGCGCACCGTTTTCCATGCCTCACGGTTGGTCGTGATCACACCCATCAAAGCGTCAGAATGCCCGACGATGTATTTCGTCCCCGCATGCACGGAGACATCCACGCCGTGCTCGAATGGCTTGAAGAACAAGGGCGTGGCCCACGTGTTGTCGATGACGACGACCGCGCCATGCCGGTGTGCGACCTTCGCAATGGCAGGAATGTCCTGCATTTCGAACGTCTGTGAACCCGGTGACTCGGCGAACACGAGGGCCGTGGTCGGACGGAACAAGGCCGCGATGTCGGACCCAAGCGTGGGGTCGTAGAACGTCGCCGACACGTTGCACCGGGCAAGTACCGTTTCGACGTAGTGACGCGTCGGGCCATAGACGCTGTCGCTCACCAGGATGTGATCGCCGGCTTTGACGAATGCCATGATCGCGCTCGTACACGCCGCCAGGCCCGACGACACCAACAGCGAGCGGTGCCCGCCTTCGAGCTGCGCCAAGGCATTCTGCAACGCGAAGGTGGTCGGCGTGCCTTTGCGGCCGTACCACATGACATCCGTGTCGGCGCCAGACATCGTGCGCCCGCGCGCTTCCATGTCGTCGAGATTGCGAAACGTCACGGTCGACGCGTGGAAGACCGGCGGATTGACGACGCCGCCGAAATCGTCGGGATCGATGACGCCGTGCGAGAGGTAGGTATCGGGGGACATCCGGCTTACCCTCGTCTGGCGCTGTTGACCATATCGCCCAGGCGCTCCAGTCCCATGCGGAGATTGGGCTCGGGCGGACCGAACGAGAAGCGTACCCAGCTTGCGTCGATATACTCGTTCGCTCGCTGCTTTCCCGGATTGACGTCGAAGAACCTGCCGGGCACGGTCATGACCTTGCGCTTGAGGCCCTCAGTAAAGAAGGTGTCCGCAGTGTTCAGCGGCGCGGGCAGCCGATGCACCCGGCCCCACAGATAGAACGTGCCGTTGCCGGGGCAGGGGATTTCGACACCCATGTCGGTCAGCGCGTCGAGCATGATGCGGCGCTTCCTTGCGAATATTTCCCGCAATGCGGACGTTTCCTGATCCGCACGGTCATGCTGCAGCGCCTGCACGGCAATCCGTTGCACGATCGTCGGCGGGCCGCCGTCGATGGCGCTTGCCGCACGGCTGATCATGTCTATCACGTCGGTAGGCCCCACCACCCAGCCTACGCGAAGGCCGGGGTAACGGTGATTCTTCGTCAGCCCGTCGACGATCACGACCGGGTCCGTCTCCACGTCCTCGACAAACTCGGCGGCAGATACCGGCTGGTCCGCGGGGGCGTGGCCATCTTCGAACACGTAGTGCGAATAGAACTCGTCGAGCAGCATCCAGCAGCCCGTGTTGCGCGCCGCCGCCACATACTGCGCCAGCGCTTCACCACGCACCACGGCGCCCGTGGGGTTGTTGGGATTGCTCCACAGCAGCGCGCCCAGTTTTTCCCTGGCGATCAATCCCTCGAGCGCCTGCGCCGGGATGGCGAAGCCGTCTTCGGGCCCCACGGGCAGCGTGACCGGCGTGAAGCGATGGCGGTGGTAGGTGATCAGATCTTCGTAGGCGGTGTAGTCGGGCACGACGTGACCCAGACGAACTTCTCCGAGGGTGGCGAGCAGGCGCGACAGCGCAAGCCGCCCACCGGACGCGATCGCGACATTGTCCTTCGTGTACTGCGATGCCTTGCCGCGACGATAGCGACGGTTGTAATCGTTTGCCACCGCCTGACGCAGGGCATCGATGCCGCCGACCGGCCCGTAGGCGCAATCGGTCACGTCAAACTCCAGTGAAGCTAGCCGTTCCGGCGCGCCTGCCATGGGCCCGATTTCAGGCTGCCCTTGGCCGAGGTTGCACCAGTCGGGATGACCGTTCTGGAAGCCGAGCTTGACGGCTTCGTGAACGACGTGAATCACGCCCATGTAGGGGACCGGGCGTAGCAGGGAAGACGCTAGTGAGTTTGTCATGTTGGTGTCGAAGGGGGGCTTGCTTATCGGTGACGCGACGCCATGCGGTTGCGATGGGTGACCATGCGCTCATGCAGCCGCGAGATCGTGTTGCTGCCCGTGGTGACGAAGAGAAAAGGCAGGATGCCGTGCACGAGCGCTGCCATCGAAGCGATCAGCATCGACGCGCCGAACGAAAACGACGACGACATATGCTGCAGATAGCTCTCGCCTACGGATGCGGGATGCGCCTTGAAGAGCCGGAATATTGTTCTCATGGTGGGGGCGTGATTCGGTATTGCGCGTCGTCCGGTCCCGGATTGGAAAGCCGGTTTCGCGCTGTTTGTGAGAGAAATCATAGTCTTCGACTCCCGCAAAAGGCTTCCAAAAAATGCCCATCCTCACGCTTATAATTGGAGAAATATTCCACTGTGACCACGCAATGGAGAAATTCAGACCAGCGTACTTTCCAGATATCGCTGCGCATCGAGCGCGGCCATGCAGCCCGTGCCGGCGCTGGTGATCGCCTGCCGATAGATGTGGTCCTGCACGTCGCCCGCCGCGAACACGCCCGGCACGCTCGTGCCCGTGACGTTGCCCGAGAGGCCGCCGTTCGTGATGATGTAGCCGTGCTTCATCTCGAGCTGGCCCTTGAAGAGATCGGTGTTCGGCTTGTGGCCGATGGCGATGAAGACGCCTTGCACCGGGAGGTCAGCGATCTCGCCGGTTTGCGCATGCCTGAGGCGCAGGCCGGTCACGCCGGCCGCGTCGCCATTCACTTGGTCGAGCACGTGGTTCCATTTGATCTCGATGGCGCCTTGCCTCTCCTTCTCAAGCAGACGATCGACCAGGATCGGCTCGGCGCGGAACTTGTCGCGGCGATGGATCACCGTGACCTTCTTCGCGATGCCAGCCAGATACAGCGCTTCCTCGACAGCCGTATTGCCACCGCCAACCACAGCCACATGCTGCTGCTGGTAGAAGAAGCCATCGCAGGTCGCGCAGGCGGACACGCCGCGGCCCATGAAGGATTCCTCGGACGGCAGGCCGAGATACTGTGCGGATGCGCCGGTCGCGATGATTAGCGCCTCGCAGGTGTACTCGCCGGAATCGCCGATCAGGCGGATCGGCTTCTCGTCGAGCTTCGCCGTGTGGATGTGGTCGAACACGATCTCGGTGTTGAAGCGTTCGGCGTGGTCGAGAAAGCGCTGCATCAGTTCGGGGCCCTGCACGCCGGTCGCATCTGCCGGCCAGTTTTCGACATCAGTCGTACTCATCAGCTGGCCGCCCTGCGCAAGACCCGTGACGAGCACCGGCGACAGGTTGGCGCGCGCTGCATAGACGGCGGCGGTGTAGCCGGCAGGGCCGGAACCGAGAATCAGGACCTTGGCATGCTTGGGCGAAGACATTGGAGAATCCGTAGCTTATTCAAGAGACTTCAGACGAATGTCTGAAGCGATTACCGAACAGGGTCGAAGTCGAGGCCCGCCACGCATGGGTACCGCAATGTTGCGGTAGACGATGCCGCCGATCGCAATTGCGATGGCGCGCCGGGGCTGCATGGAAGGCCTCTTCACGCATGAGCCGGGTTGGGCTGTAGTCAGGAGGCGGGACGCGCCACACCGTACTGCGACGACAGGTATCGACGGATATGGTCGGGCGAATCGATAAAACGCGTCTGCCCGTGTGCGCGAATCTCCACGCCGCCATCGACCGGCGCGCGCCCGGCGCCCAGCACCAGGACGGGGGCGGACTGGTTCGCCTCGCCGATCAGTTCGACAAGTGCCATGCGAGGGCGGGGCGCATCGATGTATTCGACATCAACTTCATTGCGCAACTGCGGGAAGAAACCGAGCAGGCCTTCAACGGCAACGGAATCTCCACAATAGAACGGACCTTCCGAGCCTGAAAAAAAGCCGGGGCGAAGCATGAATAGTTTGTCTTTCACTTTCACTCTCTCTGCGGGTTGAAATTGCTGGCGGACGCGCGTTGCTTTCCGTACCGCGAACCACCGATCACAGGATAAGCGGTGCAAGGTGAACCCACTAGTGGCGCGAACGACAACTTTCGTAAAGATCGTGCCAACTTGAGAGGAGTGGGGGGAGATCAGGACCGCAGCACACGCAACAGACGCGAGGGAGAGTCTTGCGAGATGTAGAGCAGATGGGGCAAAATCGATTGCTAGTGGCATCAAAGCCAATTTCCGTCCCTATCGTGCCAAAGACCAAATCACAATCATCTGTCAACGCAGGACTGGTTGCCGTCGTCGTGTATGACGGTCTGAGCCTCTTTGAATACGGCTGCGCCGTTGAAGTGTTCGGTCTGCCAAGACCTGAAATGGGCGAAAACTGGTATCGCTTCATGACCTGTTCCGCCGAATCGGGAAGGTTGCGCGGTTCGGGTGGAATCCAGGTACAGGCTGACGGTGGCCTCGAACTCCTGGCCAAAGCGAGAACCATCATCATCCCGGGGTGGCGCGGTATCGAAGCGGACGTCCCGCCGGAGCTTTGCCGCGCGTTGAGGAAGGCGAATAAACGCGGGGCGCGCGTCATGTCAATCTGCACGGGCGCCTTTGTCTTGGCGGCAGCAGGGTTGCTGGACGGAAAGCGTGCGACTACGCACTGGCGTCATGCCGCAGCGCTCGCGGCGCGATATCCGGAAGTCCATGTGGAAGCTGACGTGCTTTACGTCGATGCCGGCGATGTCCTCACGTCTGCCGGTAGTGCGGCGGGAATCGACTTGTGCCTCCACCTGATTCGCCGGGACCTTGGCCCGCGCGCAGCCAATCAGGTCGCACGCCGACTTGTCATGCCACCCCACCGCGAAGGCGGGCAGGCCCAATATATCGACGAGCCGGTCTCAAAGCGTAGCGGCGCTTCGCTCGCACCCTTGGTGGACGCGGTGCGCGCAACATTGGACGAAGGCTGGTCGATTGTCAGAATGGCAAAACAATCGGCGATGAGCGCCCGAACCTTTCAGCGGCACTTTGTCAGTACGATGGGGACGCCGCCAGGGGAGTGGCTACTTTCCGAGCGCCTGGGCCGGGCCAGGGCATTGCTCGAAGAGACCGATTTATCCGTGGATGAAATCGCGGTGCAAGTCGGTTTTGGTGCTGCAGCCACTTTGCGCAATCATTTCAGGACTCGGCTTGGAACTAGTCCGGGTTACTACAGGCGACGGTTCAGCGCATCCGAGGCACACTGATTACCTAACGATGCTCCGCCTCAGACCGACGAGTGGTATTGGAGCAAAGCATGCTCATCTGCTGCTCGCGCAGCACGACAGCCGCGTTGACGTGCCATGATGGCATGTCGAAACTGAATCCCAACCAACGAAGGGGAAGGAGCGTGGAAGAACTGGAATGGACTACCCGGCGCACACGCGGGCAGGGATCGCGGCTTGGTCTGCTGGTGCGTTAGCTAGTTCCGGGATATCGCTTCTCGCGGCCGGGTAGCCGCAGCCGCCACGCCAGCGTTCAGCACCCGGCAGCCCGCCGTCCGAGTTGCCGGCTTGCAAAGAAGTAGTGCAGGCTTGCCCACGCAAAGATCATGCTCATCGTCAGCATGGCATAGCGCAGTCCCTGCGCCGAAGCTTGTGCGCAGGCCGCCGCCGCCGGACCCTGCCAGGCAGCCACCGCGTGCCCGCCGCTTTGCCCCGCGTGGCACATCGCCTGGAAATTGCCGGCGGCAAAGATGTGCGAGGCAAACAGATCGCTCAGCATCCCGATGGTCGGCGGGCCGAAGCCTTGCCCGATCAGGTTCATCGTAAGAAAGACGATCGCTGACGCCGTGGCACGCATGCGAGGCGAAACGAGGCCGTGTACCACGGCAAAAGTCGGGCCGTTCCAGACATTCAGCATCAGCGTGCACAGCAGCAGAAGGGGCACGGCAACATGCCAGTCCTGTTGCAGAAAGGCGATCGCCGCGAGCGGGAAGCCAAGCAGCGTGCCGCAAGCCGGTACCCAGGCGTACCAGCGCGGGTCGTACCGCCCGGCCGCATCCGCCGCGAAGCCGCCCAGCGCATTGCCCGCCAGACCGCCGATACCCACGATCAGGCCGAAAGCCAGGCCTGCCTGCACCATATCCATGCCGAAGACGCGTGCCAGGTAAACCGGCATGAAGAGGTTGATCGCGTACTGGGCGAATGCACAGATGACCGTGCCCAGTAGAAACTGCACAAAGGCCCGGCTGCGCATCAACACCGACAGCACTTCTCGCAGGGACGGCACTTGCTGCGCATTGGCATGGTCCGGATCGCTGGCGCCACGCTGGGGCTCTTTCAGGGTCAGCCATGCCAGGCCCCCGAGGATGAGGCCCGGCAATCCCACCACATAGAAGGCTTCCCGCCAGCCCAGCCTTTGCGCAAGCCAGCTGCCGCCAATGGCCCCGGCGATAACGCCCAGCGGCGGCCCCAGCGCATACAGGGAAAAGGCCGTGGCTCGCCGCTCGGGAGGGAACTGGTCGGCAATCAGGGAATGGGCAGCCGGTGTGCAGCCAGCTTCGCCGATCCCCACGCCCAGGCGATACAGCAGCAGGTGCCAGAAATTCCCCGCGGTCCCGCACAGCGCGGTCATCGCAGACCACAGCGCGATGGAAACGGAAATCAGCGTGACGCGGTTGCGCCGTTCGGCCAGCCGTGCCACGGGGATGCTGAGTGTTGCGTACAGGATCGAGAACGCCAAGCCGCCCAGGATTCCCAGTTGGACGTCGGACAGGCTCATCTCAGCCTTGATCTTCTGTGCCACAACCGAAATGAAGATGCGGTCGACGAAGCTTGAGGCATACACCAGGATGAGCAGCGTCAGGAACCAATAGCGGTAATACGTGCGCGGTCCGGACGCTGTCCGGGCCGGCACGCCGGCGAGGTCTTGCATGAGGGGGGTCTCCTTGATCGGTTGTCTACGTGCCGCGCTGCCGCGCCATGTGCAAGCGAGCATGCGGTCGACGATCTTGTTGATGCCAGAAATAGCTTTTGGTATTTATCGCGGTGATTCTGGCACGTGAGCCCAGACGCCACAAGCCTGGGATCGCGTTCGGGCTTCTTTTTCTGCTATAGCTGCTTCTTTCCGCACCTCGAGGTGCATGCCAGTATTTCATTTCGGTATACTGCGTTGGCAGAACCTAACATTCCAGACCCCCATGACACAGCCCGAAAAGAAAAGCATGGCCGGCGAGATCAAGGCCACGATCCAGCGTGAAATCGAGAACGGCGACATGCCGCCCGGCACGCCGCTGGATGAACGCATGCTCGCAGAACGCTTCGGCGTCTCCCGCACGCCCGTGCGTGAAGCACTCCAGCAGCTCTCCGTGCAGAACATGGTCCGCATCGTGCCCCGGGTGGGGGTGTTTGTGTCTCGCCTGTCAATTACGCAACTGCGGGAGACCCTCGAATTGCTGGGCGAGCTGGAGGCCGTTGCGGCGAAGCTGGCCGCGCGCCGCATGGACGATGACCAGCGCGCCCGGCTCAGGGCCGCCCGCGCCGAATGCGAACAGGCGCACGCGGAAGACGACGGCAAGCGCTTCGCCAGGGCCAACGCGGAGTTCCACGATGTCGTGTACGCGGGCAGCCACAACGAATACCTGGTGGAGCAGATCGGGAGCATCCGCCGGCTGATGCAGCGCTACCGCCCGCGCATCTTCCAGACGCCGGCGCGCCGGCAGCGCGTGCTCGACGATCACCAGCGGCTGGCGGAAGCCATCCTCGGTGGTGACGAAGCGTCCGCGCATGCGGCCATGCTCGAACACGCGCCGGTAGGCACGACCGGATTCTCCGAGTTCCTCTCGACATTGCCGGCGAGTTATCTTGAAGGCGAGGGCGGCGGCGAGGCCACGGCTTCCCGGAGCCCGGTTCCCCGTGGTGGCGCCCGGCGTGGCCGCAAGCCCGCTGCTGCGGGTGCTGCGTAGCCGTGAGGGCGGAGGCGGCCAAGCGCGGACCGCTTCAGCCCACACGGCAACTCATGCTCAGAACTTGTGCCGCACGCCCATTGCCGCACCGAACTGACTATTCTCGTTCGGTGCGATCTGATAGGCAGCCGCCGCCCCATTCAGACTTTCGAAGTTCAGCGACGCATTCTTCGTATAGGCTGTGCTGAGGTAGACGTCGGTGCGCTTGGACAACGCGTAGTCGGCAATCAGTGTGATCTGCCAGGGGTTGCTCGGATTGCTCTGGCCGGTCGCGGTGTATAGCGACTTGACGTTGTCGTAGTAGACGGCACCGGTCAGTTGCAACGCGCCGGTGGCCTGGTAGTTCAGCGCAAACCACCACAGATCGTCGCGTGCCGCGGTGTTTGCCGCGCGCGTGCCGTTGTTGTTGTACCGGTACGCTGCCTGCGCGAGCAGCGCTGGTGTAATCTGGTAGCGCAGCCCCAGCGCCGCCTTCTGGGTGCGGGTGAAGTTGTTGCCCACCTCGGCGCTGTCGATGCTGTCGTAGGCGGCGGCGACGCCGAAAGACCCGATGCGGTAGTCGAAGCCGCCGCCATAGCCGGCGGAACCCTGGAGCGCGCCCGGCTGTTCGCCGAAGCTATAGTGCATCTCTGCTGCCAGTGGGCCGAGATCGACATGGTATTTCACCATGTTGTCTTCGCGCAGGTTCGCGCCGGCAATACCCACTACCGGCTCATAGGTCGTGGCATACGCCGTGGGCGAGTAGTTGGCCATCATCAGGAACAGCGAAGTGTATTGACGGCCCAGCGTCAGTTGATGTGCGCCGGCGCCAAGCCCTACCCAGGCCTGGCGGCCGAACAGGCGCCCGCCTTGCGTGGAAACGCCGGTATCCAGGCTGAAGCCGCTTTCCAGGGCGAACATGGCCCGCTTGCCTCCACCCAGGTCTTCGATGCCGCGCAAGCCCCATCGGCTGGGAGACAGGCCCCCCGAGTTCAGGGCGACCTTGGAGTGCCCGTCGGGCCCGCTTCCCAGGTTGTTATTGGTGTATTCGATATTGGCATCGGCAACGCCGTACAGCGTGACACCGGAAGTCTGCGCTGCCGCGGCTGCGCTGGCAACGGCGCAGGCAAGGCCGACAAGACTTTTCTTCATGACTTTCTCCTCCATGTTTTGAATATCAATCCCGGATCGGGAAGTGGCAGAACTATCGCACACTGGTATTTATAAAACGCATAGTGGTATACGTGAACTCGTATTGAAAATGCAACGTGCCTGGCCTGCGCAGCCGGCCTTAACGCCGTGGCGCCCCGAGGACGCCCCGCAACGTCATGCGTCCCCGCGCTGGTAATCGGCAAAAGTCTTGCCTTCGCGTGCCAGCCGGACCAGCAGCGGCGCCGGTTCCCACCAGTAGCCGTGCTCTGCGTGGAAGCGCTCAATGTCGGCACAGACTTCGCGCAGCCCGATGTGGTCGGCGTAGTACATCGGGCCGCCATGGCGCGCCGGGAATCCGTAGCCGGTCAGGTAGACCGTGTCGATGTCGCTTGGGCGCAGCGCGACGCCGGCCTCGAGCAGCCTGGCGCCCTCGTTGATCATGCTGTAGACGCAGCGTTTGACGATCTCTTCGGCGCCGACGGGGCGCCGCGCGATGCCAAGGCGTGCCGATTCCTGCGCGATAAAAGTTTCGACTTCGGGGTCGCGCAGCGGCTCGCGGCTGCCGGGTTCATAGCGGTACCAGCCCTTGCCGCTTTTCTGCCCCAGGCGGCCAAGTTCAGTCAGCCTCAGGATCAGGTCGTTCCAGCGCCGGTCCTGCGGCCTGGTGGCCATCTGCGCCTTGCGCGTCTGGTAGCCCACGTCGTTGCCCGCCATGTCGTGCACGGCGAAGATGCCCATGGCGTAGCCGAAGCCGGTCAGCGCCTGGTCAACCTCGTGCGGCAGAGCGCCTTCTTCAACCAGGAAGTGCGCTTCGCGCGTGTAGTTGCGGAACAGCGCATTGCCGATGAAACCCGGGTAGACGCGTGCCAGCACCGCGGTCTTGCCCATGCGCTGTCCCAGTTCCATCAAGGTGGCGATCACGTCCGGCGCGGTCTCGCAGCCGCGCACCACTTCGAGCAGGCGCATCACGTGCGCCGGGCTGAAGAAATGCGCGCCAACCACGTCCCGCGGGCGCCGCGTGACTGCAGCGATGGCGTCCACATCCAGGCCCGAGGTGTTGGTGGCAAGGATGGCGCCGGGCTTGCACAGCGCATCGAGTTCGCGAAACACCTGCTGCTTGAGCGCCATGTCCTCGAAGACGGCCTCGATCACCATGTCGGCCGTGGCGGCGTCAGCCAGGGTCACCGACCCGGTGATGCGTGACATCCGCATCTCCATGGCAGCGGCATCCAGCTTGCCGCGCGAAACACTGCCGGCGTAGTTGTCGCGCACGCGGCGCAGGCCGGTATCCAGCCCTTGCTGGCTGCTATCGATCAGCGTGATGGGAACGCCGATATTGGCCAGCGCCATGGCGATGCCGCCGCCCATGGTGCCCGCGCCGACCACGGCCACCCGGTTTACAGGGCGCAGCGCCAGGTCTTGCGGGAAGTCCGGGATGTGGGCAGCTTCGGCCTGCGCGAAGCGGACATACTCGGCCGTTGCCTGTGCGCCGGCGTCAGATTGCGTTGTCGTTGTCATGAATGTCCTTTGTTGGGTCAGTCAGCCTTCGCGCCGGGCGTGGCGAGGGGTTTGGCGCGTCCTTCGACGAACTCGCGCAGGCGTTTGGCCGCTTCCGGCGGCCGCGGGATGTTGGAAGTCAGGTATTCGACGAATAGGCCGTCGTCGTGCGACAGGTCATTGATGCGTGGCAACACGTTGGTGATGCGCCAGTTCGTATCGGCGGTATTGCGGGTGATCAGCGCGGCGAGCTCGCGCGCCTTGTCCAGGGCCTGGCCTTGCGGCACCACGTAGCGCACGATATGCTCGCGCTCGCCTTCCTGCGCGTTAAGCAGGCGGCCAGTGAGCATCATGTCGGCCATGACGGTGTAGCCCACTATGCGCTGGATGCGCACCGTGCCCCCGCCGCCGACGAAGATGCCGCGCTGTCCTTCGGGCAGGCCGAAGAAGGCCGACTCGTCCGCCACGCGGATGTGGGCGGCCGTGGCCAGTTCCAGTCCGCCGCCGACCACGGCGCCATGCAGCGCGGCGACGAAAGGAATCGGGCCGCGCGCGATGACATCGAACACGGTATGCCAGGAGTGGCGTGTGCGCTTAGCGGGACGGGGCTGCTCGCCCGAAGCCCGCGCCAGCGCTTCCTTCAGGTCCAGTCCGGCGCAGAAGTTGCCGCCATGGCCAAACAGCACGCCTGCATCGGCTTCCTCGCCGGCGCGCACCACGGCATCGTGCAGGGCCCAGACCACCTCTTCGTTGATGGCGTTGCGCTTTTCGGGACGGTTCAGGCCAATCAAGGCTACCTTGCCGTCGAGTTCATAGGTCACCAGTGCGGTGCTCATGTCATGCTCCTTTCAGATTCGCTGCGCGCGAGGAATCGTCGCGCCACGTGTACGGGTTCAACGGTGCTGCGCTCACAGGTCGAGCACCAGCTTTCGGCTCCTGGCGCCCGAACAGCAGACCATCATGCGGTTGTTGGCGGCGCGCTCCGCCGCATTCAGCACCAGGTCGCGGTGGTCTGGCTCGCCGTCCAGCACACGCACCTCGCAGGTGCCGCAGACGCCTTCCTGGCAGGAGTACATGGGCTCTACGCCCTCCGCGATCAGGCATTCCAGGATGGTCCTGCCGGGCTGGATCTCAATGCAGCGGCGGCTGCGTGCCAGCTCGACGGTGAAGCCGCCGGTGGTGGCGGCGCTCTCGCGCGCGGCGAAGTACTCGCGGTGCACGTGCTGCGGCGGAAGCGAGGCGGTTGCCTGCTCGAAGGCCTCCAGCATCGGCACCGGGCCACAGCAATAGATATGTGCCCCCGCTGGCAGGCCGGCCGCGATGGCCGCTACGTCAAGGCGTTCGGCACCGGCCTCGCGGTCGAAGGTGAAGTGCACCTCGGCGCCCGGCTCCATTGCCATGGCTTCCAGTGTCTCGACAAAGGCCGCCTGCTTGCGGGTGCGTGCGGCGTAGTGCAACCGCCACGGACAGCCCAGTTCGCGCAGGCGGTGGATCATGCCAAGGATCGGCGTGATGCCGATGCCGCCGGCCACCAGCACCGCCACGGGTGCCGATTCGTCAAGCGGGAAGTTGTTGCGCGGCGGGCTGATTGTCAGAACGTCGCCGGGGCGAAGGCTCTCGTGCAGGTAGCGTGAGCCGCCGCGGCTCTGCGCATCTCGGTTGACACCGATCACGTAGCGGTGCGGTTCGTACGGCGCGTTCAGCAGCGAGTAACTGCGGATCAGCCCGTTGGGCAGGTGCAGGTCGATATGCGCGCCGGCGGTGAAGCCAGGGAGGGTGCGCAGCGGTGGCTCCGGCCGCAGGTCGAAGGCCAGGATGCCTTCCGCTTCCCAGCTGATGGATTTGACCCGGACTTGCAGGGTGTCGGTCATGCTCATGGATGTCTCCGGTCGAAGCAGGGGGCGGCCACGCCCGCGCCGCCAGTGCCGCCAATGCGGCGTGTATGGCTGCGAAGGGACTTTCGCCCAACCTGCGTCTAGAGTTCCGCGCGAAAGCCTGAGGCGCGGATTATGGGTTCCCACGTTTGCAGCTCGGCGCGCTGGCGGTGCGCCATCTGCTCGGCGTTGAGGAAGTCGGGCACCACCGAGAGCTGCGTCATCAGGGACTGGCGTGCCTGCGGGACGGCCAGGATGGCCTTCAGCGCAGCCTGAACGCGCCTGAGCTCGGCCGCTGGCGTTTTCGCAGGAGCCCACATGGCCGTCCAGGCATCGCCAGAGGTCACCGCATAGCCCTGCTCGGCCATCGTGGGAATATCTGGAGCCAGCGCCGAGCGCTTGTCGCTGAAAATGCCAAGCAGGCGGACTTTGCCTGTGCGGTGGTGGCGCAGCAGGTCCTGCAGCAGCGTGACGGCCGCAGGGATGTGGCCGCCCAGCAGGTCGGTGATCATTGGCGGCGTGCCCTTGTAGGGCGCCACGGACAGGTCAATGCCTGCCACTTTGGCAAGCTGCATGCCCAGGAAATGGTTCTGCCCGCCCAGCCCCGGCGTGCCGAAGCTGGCCTGTTGGGGATTGGCGCGTGCCCATCGCACGAATGCGGCGGCGTCAGTGGCGCCGGTTTGCATTCCGGTGGCCATGCCGGTCGGGTAAGAGACCAGGCCCGCCACCGGCGCGAAGTCTCGCCACAGATCCCACTTGAGCTGCTTGCCGAACACCAGCGTCTGGAAGGTCGGCGTGGCGTTGGGGGCGATCATGTAGGTCAGCCCGTCCGGCGCGGCGGACTTGAGCACGTCGGCCGCCAGCCGGCCGCCCGCACCCACATGGTTTTCGACGATCACCGGCTGGCCGAGCAGCGCCGGCAGAGAATCGGCAAAGTAGCGGGCGATGGCGTCAGTGCCGCCGCCGGGCGGCAGGCCCACCAGGATCCGGATGGCCGGTTTGCCGCGCAGCTGGGCATATGATGCCGCGGGGGTGCAAAGGCCGGCGCAGGCCGCCAGCAGAAGCCGGCGGCGCAGGGGGCTGGTCATGGTTGTCTCCGTCTTCTTGTCGGTCTGTGTGTCGCGGCGCTCAGGGGGCAGCGGTCAGCGAGCGCCAGTCCGCGCCGGCAGGCAGCACGCCGCCGACGGAATTGATTCGGCTGTAGTCGAGTTCGGGGTTATCGGCCAGCGTGGGCGTCTTGCCCGCCATGAACTCGCGCACCGATTTCAGCAGCGCCTGCCGCACGCGCAGCACCGCGCCGTCGGCCGAGCAGAGTTGCTCGGTGGTGCGGTCCGCAATGGGGCCTTGCCCGATGAACATGGCAAAGTCCTCGGTGCCTAGGTGCTGCGGGAAGCCGGTGGCGTGGCCGCGGCGCATCAGGTCCCGGTTCTGGCCCCAGTTGTCGGCCGGCGTGCCCGGCGGCAGCGGAGGGAAATTCCACACGTCCGGCGTGGCCGACATCACCGTCATGCCGAGCGGGCGGTGCGGATTGAAATGGACAAACCAGGCGCGGTGCGTGATGTCATCCACCGGCGTGGAGAAGAACACCGTGCTCGGCCCTTTTTCATCCGGCGCGCAGATGATGCCGTACCACGGCATGACAAAGTTGTTCACGCGGGCATAGAGCTTGTCCTCCGGCAGCGGCCGCAGCGCGGCGTACCGGTAGCCGTAAGGGCGATCCTCGAATTCCAGCCGCGGCGCGAGCGCCTTGGTCATATGCAGGCGCTCATTGCCCGAGCCCGCCGTGATCTGCGTGGTGGACTCGTGCAGGACGCCCACGTGGGAGGAATCCATCGAGGCTTCCACGCCCTGCACCCAGTTGGTCGGCACTTCCTGGCTGGTGACCGAGCGCTGGCTTTCCGGCAGCGAAGTGAAGGGCAGGTCGGGAAATTTCGGCGGCTGTTCACCCTTGCCCAGCCATACCCACACGATGCCGCCGCGCTCTTCCACGCCATAGCGGTTCACACGCACGTGCTTGCAGAACTGGGCCTGGTCGCCAACGTGGTTCGGCGCTTCGATGACCTCGCCGCTGGTGCCGAGCTTCCAGCCGTGGAAGATGCAGCGCAGGCCATTGTCCTCGTTGCGGGCCATCAGCAGCGATGTCTTGCGATGCGGGCACAGCTCGTCGAGCACGCCCACGGCGCCGTCGGTGCGGCGAAACGCCACGTAGTTGTTGCCCAGCAGCCGCACGCGCAGCGGCGCGCCCTCGGCCACCAGCTTGGCCGAGGGCACAGCCGGAATCCAGTAGTGCTGGCGGATCATCTCCCCCATCGGCGCGCCGTTCTCCACGCGCGTGAGCAGGTCGTTGTCTTCGCGGGTCAGGGGCATCTCAGCACTCCTCGTCGGTGCGGAAGGCGCGGGTGTACAGGCGCCTGCAGTTGCATTCGAAGATGTTCTTGCGCTGCGCATCGGTCAGCCACGAGATTCCTTCGATGACAGGCTTCATGTCGTCGTAGTCACGGTCGGTCAGCGGGTCGCGCGCGCTGCCGGTGCCCGGTTTCTCGGTGCCGAACAGAACGTTGTCGGTGCCGGCCACCTTCAGCAGCAGGTCAATGGCCTCGGTGGAGTAGTTGCAGGTATCGAAGTACAGCTTGCGCAGCTGCTCATCGAACGTGACGGTATCGCCCTTGCGCACCGACCAAGAGCGGAAACGGCCCATCTGGTAGGGAATGGCGCCGCCGCCATGCGCCACCACGATCTTCAGGTTCGGGAAGTCCTGGAACACCCTGGAGTTCAGCAGCGAAATGACCGCAATGCTCTCCTCGTTGATGAACTTGAGCGTGTACGACTCGCGCGCGCTGCAGCTGCCGGCGGAGTGGATCAGGCCGGGCACGTCGAGGCGCGTCATGGCCTCGTAGAGCGGATACCAGAACGGGTCGCCGAGCCCGGGCGGCGTGGGGCCTTCGCTTTCGGTGGGATCCGGATTGATCAGGCAGCCGACGAAACCCAGTTCGTTCACGCAATGCTCGAGCTCGGGCACCGCGCGCTCGGCCGGGGATTCCAGCATGTGCTGCGGCAGTCCGGCCACGCCGCGGAAGCGATCCGGGAACATGGCCACGAAGCGGGCGATGATGTCGTTGCAGTGGCGGGACCACAGGTCGGTCACGCGGCCCGGCTTGACCGAATGCATCTGCAGGTAAGGCCGCGGCGAGATGAACTGCACATTGGTGCCGACGGTATCCATGCTGCGCACCAGCTCTTCGGCCACTTTGCGCACCGATGCGTCTGGAATTTTCGGCGTAGTCGAGGGATTGGCGCGTCCGCCAATGAGTTCCGCCATGAAGCGGAAGCTCTCGGGGGGCATGACGACGTGGGCGTGGGAATCAATGATCATGGTTTTCAGCCTTGGGTTGCGCCGGCCAGTACGGCCAGGCATTCGAGTTGCAGGAGCATGCTGTGCTGCAGGTCATACACGACGATGTGCCGCGCGGGCCGGTCTTCCGGATCGGGGAAGCAGTTCAGCCACTCGGCATTGACGGCGTCGCGCACGCTGTTGTCCTTCACGTAGATGGTCAGTTTCACCACGTCCGCCAGCGTGCCGCCGCCTGCTGCCAGCACGCTGGCCAGGTTTCGGAATGCATGAAAGGCCTGTGTCGCGGCCCCGGGCGGCAGCTCGCCGGTGGTCAGATCCTTGCCCGCGATAGCGGAGGAACAGAGGACATTGCCAAGGCGCGCGCCGGTGGGGATGGGAGCGTTGTGTGCAAGGCCGGGCACATCGATCGAACGGGGTGGTCTGGTCATGGGATGCCTGGGATCAAAGGGTGGCGGTGTGGCCGCCGTCGAAGAAATGGGCCGGCACAGTCGCCAGGAATTCGGCGAAACCGGTGGTGCCTGCGGGCACGTGCAAGGCCATGGCGGCGGCGGCCCGCTGCTCGTTGCCGGTGCGAATGGCTTGGGCGATGCACTGGTGGTCTTCCAGTGATTTGGCAACCTGCTGGCCGGTGGCGAAGTCGCGCATCCGGTAGCGCTGCAGGCGCCGCCGCGCCGCGCGGATATGGCTGGCCAGGTAGTCGTTGCGGCAACCCCGGTAGATGGCTTCGTGAAAGGCCTCGTTTGCGGCTGCGTAGCCTTCTGGAACCGGGGCCGCCGCTATCCGGCGGCATAGCGACAGGCCTGATTCGAGCGCGGCATACAGCGCTTCGTCGCCGCGGCGCGCCGCCAGCCTTGCGGCTAACGACTCCAGTTCACCCACGTATTCCAGCATCGCCCGTACCTTGCCGACGGACAGGCGCGCCACCGTCGCACCTTGTCGCGGGGCCATGTCTACCAGTGAGTGCGCCGCCAGTTGCTGTAGGGCTTCCCGTACGGGTGTGCGCGAAACGCTAAAGCGCTGCGCTAGTTCCCGTTCGTCCAGCGGCCAGCCCGGACACAGGATGGCAGCCTCGATCTCAGCCTCCAGCGTGGCGCGGATGTCTTCCGCCCGGCTGTGGCGCCCGGTGGGCCGAAGCAGGTGCATCAGGGCAAGGGGAGTCTGTTGCATACGAATTGGCTGCTGCCGTTTGGCTTCATGTTGCACAAAAATATACAACAAAATGTTCGTGGTATGCAAAGAGGTTGATTGATGTTTCGACTGAGGACGTCGAAATTCCTGGCGACACTTTCTTCTATGCTGGGAAAGGGCGACCGCGTGTCAGCGGAGGAAAAACTGCCAGGGCTCCCCGCGATCCCATGCCAGTATTGGGTTTCGGCTGCATGGCCGTGACAAAGTCATGTGGCTGGAGCGCGCTTGCAAGAGAGCTGGGCACGCCACAAATGCGGTGCGTCCCCCTGAAGTCAGCAGCCTTATCCCTAGGGAAACCACCTACGACTGATGAACAAATTGCTGTTTGTGGTGTATTGAAACTATGCTTCTGGTATGCCAGAATTCGATCAACACGGGGCGCCTTCCTCTTTTACCGGACAACTTACCCAATGAAGACTTCTGACTTTCCCGGCGAGCAGGCCGATAAGACCGCCGAAGCTGCGGTAGCCGCAGTGACCAGCGTCCTGCGGCCGGCCTCTATCGCCATCGTCGGTGCGTCGGCGGATGCCCGCTCGTTCGGCGGATTTGTGCTGGCAAACCTCGAACGCTTCGGTTACGCCGGCGCTGTTCACCTGGTCAGCCGCAGTAGCACGGAAATCAATGGCCGAGCCTGCGTGAAGGCGGTGGGCGAGCTGCCCGCAGGTATCGACCTGGCCGTGCTGGCGATCCCCGAGGCCGGCGTGCTGGATGCCGTACGAACCCTGGCTGCGCGGGGCACAAAGGCTGCAGTGTTGTTCGCCTCCGGGTACGCCGAGACCGGCGAGGCTGGCCGCGAGCGGCAGGAACGGCTGGCCGCCGTGGCGCGCGACGGCGGTATGGCGCTGCTTGGCCCGAACTGCATGGGCTTCACGAATTTCGCGGCCAACGTGCCGGTGACCTTTGAGGCCGTGCAGCCATACCCGTGCGGCGACCGCCCGGGAATTGGCGTGGTGGCGCAAAGCGGTGCGATGGCCGCCAACATGCGCGATGCCTTCGTGGGCCGGGGCCTGCCGCTGACCGCGGTGGTATCCACGGGCAATGAGGCGTCGCTCGGCGTCGAGGACTTCGTTGCCCATTACATCGATGACCCGCAAACCTGCGTGCTGGCCGTGTACGCCGAACAGGTGCGCCGTCCGAAGATCTTCCTTGCGCTGGCGCGCAGGGCGCGCGAGGCCGGCAAGCCCATCGTGATGCTGATGCCCGGGCGCAGCGAGCGTGCCCGCGAGGCCGCTCAGTCGCACACCGGCGCCTTGGCCGGCGACCACGCCACCGCTTGCGTGGCGCTGACGCGCGAGGCGGTGGTGCTAGTCGATACGCCAGACGAGCTCGTTGACGCAGCAGCAATCCTGCTCCGTTTTCCGGTGCCGCCAGCTGGTGGCCCGGCTTTTATGACCGGTTCCGGCGCAATGAAGAACGTCGCGCTGGATTTCTGTGACGGGCTGGGCCTGGACCTTCCGCCGCTCGGCGAGGAGACAACCGCGCGCCTTGCCGCTATGTTGCCGGACTACGCGGTGGCCGAGAACCCTCTGGACTACACCACCATTGGCGTGCGCCAGCCGGGGCTGGTCGGTGAGGTCCTGCTGACCATGCTCTCTGATGCGGCAGTGGGCAGCATCGTGCTGAGCATCCCGGCCGGCCCGGAAGTGGCCCAGCGTGACAAGGCGGAGCATATCGTTCCCGCACTGGCCCGTGCGGGCAAGCCGGCGGTCCTGGTAGTCACCGGCGACAGCGGTCCAATCGAGCCCTTCTTTGTCGACGCCATCCGCGCCAGTGGCGTGCCGTTCTTCCGCTCGCCCGACCGAGCGCTGCGCGCGCTCGCCAGGGTGTCGGCTTACGGCGAGGCGCTGCAGCGTGCCAGCCGTGCCAGCCAGTCCGTTCCCGCCGCCGTACCGTTGCCGGGCGCGATCCCACCTTCGGGCGTGTTCGCGGAATACCAGGGCAAGGCGTGGCTGGCTGCTGCGGGCCTGACCGTGCCCGAGGGCGCGCTCGCTACCGGCGTTGACGAAGCGGTCGCCATCGCCACGCGCATTGGCTATCCGGTCGTCATCAAGGCACAGGCCAGCGAACTGCCGCATAAGAGCGATGTGGGCGGCGTGATTGTCGGACTGGCTGACGAAGCCGCGCTGCGCGCCGGCTGGGGCCGGCTGCAGCAGAACATCACAACGCATCGCCCCGGCCTGGTGCTAGACGGCGTGCTGGTGGAGGCGATGGGGCAGCGCGGTCTGGAGCTGGTGGTCGGCGCCCGGCGCGATGCGGGCTGGGGTCCGGTGGTGCTGGTCGGCCTGGGTGGCGTGTGGATCGAGGCGCTGAAGGATGTTCGCCTGGTGCCGGCCGACCTCTGCGAGGCCGACGTGATGCAGGAATTGGGGCGCCTGAAGGCCGCCTCGCTGCTGCGCGGTGTCCGCGGCGAGGCCGCCGTCGACGAGGCAGCCATTGCCCGGGCGGTAAGGCTGATCGGCGAGCAGATGCGCGCCAACCCGGCGATTGCTGAAATCGACATCAACCCGCTGGTGGCCTATCCCGACCGCGTGCTGGCGCTGGACGCGCTGGTGGTCTGCAGCCCGCAAGCCCGGTGAATCACGGCCCATCTACGCGAATCAAATACACAGCCTATACATATGAAGCTGACATTTTCTCCCTCCGACGAAGCGTTCCGCCAGGAGGTGCGCGCCTTCGTCATGGCGAACCTGCCCACGGACGTCCGGCGCAAGGTTGAGTTCGGCCTGCGCCTGGAGCACGCTGACTACGTGACCTGGTTCCGCATCCTGGAGGCTCGCGGCTGGCTGACGCCGGGCTGGCCTGTCGAATACGGCGGTCCGGGCTGGAACCATGTGCAGCGGTACATCTTCGACGAGGAAACCATGCTGGGCGGGGCGCCGCGCATCATCGCCAGCGGCATCCAGATGCTGGGGCCGGTGCTGATCGCCTTTGGCACACCTGAGCAGAAAGCGAAGTACCTGCCTGACATCCGCCAGAGCAAGACCTGGTGGGCGCAGGGCTTTTCCGAGCCGGGCGCCGGTTCCGATCTGGCCGCAGTACGGACCACGGCCGTGCTGGAGCCGGATGGCAGGCACTTCGTGGTCAACGGCCACAAGGTGTGGACCTCGTACGCGCACTGGTGCTCGATGATGTTCGCGCTGGTGCGCACCGACCCGAACGCGGCCAAGCCACAGGAAGGCATTTCGTTCCTGCTGATCGACATGAATAGCCCCGGCGTGCAGGTGCGGCCCATCCGCATGCTGGAGGGCGGCACGGATCTTAACGAGTGCTACCTCGACAACGTGCGGGTGCCGGTGGAGAACCTGGTGGGCGAGTTGAACCACGGCTGGTCCTACGGCAAATACCTGCTTGGTCATGAGCGCACCGGCATCGCCGGCATTGGCTCTTGCAAGCAGCAATTGCGGCGTGCCCGCGCGCTGGCAGCGAGCCAGGGGCTGGACCAGGATCCGGTGTTGCAGTCGCGTCTGGCCCAGTTCGAGATCGAGCTGATGGCGCTGGAGTTTACAGCGCTGCGCATGCTCAGCGACAACCAGCAGAGCCGGGTGCCAGCGGTGGAGGCGTCCATGCTCAAGGTGCGCGGCACCGAGTTGCGCCAGGCCATCTACGAACTGCTGGTGGAAGTAGCCGGCCCGCACGCGGTGCCGTTTGAGGAAGCGGCGCTGCGCGGCGAACTGGACGACACCGCCAGCCCGGCCGAATTATCGGCGCTGGCGGCCAACTACCTCGATGCCCGCAAGCTGTCGATTTACGGCGGCGTGAATGAAGTGCAGCGCAACCTGATCAGCAAGGCCTTTCTGGCTGCCTGACACACCGTACCGAGACCATGGATTTCTCTCTGAACGACGAACATATTGCGCTGCGCGACGCGGTGCGCCGTTTCTGCGACGGCGAGTACCCCGAGCATCGCCGTGGCAATGTCGAAACTGCCGATGAGGCCGAGGCACGCTGGGCCACCATGGCCGACCTCGGCCTGCTCGGACTGCCGCTCGCGGCGGACGTGGGCGGCGGCGAGCAAGGGCCGGCCGAAATGATGTTGGTAGCCCAGGAACTTGGCCGGGCGCTGGGCGGCGGGGCTTGGCTGTCCAGCACGGTGCTGGCCGGGCAACTGCTTGATGCAGCGGGCACGCCCGCGCAGCGCCGGCAATGGCTGCCGGCGCTGGCGGCGGGGCAGGCGCGGCTGGCGCTGGCCATCGGCGAGGCGGACGCCCGCTATGACCTGTCGCATGTCAGCACGCTGGCCCAGCCGGACGGCCAGGGATGGATGCTCGAAGGCGCCAAGACGCTTGTGCTCGACGGTGCACAGGCCGACGCCTTCATCGTGGCCGCGCGTACCGCGGGCGAGGTCAACGACGAAGCGGGCGTGACGCTCTTTCTCGTCGAGGCCGCCACGCCCGGCCTAGGCATACGCGAATTCCGCACGCTTGATGGCCGCAGCGCCGCGCACCTGACGCTGCACCAGCTGCGCCTGGGCGCCGACGCGGTCGTGGGAGAGACTTGCGACGCGCTGCCGTGGATACAGGCAGCTGCCGACCGTGCCAGCGCCGTGCTGTGCGCGGAGGCGACCGGTGCGCTGGAAGCGCTGCTCGACCTGACCGCGGAGCACCTAAAAAACCGCAAGCAGTTCGGTACGCCGCTGGCCAAGTTCCAGGTGCTCCAGCACCACGTGGCCGACATGCTGATCGCGCTCGAACAATGCAAGTCCATGGCCTGCGTGGCAGCCATGGCGGTGGCCGATGGTGACCCCGCGCAGCGCCGCCGGCTGGTGTCCGCCGCCAAGGTTGTGATCGGGCAGGCGGGGCGGCAGGTCGGACAGTGGGCCATCCAGTTGCACGGCGCCATGGGTATGACGGACGAATGCAGGGTGGGGCATTACGCCAAGCGCCTGATGGTCATCAACCAATTGTTTGGCGACGCCGCGCATCACCTGGGCAGTTTTGCCCGGCAGCCCTAGCACGCATTCCAGATCGGTCTGGCCGCTCTGCCCCCTCCGACCGCAGGCGAGAGAGGGGAGAAGGCGGTCGTCCATCTTGAACACTCCTTCCTATCGCGCCTTGCCCGTTCAGACAAGAAACACACAGGAGACAAAGACATGGCCCTCATCCACACCATCCGGTCCGCATGCGGCGCACTCGCCCTCGGGCTGGCATTCGCATGCGGTGCCCACGCGCAGGAAAAGCCGCCGATCAAGTTCCTGGTCGGCTTCCCCCCAGGCGGCTCGACTGACACCGTCGCGCGCGTGCTGGCAGACAAGCTGCAGGGCATGCTCGGCCAGCCGGTGATTGTCGATAACAGGCCCGGCGCCGGGGGYCGGGTGGCCACCGGGATGTTGAAGAACAGCGCCCCGGACGGCCTGACCTACATGGTGGCGCCAAATGCCACCACGGTCTTTCCCACGCTGCTGTATCCGCCCGCGACGCTCAAGTACGACCTGCTGTCCGACCTGGCGCCGGTGGCGGTGGTGATCTCCTACCCGCTGGCCCTTGTGGTCAGCAGCCAGACGGGCGTCAATGACGTGAAGGGCTTCGTGGCTTGGGCGAAGGCGCATCCGGGCAAGGCAATGTTCGGCACCGCGGGCCTGGGAGGGCAGACGCACTTCACTGGCCTGCAGTTCGGCAAGGCAATCGGCGTACCGATGAGTGTCGTGCCCTACAAGGGCAACGGCCCGCTCGTGACTGACCTGCTAGGCGGGCAGCTGGCTTCGGCCGTGATGACCGCCGGTGATATCGCGCCGCATGCCAAGGGCGGCAAGGTCCGCATCGTCGGCGTGTTCGGCGCAGCGCGCTCGCCGTTGCTCCCCGGTGTGCCCACGGTGACCGAGCAGGGCGTGGCGGTCGACGGCAGTGACGCCTGGGCAGGCATCTGGGCGCCCGCGCACACGCCGAAGGCGGAGCTAGAGCGCATGCAGGCCGCACTGAGCAAGGTGCTCGCCATGCCAGATGTCCGCACCATACTGCAGACCAGGGCAACGCTGAATCCCGACTTCCGGCCGGCAGCCGAGCTCGACCGCCTGCAGCGTAATGAACTGGCCTATTGGGGCCCGATCATCAAGGCCAGCGGCTTCACGCCCGACCAATGAAGCCCTCGCATCCCGCAAGCTTCCCTAGCTCTCGTATTCCATCATGACCCTGAACGGATCCGCCTACATTGTGGGAGCCTATGAGCATCCCACCCGCAAAGCCGACGACCTGTCGGTGATGCGCCTGCACGCCGACGTCGCCCGCGGCGCGCTGGCCGACGCCGGCCTGACCGCAGCCGATATCGACGGCTACTTCTGCGCGGGCGACGCGCCAGGCCTGGGAACCACCACTGTGGTCGAATACCTCGGGTTGAAGCCGCGCCACGTGGATTCCACCGAATGCGGGGGCTCCGCGCCGATCCTGCACGTCGCCCACGCGGCCGAGGCCATTGCCGCCGGGCGCTGCAATATCGCGCTGATCACGCTGGCCGGCCGTCCCCGCGCGGCCGGCGCCTCGCTCGCGCTGAGGGCACCGGATCCGGATGCGCCCGAGGTGGCCTTCGAACTGCCGTTCGGCCCCGCCACGCAGAACCTCTACGGTCTGGTGGCCAAACGCCATATGTACGAGTTCGGCACCACCAGCGAGCAGCTCGCGTGGATCAAGGTGGCGGCTTCCCATCATGCCCAGCACAATCCGCACGCCATGCTGCGCAATGTGGTGACGGTGGAAGACGTGGTCAGCTCGCCGATGGTGGCCGACCCGCTGCACCGCCTCGACTGCTGCGTCATGAGCGACGGTGGCGGCGCGCTGATCGTGACGCGCCCCGAGATCGCCCGGCAGCTCAAGCGGCCACTGGTGAAGGTGCGCGGCACCGGCGAGGCGCCCAAGCACGGCATGGGCGGCAACATCGACCTGACATGGTCGGCCGCCGCATGGTCGGGCCCGGCCGCGTTTGCCGAAGCCGGTATCACGCCTGCCGACATCAAGTACGCATCGCTGTACGACAGCTTCACCATCACTGTGCTGATGCAGCTCGAGGACCTGGGCTTCTGCAAGAAGGGCGAGGGCGGCAAATTCGTCGCCGACGGCGGCCTGATCTCCGGCGTGGGGCGCCTGCCGTTCAACACCGATGGCGGCGGCCTGTGCAACAACCATCCGGCCAACCGCGGCGGCGTCACTAAGGTAATCGAGGCGGTGCGCCAGCTGCGCGGCGAGGCGCATCCCGCGGTGCAGGTCCCCAACTGCGACCTGGCACTGGCCAGCGGCATTGGCGGCGCACTGGCTTCGCGCCACACCGCAGCCACGCTGATTCTTGAAAGGGAATGAACACCATGAGCACACCCGCCACTCCTGCCACCCCTGCTAACCCGGCCGCCAAGGCGCCGCCAGCCGGTCCGCGCAAGATTCCCGCGCCGCGCACGCTGCCGGAAAGCCAGGCGTTCTGGGAGGCTGCGGATGCCGGCCGCCTGGTGCTGAAAGCGTGCCTGGACTGCCACGCGCCGCACTACTACCCGCGCGACATCTGCCCGCACTGCCAGTCCGACCGCACCGAATGGCGCGACGCCGGCGGCTTCGGCACGGTCTACTCGTTCAGCACCATGGGCAAGGGCGAGGCCGCCTGGACGCTCGCCTACGTCCGGCTGGACGAAGGCGTGACGATGATGACCAACCTGGTGGACTGCGACCCGCGCGAGATCGAGATCGGCCAGCGCGTGAAGGTCGTGTTCAAGCCGAGCGACGGCGGTTACGCCGTGCCGATGTTCACCCCGGCATAAGGACCTGAGGCAACGACTATGGCTGATACCCGACACAACGTACACGGCACGGGCGAGCGCAAAGGCCCGCTGTCCCGCTTCACCATCCTCGACGCCTCGCGCGTGCGCGCCGGCCCCACCGCGGTGCGGCTGTTCGCCGACTTGGGCGCGCGCGTGATCAAGCTGGAGATCCCGCCGGGCGCGCCGGGCGGCGACGACATGATCGGCGGACGCGACCACAACCGTGCCGACTACGAGAACCTGCACCGCAACAAGGAAAGCCTCACGCTCAACATGAAGACCCCGGGGGGCGTGAAGATCCTGCATGAGCTGGTCAGCCGCGCCGATGTCTTCATCGAGAACTACCGTCCTGACGTGAAGCACCGCCTTGGCATCGGCCCGGACGCGCTGCGCGCGATCAACCCGCGGCTGGTCTACGCGAGTATTTCCGGCTTCGGTCAGGACGGTCCCTACGCGGGCTGGCCCGGCTTCGATTCCATTGCGCAGGGCATGGGCGGGCTGATGAGCGTGACCGGCAAGCCGGGCGAAGGCCCGATGCGCGTCGGCATTCCGCTTGCGGACCTGTGCGCGGGCCACTTCTGCGCGATGGGCATCCTCACGGCACTACTGGAGCGTGAGGCATCGGGCGAAGGGCAGTGGGTGCAGACCTCGCTGCTGGAAGCGCAGATCGCCATGCTCGACTTCCAGGCCGCGCAGTGGCTGGTGGACCGCAAGATCCCCGAACAGACCGGCAATGAACATCCGCTGACCGTGCCCACGGGCGTGTTCGCCACCAGCGACGGCTACCTGAATATCGCCGCGATCGGCCAGACCATGTGGAAGCGCCTGTGCGAGGCGCTGGAAGTGCCGCACCTCGTCGACGAACCCGGCCTGGGTTCCGATCCGGAACGCGTGCGCAACCGCGACAAGGTCAATGCAGCGATCGAAGCCGCGCTGCGCACGCGCACCACCGCCGAATGGACCGAGCGGCTACTGAAGGCCGGCGTGCCGTGCGGCCCTATCCACCGCGTGGATCAGGTGTTTGCCGACCCGCAGGTGAAGCACCTTGGCGTGGCCTGGCCGATGCAGCACGCCGAACTTGGCGACGTCGCGCTCGTCGGGCAGCCGATGCGCCTGTCGCGCTATCCGCGCAACCTGCCGCCGCAACCAGCACCGCATCAGGGCGCCAATACCGACGACATCCTGCGCGAACTCGGCTACAGCGCAGCCCAGGTCGACGAACTGCGCGCCGCCTACATCGTT
Organism: Cupriavidus sp. YAF13; assembly: GCF_052113425.1. Lineage (NCBI taxonomy): Bacteria > Pseudomonadati > Pseudomonadota > Betaproteobacteria > Burkholderiales > Burkholderiaceae > Cupriavidus > Cupriavidus sp. YAF13. Next base: position 70,741 of record NZ_JBFRDD010000026.1, read on the forward strand.
TGAACGCAAGGACACTTCCATGGCAAGACTCGTCGCCGCTTTCGGCTCCTCCCACAGCATCATGCTGGTGTGCCAGCGTGAAGACTGGCAGCACGGCTTCCGCCAGGTCGACCCGAAGAACCCGCACTACTTCGACCGGGCCGGCAACCCGACCACCTATGAGGCGCTGCTTGCGGTCGCCCCGGCCGATGCCGAGACGATGGTGACGCCCGAACGCATGGGCGAGCGCTACGACCAGGCCGAAGCCGCCATGGACGAGCTGCGCGAGCGCATCCGCGCGGCCCGGCTCGACGTGCTGCTCGTGGTCGGGGACGACCAGACCGAGCTGTTCCGCACCACCAACAACCCGGCCTTCGCGATCTACTACGGCGACACCATCCGCAATGCGAAGCGCGAAGAGAGCCAGTCGGACAGCTGGTACAAGAAGGCCCGCATGGCACGCCAGGAGCCCGACGTCGACCGTGACTACCCTGTCGACGCCGACATGGGCCGCTGGATGATCCGTGAGCTGTGCGACCGTGACTTCGACATCGCCGCCATGGACGGGCTCGAGCGCGGCCAGTTCGAAGGCCATGCATTCTCGTTTATCCACCGCCGCTACCTGCAGGGGCTGGACCTGCCAGTGGTGCCGGTCATCGTCAACACCTTCGACCCGCCCAACCAGCCCACGCCGCGCCGCTGCATCCAGCTTGGCGCCGCGCTGCGCGAGTTGATTGCCGCCTATCCCGAAGAGCTGCGCGTGGGCGTGCTGGCCTCGGGCGGGCTGAGCCACTTCGTGGTGGATGCCGAGCTCGACAACGCGATCATCGACGCCATCCGCCGGAAGGACACCGGCTTTCTCGCATCGCTGGACCCGCGCCAGCTCCAGGCGGGCAGCTCCGAGATCCGCAACTGGCTGATCGCCGTGGAGACCGTGCGCGACCTCGACCTTGAATGGGTGTCCTATGTCCCGGGTTACCGCACGCCTGCGCTGACCGGCACCGGCCTGTGCTTCGCGGCCTGGCACACCCTGGATTGAACCACTGAACAGAGCCATACCAACGACCATGAGTGAAATCGAATCCAATGTACAACGCCTGCGCCGGCTCGACTGCTGCGCGGTGTCAGACGCGCTCGACAAGCTGCAGCTGCCGGGCACCGTGACGGGCCTGCCGCAGCGCTCCGGCGCCGGGCGCATTGCCGGCCGCGCCATTACCGTCAAGCTCGGCACCGGCGCACCGCCGCCCGGACCGACGCGCCATCTCGGCTGCACGGCGATCGAGCAGGCCGGGCCGAACAACATCATCGTCGTCGAGCAGCGTACCGGCGTAGAGGCGGGAAGCTGGGGCGGGCTACTGTCGCTCGGGGCCAAGGTGCGTGGCATCGCTGGCGTCGTGGCGGACGGCCCGGTGCGCGATATCGACGAAGCCCTCGACTTCGATTTCCCTGTGTTCAGCCGCGCGCTGACCGCGCTTACCGCCCGCAGCCGCGTGGTCGAGCAAGGTACCAATGTCGCGGTGCAGATCGGCAACGTGACGGTGGAAGAGGGCGACTACGTGGTCGCGGACCGCAGCGCCGTGATCTTCATCGCCGCGCGCGACATCGCGCGCGTACTGGAGACTGCCGAAGCCATCGTGCGCAAGGAATCCGTGATGGCGAAAGCCATCCTGGGCGGCACGCCCATCGGGGAAGTCATGGGCGGCAACTATGAACACATGCTGAAGGGTTGAGAGACATGAGCGAACAACAGGACATCAACGTCGCGCGCGCCGCGAAGCTGGACACGGCCACGCTGAGCGACGCGCTGGACAAGCACGGCATCGCGGGTCAGTGCTACCGCATCAAGGCCCGAGGCGAGGGCTTCGCCACGGCTGGCCGCGCCTACACGCTGCTGTACGGCCCTGCATCGAACCCGCCCGGCACCGTGGGCGACTACATTGACGACGTGCCGCCGGGCAGCATCCTTGTGCTCGACAACGGTGGCCGCGACAACGCAACGGTGTGGGGCGACATCCTCACGGAGATCGCGCACCGTCGCGGCATTGCCGGCACCGTGATCGACGGCGTGTGCCGTGACGTCGCGCTGTGCCGCCAGCTCGGCTACCCGGTGTTCAGCAAGGACCACTGGATGCGCACGGGCAAGGACCGCGTGCAGGTGGAAGCCACCAACGTGGTCGTCAATATCGGCGATGCGCGCGTGCAGCCTGGGGACATCCTGCGCGGTGACGCCGACGGCGTTGTGGTCATCCCGCGCGAGCACGAAACCGCTGTGCTCGACACCGCCGAGCAGATCGAGCACGCGGAGAACGCCATCCGCGAAGCCGCGCGTGGCGGCATGCGCCTGGACGAGGCGCGCCGCCAGTTCCGCTACCACCAGCTGCAGACCAAGGGAGCCTGACCATGGCGGAACACGACGCAACCAGCACCACGATCCGCGAATTCGAGCGCGTCAGCGCCGAGATCGTCAACGACGCGCGCGCATTGCCCACCGCCACGCTGCATGAAGCGGGCGGAAAGATCGGCGTAGTGTCGCCCGCTATCAAGCCCATCGCACCGGAGTTCTGCGTCTGCGGCCCGGCACTGACTGTCCATTCGCCTGGCGGCGACAACCTGTGGCTGCACCGCGCGCTGGATATCGCCCAACCCGGCGACGTGCTGGTGGTGCACGTGAGCGGCGCCTACGAGCACGGCTACTGGGGCGAGATCATGACCACTGCGGCAAAAGTGAAGAAGCTTGGCGGGCTGGTCATCGACGGTTGCGTGCGCGATGGCGTGCTGCTGGAGGAAATCGGCTTCCCGGTGTTCGCGCGCGGCCTGTGCATCCGCGGTACCGGCAAGGACTATGGCGCAATCGGCTGGCTCAATGCGCCGGTGCTGATCGGCGGAGCCCGCGTGGAAGCGGGCGACCTGGTCGTGGGCGACTGCGACGGCGTGGTGGTGGTGCCGCGCGCCCGCGCCGGGGAGGTCGTGGACAAGGCCCGGGACCGCGAGGCCACCGAAGCCGCCATTCTTAAGCGGGTGGAGGCGGGCGAGACCACGATGCGGATTTACGGCTTTCACTGAGCGGAGCCAGATACCATGACCGAGACCCCGCAAGGACAGCCGCCAGAACTCGCGGTCGACGGGCACGTCGCCGTCATCACGCTGCGCCGGCCCGACGTGGCCAACCGCCTCGAGCCCGAAGACCTCGACCTGCTGCGTGAGTACCTGGAGACGGTGAACGGTGACACCCGGGTGCGCGTGCTGCGTATCGAAGGGCAGGGCCGGCACTTCTGCAGCGGTTTCAATATCGGCCGCCTCGGCGGGGCCGATGTCGGTGCCCGCTTCGAGGCACTGGCCAATGCGCTGGAACAGGCGCGGCCAGTCACCATTGCCATACTGCACGGCGGCGTGTACGGCGGCGCCACCGACCTGGCGCTGGCGTGCGACTTCCGGCTCGGCGCCGCCGGCGCCGAGATGTCCGTCCCAGCCGCGCGCCTGGGCCTGCTGTTCTACCGCGGCGGCCTGGAGCGCTATGTCAGGCGGTTGGGCCTGGCCACGGCCAAGCGCATCCTGCTGATGGCCGACAAATTCGATGCGTCCGCGATGCTGGCCTGCGGGTACCTGGATCGGCTGGAGGACAGCCAGCAGGCACTGCAGGCGCTTGCGGCACAGGCGAGCGAGAGCCTGGCCGGCATGGCACCGCTGGCGCTGCTTGGCATGAAGAAACACCTGAACCGCATCGCGCGTGGCGAGCTCGATACCGCTGAGCTGACACAAGACATCGCTGTGGCCGATGCTTCCGAGGACCTGCGCGAAGGCGCACTAGCCTGGCGGGAAAAGCGCGCGCCGCGCTTTGCCGGCCGTTGATTTGGGATGCATACGATGAGCGACGTCAACTATTTCACGCGCATGCAGCGCGGGCAGGCACCCGCCCCGGCTGTCGCCGGACTGCTTGGCGGCGTAGTACGCGCTGCCGACCTGGAGGCGGGCACGCTGGAATCCGACTACCTTGCCACCGGCACATTCCTCAATCCGGCCGGCCAGGTGCAGGGCGGCATGCTGGGCGCCATGCTGGACGACGTGACCGCGATGCTGGTCACCGCGACGCTGGCCGATGGCGAGTTCTGCGCCACGCTGAGCCTAAATCTCTCCTTCCTGAGACCGGCGCAGGCCGGGCCGCTGCAAGGGCGGGCGCGCCTGGAGCGGCGCGGCCGAAATGTCTGCAACGTGGTCGGGGAACTGCGCCAGGACGGCCAAGTGGTGGCAACCGCGACGGCTATCTGTATGTTGGTCCGGCCGGCATGAGCGCGCATTGCGTCGAGGGGAAATGCGTTGCAGGCAGCGCGATCACGAATGACCGGCAGATTTCCTCCTCGCTCGCTTGCGGGAGAAGGCAGATAACAACAAGTTCGCCTTGATGACTCGTGCGGACGCATCTGCGGCCGGGCGGCGTATCGAGGCACAAACAGCCCGAATCAGGGAACACCCCATGCAATTCATCAGCTTCACCCACCAGGGCCGGAACAGCTTCGGCGCCATCGCCGGCGGCGGCGTGATCGACCTCGGCGCAAGGCTTGGGCTGACCGACTTGGGCCAGGCGCTGCGCCGGCGGCCCGTCGACGCACTGATCGACGAGGCCGGCAGGCATGCCGCCGACTTGCCGGCTGCCGAAACCCTCGACGCGTACCGGCCGGTGGTGGCCGACCCGGAGAAGATCCTCTGTGCCGGCCTCAACTATGCAGAGCACGTCCGCGAAACGCAAAAGGAACGCACCGAGCGCCCCACCATCTTCCTGCGCGTGGCTGAGTCGCAGGTTGGTCACGGCCAGCCGATCCTGCTGCCGCTAGAGTCAGCGCGGCTGGACTACGAGGGCGAGATCGCCGTGGTCATCGGCAAGCGTGGCCGCCGCATTCCCGAGGACCAGGCCTTCTCCTACATCGCCGGCTTCGCCTGCTACAACGACGGCAGCATCCGCGACTGGCAGACGCACACCTCGCAATGGGGGCCGGGCAAGAATTTCCAGCACACCGGGGGCTTCGGCCCGACATTGGTGACAAGCGACGAGATCGGTGAGAACGAGGTTCTCATGTTGGAAACCCGCCTCAACGGACAAGTCATGCAGCGTGCCACCACCGACATGCTGATCTTCGCCATCCCTGAGCTGGTCGCGTACTGTTCCAGCTTCGTCACGCTGTCTCCCGGCGACGTCATCGTCACCGGCACGCCCGGCGGGGTTGGCGCGCGGCGTCAGCCGCCTGTCTTCATGAAGGATGGTGACATGGTGGAAGTCGAGGTGAGCAAACTGGGCGTGCTGCGCAACCCGGTGCGATCCGAGATCCAGGAAGGATGCTGACACGTGCGTCCAGTTGTTTTGGAGCAGCCTTGGAGAGCATCGTGCTGAAAGCACTGCCCTCCAAACAGCAGGCGCAATGGGGACCGCCTGCTCGCCAGCTTTGCATCGGCGTGGGGAATCTCGGCCACTCTTGGCCGGAATGGGGGCCGGTGTACAGCTGGTGGCGCCGGCGCCGAGGACTTCACCGAGGTCATGGGCGAAGGTCACCATATAACGCCCGTCGCCGAAGGCCAGCGCCTGGCGGGGCGCACGGTGGAGTTTCTCGACCTGGCCGATGTACACCACGTGATCCCCGCCGGGATGGGCCACGATCTTGGTGCATTCCAAATGGGCGGCGCAATCGTCGATGATGGGCACGCCGCCCAGCCCGGCGTGGACCGCGACACTTTGGAACTTGTCGTCGGACGTTCGGGCAAATTGGTTGGAGATCTGGACCTGGTGGTCGACAAGGATATTGACCACGAAGCGCTCGCTGTCGCGAGACGCCGGGTAGCTGCTGGAGGTGAGCGACTGGCTCCAATGGATCTGCGGCGGATCGAGCGAGACGGAGTTGAAGGAATTGGCCGTGGAGGACATCGACCACACCCGTACGCGGGCCAGGTCGCCCCAGACCGACGGCATCGTCGAACGGCTGCAGCGAGAACATCAGGGGCGATGGTGTTACGGCAAAACGCCAATGCGCACCTTCCTCGACTCGCGGGAACTCGCCAAGGAGAAACTGATCCCGTATTGAGTGCAGCGCTCGCGCTCGACGGCGGTGTCAATTTAATGATCCTCAACACTACCCGACTGCGCTATTGCGATAAAACCAAGCATGATTGACTCATTTTAGCCAACGCCCGCGCTCGCCTGCGCACACCTTGCCTCTGAAAAGTGTCGACGGGTATTCTTTTACGGTGTATTCAGCCAGGCCGAGCTGCCGGGCAATGGCCTTGTTGGAATGGCCTTCCAGCAGAAGCGCCAGCACAGTGCCTTGGCGCGGGGTCAGCCCGAGGTCTGCCGGCGTAACCTGGATCATTTGCGTTGACCCTTGCAATTGAGCCTCTCGGGCCTTCGCCGTGACGTTGGGAGCCGCACGCTGAAGACCCGGATTCGCTGAGTATTCTCTCAGCCGCGCGAATAAATGTATGCGGTTGGGTACGCCGAGCCGCGTGAAGATTGCCGACACATCCCCCTTAGCGGCATTCTCCGTTATCCCCAAGCGCCTAGCGATATGCTTGTTACTTGCCCCGTCCAACAGCATTTCAAGGACTTCACCTTGACGTTCGCTCAGGCCGTGTTCTTCGTTCACGTTCATATCACCTCGGTCAAGCCTGCCAACGAACGGGTACACATACTGCGTGGCATATGCATTCCCGAGCGTGAAGGTAGCCGTGGCCAGTGTGCATGGAAAGTTCGTCTAACCATGAAATGGCGCGGCAGCCCCAACTGTTGGTACCAGTTAATTGGCAAGAAAGTCGACTACCATCCGGTTGAACGCATCGGCGTGCTCCCACTGTGCCCAGTGGCCGCAGCGGTTGAAGATGTGCATCTGCGCATTCGGAATGCCGGCGATCAGGCGCAGGCCGACGTCCATCGGCACGAAGCGATCCTCGCGCCCCCAGATGACCAGCGTGGGTGCGGTGATCTCGCCCAGGCGGGCGCCGTAGTCCGTGAACTGCTTTGGGTTGGCCTGCATGCTCTTGACGAAGTTCTCGAGGTGGTCGCGGCGGGCGAGCATGTTGTCGAGTCGGGCCTGCATCAGGTCGTCGGTCAGTGAACTGGGATCGTAGACGAACACGCTCATCATCCGCTTCAGGTTCTCGATGGTTGGCTCGCGATACAGGCCGTTCAGCAACTTGATCCCCTCGGTCGGCATCGGCACGAACTGGCTCGGGCCACCGGTCCCGCCGCCCATCAGGACCAGCTTGCCGACGCGCTGCGGATTGGCCAGCGCGAACGCCACGGCGCTGTGGCCACCCATCGAATTGCCGAGCAGGTGCACGCGCCCGATGTCGAGGGCGTCCAGCACGGCCTTCAGCACGCGGGCGTTCAGTTCCGAGCGCGACCCAGTGCTGACCACGGGATCGCTCTTGCTCCAGCCCGGGCAATCCACCAGCAGCACGCGGTAGCCGGCCGCCACCAGCGGTTCAATGTTGCGGTTGAAGTTGGCCCAGCCGCTGGCGCCTGGGCCGGATCCGTGCAGCATGACGACAGTCTCCGTGCCGGACCCGGTGTCGTTGTAGTGGATGCGGAACTCGGTGTCGCCGGCCCTGACGGTGACAAAGCGGCTGGTCGATTCTTCCGTGATGGATTGTGCAGTGGATTGCATGATGTGTTTCCTTGCTGAGGCAGATGGATTCAGGTCTTGGGCCGGACGCCGGGGAGGGCGGGGCCCGATTTCAGGGATGGGAAGCCGCCCACCAGCGTCAGGGCTGCGATCGCGGCCACGACGATGAGGGGAATGCTGGACGCGACGAGCATCGACGCGCTCTGGCCGATCGCGAAGAGCTGCCCGGCGACGAGGGGCCCGAGGATCGAGCCGAGCCGTCCCACGGCGACCGCCGCGCCGACCCCGGTCCCGCGCACCTCGGTGGGATACGCCTGGCCCGCCAGCGCATACAGCACCGATTGGCCGCCGACGAGAAACAGGCCGCAGAAGAATGCCCCGCACGCCATCGAGACGCTGCCGCGCGCGCCCGCCAGCGCTGCCAGCGCCACCCCGATCCCCACGTACATGGCGATGACCGTGAGTTGCCGGCTGAAGCGGTCCATGACCCCCGCGATGGCCACCGCGCCGATGCCGCCGCCGATGTTGAACATCATCATCGCCGCGCCGGCCTGTACGCGGCTCAGGCCGTTCGACAACACCATCGAGGGCAGCCAGTTCATCAGGAAATACAGGACGATGAGCGTGCCAAGATAGCTGGTCCAGAGGGCGATCGTGGCACGGGCGCGGCTGCCGCGCCAGAGGGCATCGACGAAGCCCGTATCGGCAGCACCGCCCGCTGCTGTCGTCGTGGCCCTCGCCTTCGCCTCGACGAACTGCGCCGATTCGCGCAGGCACAGGCCCAGCAGCGGCAGGGTCAGCAACGGGCCCAAGCCGCCGACGTAGAAGATGTGTCGCCAGCCCTCATCTCCCGGGCTGACGATACCGATGGCGGCCGCCAGCGCGGCGCCGAACGGCATCCCGCAGTACATGGCGCCCACGGCCGTGTTGTGGTGGCGGGGGGAGGCCGCCTCCGAGCACAGCGCGATCAGGTTCGGCATCGCCGCGCCCAGCCCGAGCCCGGTCAGTACGCGCGCGGCTAGCAGGGATTCGAAGTTCCAGACCAGTGTCGTCGCCAGCGAGAGCAACCCGAACAGTGCGACGGAGAGCATCAGCACGCGCTTGCGCCCGAGACGGTCGGCGAACCGTCCGCCCAACGCCGCGCCGGGCAGCAGGCCGATGGCACCGGCGCTGAACGCCCAGCCCATCTGTGCGACGGACAGCGAGAATTCCTTGGCGATGCGAGGCGCGGCCACGCCGGCGGATTGCAGGTCGAGCCCTTCGAGCAGGGCGATGGCCAGGCACAGGCCGATGGTGGTGAGGCTCCCGGTCGCGGCAGCCTTGCCGCTGCCGCCGGGGCGTATCGTCGTGTTCATGGGTAGTCTCCAGATGGGTCGATGCGGGACGCTCTTGGTGGCGATCGGCGGTGGCGTGTTCTCGCGGTCGTTAGTTGGTGGTGACGAGCGGCGTGCTCCGGGCGCGCCGCTCATCGGATCACTGTTGCGCTTCGAGCGCGCGCTTGCTGAGGTCCAGCGCGACGTCGACGATCATGTCTTCCTGGCCACCGACCATCCGGCGCTTGCCCAGTTCGACCAAGATGTCGACGGTCTTCAGCCCGTACTTCTTCGCCGCGACTTCCGAATGGCGCAGGAAGCTCGAGTAGACCCCCGCGTAGCCGAGCGCGAGCGTCTCGCGGTCCACGCGCACGGGGCGGTCCTGGAGCGGGCGCACGAGGTCATCGGCGGCGTCCATCAGGGTGTAGAGGTCGGTGCCGTGGTTCCAGCCCAGCCGCTCGGCAGCTGCGATGAAGACCTCGAGCGGCGCATTCCCCGCCCCCGCGCCCATGCCGGCCAGCGAAGCATCGACGCGGTCGCAGCCTTCCTCGACGGCGACGATGGAGTTGGCCACGCCGAGCGACAGGTTGTGGTGCGAATGCATGCCCGTCTGCGTCTCGGGATTCAGCACCCCTCTGAGCGCACGGAAGCGATCGCGTACGTCGGTCATCGTCAGCGCTCCGCCCGAGTCGACCACATAGATGCAGGTCGCGCCGTAGCTTTCCATCTTCTTCGCCTCAATGGCGAGGTTCGCCGGCGTGGTCATGTGGCTCATCATCAGGAACCCCACGGTGTCCATGCCAAGTTCACGCGCGTATTCGATGTGCTGCCTGGAAATGTCGGCCTCGGTGCAATGCGTGGCGACGCGGACCACGCGCGCGCCGGCGTCGTAGGCTGCCTTCAGGTCGTGCGTGGTGCCGATGCCCGGCAGCAGCAGTGTGGCGATTTTCGCGTGCTCCACCACGTCCGCCACGGCGGCAATCCATTCGAGGTCGCTGTGCGCGCCAAAGCCGTAGTTGAAGCTCGATCCTTGCAGGCCATCGCCATGCGCGACTTCGATGCTGTCGACCTTGGCGCCGTCCAGTGCGCGGGCGATGTCCTGCACGTTGCGGATGGAGTACTGGTGCCGTACCGCGTGGCTGCCGTCACGCAGCGTCACGTCAGAGATGTAGAGTTTCTTGCCGGGGGTGCTCATGGTCAGACTCCTTCAGTGATCGCTTCAGTGGACGCTTCGGTCGCCAGCAGCGATTGCGCCATCCGCTCGGCGGTGGCGAGGGCGGCGGAGGTCATGATGTCGAGATTGCCCGCGTAGGCAGGCAGGTAATGGGCGGCGCCCTCGACTTCGAGGAACACCGAGGTTTTCATTCCGCTGAAGCGGCCCAGGCCGGGGATGTTCAGCGGCGCGCTGGCCGGGATCTCATCGAACTGCACGGTCTGCTTGAGACGATAGCCAGGCACGTAGGCATGCACGGCGCGGACCATGTCGGCGATCGAGGCTTCGATCGTCTCGCGGTCGGCCACGTCGGACAGGGTATAGACAGTGTCGCGCATCATCACCGGCGGCTCGGCCGGATTGAGCACGATGATGGCCTTGCCTTTAGCCGCGCCGCCGACCACCTCGATGGCCTTCGACGTCGTCTCGGTGAACTCGTCGATATTGGCGCGCGTGCCCGGTCCGGCCGACTTGCTGCTGATCGAGGCAACGATCTCAGCATAGTGGACCTTTGCTACACGCGACACGGCCGCCACGATGGGAATCGTGGCCTGGCCGCCGCAGGTGACCATGTTGACGTTGCGCGCGTCCAGTTGGGCGTCGAGATTGACCACCGGCACACAGTATGGGCCGATGGCGGCGGGCGTCAGGTCGATCACGCGCAGGCCCGGCTTGCGCTGGCGTAGCAGTGCATCGTTCTTCACGTGCGCGCCCGCCGAGGTGGCGTCGAAGACGAAGTCGATCTCGTCGAACACCGGCAGGCGGCTAAGGCCATCGGCGCCTTCGTGTGTGGTGGCCACGCCCAGCCGGGCGGCCCGCGCCAGCCCGTCGGAGGCGGGATCGATGCCGACCATCGCCGCTATTTCCAGATGCTTGCTGTTGCGCAGGATCTTGATCATCAGGTCGGTGCCGATGTTGCCGGAGCCGATGATCGCTGCCTTGAGTTTTTTGGAAGCCAAGTGATTTTCCTTGTTATTCGCGTGTCATTCGGCGAACGTCGCGCGGACGCTGCCAAGCCCTTCGATTTCAGCGGTGAACGTCCCCTCCCGCGTGACCGGCACCATCGGGCCGAGCGCACCGGTTAGTACGATGTCGCCGGCGCGCAGCGGGGTGCCGAGCCGGACCATCCGGTCGGCCAGCCACACGGCCGCATTCAGCGGGTTGCCCAGGCAGGCGGCGCCGTTGCCGCGTGACAGCGCCTCGCCGTCCTGCGACAGCGTCATCGAGCAGGCGGTGAGATCAATGGCCGACAGCGATACCGGGCGGCTGCCCAGTACGAACAGGGCGCTGGAGGCGTTGTCGGCCACGGTGTCGACGAAGCGGATGTCCCAGTTCTGGATGCGGCTGTCGACCACTTCGATGGCGGCCAGTGCATAGGCCGTGGCGTACAGGATGTCGGCGAAGGTGTGCTGCTCGTGGGCCAGGTCGTGCTTCAGTACGAGGGCGATCTCCGCCTCCACCTTCGGCTGAAGCAGGCGCGACAGCGGCATCGGCTGGCTGTCGCCGTAGGCCATGCCGGCGAACAGCGCACCGAAATCAGGCTGGTCCACGCCGAGCTGCTTCTGCACGGCCACGGAGGTCAGGCCGATCTTGCGGCCGACGATACGTTCGCCATTCACCACGCGGGCGTCGATGTTGGCCTGCTGGATGGCGTAGGCGGTGGCGATATCGTCGATGGCGATATCGCCGCGGACCGGGGCGACGGTCTGGCGCGTCGCCTCGGCTTCACGCAGGCGCGCGGCGATGGCGTTGATGTTCTGGTCGGACATCTGGGTCTCCTTGATATCGGTCAGGCCGCCGGCGCAAGGGTGGCGCGCGGCACGGCATGCATGGTGGCGAAGCCCGCGATCCATTCCGGGATGGCGCGGTAGTAGTCGAGGGAGGCGCTGTAGGGGCCGGAGGCCGCCAGCGCGCCGAAGGCCGCGACCCAGGTGCGGATCTCGTGCGCCGACTTGCCGCCTTCGCGGGTGATGGCATCATTGGTCATGCCGTCGACGGCGGTCAGCTCGCCGGAGGCGAGATGGTTCAGGAAGGTGCGGTCCCATTCCGGGTTGAGCGGATGCAGGCGGCTGTCGCCGGCCGCGAACGCCTTGGCGGCGGCCAGGGTGCGTGCTTGCCGGGCGGCTCGCGATTCTGGCGACGGATTGCGCCCGGCGATCAGCCGCTCGGCGACTTCCTCCGTCGCGCCGATCAGTTCCGGCACTGGAGGTTCGTGCGAGATACCGCCGGAACCTACCACCAGTACCCGTTTGCCCGTCCGGGCCAGGAAGCGGCCGATCGCATCGCCCAGCAGGCGGGCGCGACGCAGGGTGGCCATCGGGGGCGCGACCGAATTGATGAAGACCGGGATGACCGGGTAGCGGTCGAGCCTGCCGGCCAGGGTTTCCAGCGCGTCGGCGAAGCCGTGGTCGACCTGCATCCGGTACGAGATCGACACGTCGATCTCCGCCGCGAGCACGCTTTCGGCGAGTGCCAGGGCGAGGTCGCCGGGCACGGGCAAGGTGCCGGCCATGCTGCGAAAGTCACCAATCGCCTGCGCGGCGGCGCCTATGCAGAACGGTGGCATCATGTCGTAGAAGAAGCCGTTGTAGTGATCGGGCGCGAAGAGGACGATCAACTCGGGATCGAAGGCGCGCACGCGCTCACGCGCCGCGGCCTGCACGCGCTCGACCTCGGCCACGACATCAGGCGCGGGATCGAAGTAGCCATGCAACGGCGTGTGCGACAGACACTCCAGGTGAATCGGCATGTTCAGGCTCCTGCGGCTTGTGTGATTTCGAGGGGACCACGCGTCGGTCGAGATAGCGGTGTCTGGGCCGTGGCGCCTGCGGCCGGCATGTCGATCATGCCCAACTTGCCGGCCAGCTCGACGATGGCCGCCGAGACCTGCTGCGGCGTGCACACGCCAGCGACGAAGCGATCGGGACGCAGCAGCACCACGGACTCCGGCAGCCGGCTGAACCAGTCTTTCAGGCGGCCGGCTGCATCGCCGATGGGAATGACGCCTTCTGGCACGTCGTCGGCATGGTGGAGCTGCACGTCCGGCTTGGCGAGCACGAAGCGCACGCCCGCCCGCTCGCAGATTTCGCGGGCCTGTGCGGTCAGGCCGAAGGTTGGGTCCGTGCCCCAGCCAATCACGGCGAGGCTGTTGCCGATGGCGTCATCGAGCAACACCAGGCGGCCGTCGGCGGTGCGCACGCGTGGCTGGATGAAGAGGCGGCCGACCGGGGACGCGGCGAGTGGGTCGCGGCCGTAGGCCAGGCGGCCGAGGAACGAGTCGCGCTTCTCGCTCATCAGGCCGAGCAGGCGGCCGGGGGCGGAATTGCCGGAACGTTCCAGCACATGGGCCAGCCAGCCGCCGGTCTTGCGCGGCGGCGGCAGCAGCACCACGCCTTCCTCGTAGCGGGGCATGGGCTTGAAGCGCATCTCGATGAAGTAGCGCTTGACCGCCGGCAGCACGTTGAAGCTGCGCACGAAGGCGTCGCGGAAGCGGGCGCCGAAGCGGGTGGTTGGCGCGAAGATGTCGCCCGCTACCTCGGAGAGGTGGATCATGGCGCGGGCGTGGGCACGGCGCTCGGCGGTGTAGGTGTCGAGCAGGCGCGCGTCGGCCTGCCCCTTTGCCACCATGGCGAGCTTCCAGCCGAGGTTGTTGGCGTCGCGGATGCCGCTGTTGTAGCCCTGGCCCTGCCAGACCGGCATGATGTGCGCGGCGTCGCCCGCCAGCAGGACGCGGTCCACCCGGAACGTCGCGGCCAGCCGCGCGTTGTGCGTGTAGACGCGCTTGCGGATGTACTCGACCTTGTCGGGATCGGCCACGACCTTGCTGATCAACGCCGCCATGTTCGCGGGCTTCGAGAGTTCTTCCTCCGTCTCGCCCGGCATCACCATGAACTCGAAGCGGCGGATGCCGTGCGGCAGGGCCGCCGACACGTACGGGCGCTCGTGGTCGCAATGCATGTAGATGTGGGGCGAGCCGACCGGGTCGTTGCGCACGTCGACGACGATCCACTGGTTCGGCTTGGTGCGGCCCTCGAACGGAACGTCCAATGCGCGGCGCACGAGGCTGTTGCCGCCGTCGGCGCCCACCATGTAGCCGGCACGGAAGACGCGGCTGTGACCATCGGCGCTGCGAGCTGTGATGCTGACGCCGGAGGCATCCTGCGAAAATGACTCGAGGCCGAGACCGAAGAGTACTTGCACGTGCTCGAAGCGCCGCAGGCCTTCGAAGAGCACCCGGTCGGCCAGCGGCTGGAGGAAAGCGTTGCGGCGCGACCAGCCGAATTCGTCGGTGCGCGGCTCGATCGAGGCGAAGCAGTGCCCGTCCTTCGTGACGAAGCGCATCCAATGGTCTGGTGTGGTGTGGGGCAGCAGGGTGTCGGCCAGGCCGACCGCCTGGAACACGCGCAGGGCTTCGTCGTCGAGGCCGATGGCGCGCGGGTAGTCGATGAGCTGGTCGAGCTTCTCGATCACTGTCACGCGAACGCCTTGCTGGCCGAGGATGTTGGCGATCATCAGCCCGACGGGGCCGGCGCCGATGATGGCGACATCGGTATCCAGGAGGGCTGTGCTGGATGGACTGCCGGCTGTCTCCGCCGGGTTGGCCGTGGTGGTCATAGGTCTCCTTCTGGCAAAAAGGGCGAGCGCGCCCCCGCGCCGAGTGCGTACTGGACGCAGGTCGATGAATTCGGGAAGCGTCGGATCCGACACGAATGCCGCCCCGTGTTGAAGATCAGGGTGGCGGCGGCGGAAGCCGGTCAGGCGTCGGTCAGGGTCTTGCCGACGCGGGCTGCAGAGTAGTTGGGCATGGGGGCATCTCCATTCAGTTTCGTGATTTTTTAGAGAGTCTATGCATCGATTGCCCCGCGCTCAAAAAAATCTTCAGAATGTGCAAGGAATGCACATGATTGATTTATAAGCGTTTTATGCTTATCAAGCACGCAAACGTCCGGGCCCTCTCGCGCAGGCTGTAGGTGCCGCAGGCGCTCAATTCCATGGAGAGCGACCGCGCTGGTTTTGTCGCGACAAGAGCGCCGAAGAGATCACTAAGGCACTCATCAGCAACTGGCGCGAGAAGCACTCAGCCCGCGCTGTACTGGGTGCCCATCGTCGCCACCACGACTGTCGGCACGACCCTGGCCGATTTTGTTGACCGCTCCCCGAGGATTAGCTATGCCGGGGGCACATCAGTGCTGTCCATCTTGCTGATGCTGTCACTGGCCATCTGGTGCCGGACGCTTGGCACCGTATCGGTCGATACCGTGGAATCCCCCAAGGCCGAGATGTTCTACTGGGCGACGATCATGTTCTCGCAGACATTGGGAACCGCGCTCGGCGACTGGACAGCGGAAACGGCAAGGATGAGATACCTGGACGGGATGATGGCCTTTGGCGCGCTGCTAGCAACGATGGTCGCGGCCTACTATTGGACGAGAATGTCCCGCACCATGCTGTTCTGGGCAGCCTTTATCCTCACGCGGCCGCTTGGCGCCGTCGTGGGCGACTTGCCTAAGTTGTCTTCCGTGCCGACTTGGGGAGGACCATCATTTCCCGCACGCGATTCGCAATGTCCTGCAGCGGTGCCACGAAGCGCTTGATCGCGTCCTCCTCGGTCAGGGCGCGCGCAAGATACACCACATTGAGGCTGCCGCGCACGCCGTCCGCGTGCAGGATCGGCACGGCGACCGCGCCGATCTTGCGCTGCTCTAGCCACTCGCCGCGATTCGATCCAAAGCCATCCGCGCGCACGCGCTCGACCAACTTGCGGACATAGGCGGTGTTGTTGGCCAGCGCCGCCTGCTCATCGCCTCCGTCGCCTGAGCGCAGCAGGTTGAGGATGTCTTCCCGTTCCCCGTCGCCGCAAAACGCAAAATAGGCCCGTCCGGCGGCCGTCGACAGCATCGGCAGACGCCTTCCCACCATCGCCCGGTGAAAGGACAGGGGGCTGAACCTGTGCGTGGTCTCGCGAATGATCATAGCGTCGCCGTCGGGCGTCGTCAGGTCGGACGGCCACAGCACGCGCTGCAGCAACTCGCCCATCAGCGGCGCGGCGATAGTGGAAATCCACTCATCGTCATTGAAGCCTTCGCTCAAGGCCCTGACCTGCAGCGTCAGGCGATAGCTGTCGTCCGACTTGCTGCGGCGCACGAAGCCTTCCGCTATCAGCGTCTCCAGTAGGCGCCTGACCGTGGTGCGGTGCAGCCCGGTCTGCTCGCTCAGTTGCGGGGCGGTGCCGCGCCCGCTTTCCATCCGGTTCAGCGCTTTCAGCACATCCAAGCCGCGGCTGAGGCCGCGCACGCTGGCGTAGGGCGAAGTTCGGCCGGCAGGCATAAAGAATCCTTTCAAATCAATGTCGTGCACTCTTTGCACATTCTGTTCTTTTTTTTTCGGGATGCAATCGGCTCTCTACACTCTAAAAGGGACCACATCTGCCGCCTCGGGAGAGGTCGTGCTAAAGCGAGCCAAATGAATTTGGCGCACACAAGCCGGGTACCTGCACTACGCTTGTAGGATGCCAATACCATGCTAACTCACCGGCAGGCCGGCACTAGGCAGAGTTGCCCCTTCTTCCTGGGGCCGGAGAACGGCCGCTTCTCGCCGACCGTTTCCGATTTAGCATTGGTCGTGTCGAAGTTGGCCACGTCCGGTGCGGTCAGAAAATGCAATTAATCGCCAGCACTTTCCCTTAGACCACGAAAAGAGGGCTCAGCAGGATGGGGGCTAGCGCTTCCATCCGATCCGGTGGCGTTCCTGCGTGGCCTCATGCCGCGCATCGTCTTCGGTGTGCAGGTAGGCGCTGGTGGTCGAGATGGAAGCGTGCCCGAAATTGTCCCTCACGAAACGCAGGTCCACCTGCTGGTCGGTCATGTGCGAGCCCGCGGTATGGCGGAGCCAGTGCGCCGACGCGCTGGCCAGCACCGCGGCCCGGCTTTCCCACTCAGGGCCGCGTGCGCGCAGGCGCGCGGCCGCCATCCCGAAGATCTCCTTGAGCACCAGGTGCAGCGCGCCGCGTGACAAGGGTTTTTCCTTGCCAATGATCGGCAGCACGATGGGGCGCTCCTCGCCGGGCAATGGCATCGGCGGCAGGCCGTGGGCGCTGCGATAGCGCGCCAGCTCCACCATCATTTCGTCCGTAGCCGGCACCAGCCGCGTCTTATCCCCCTTGCCCGTCACCTCCAGCCACCAACGCTCCAGGCCATGGCTGTCGCGCCGGCAGAAAAACGCCCCCATGCGCGTGCTGGCCACCTCCGCCGCCCGCAAGCCGCCCAGATACAGCACGGTCAGCAGCCAGCGGCAGCGCGCCGCGTGCAGGCGGTCGCGCTCGGTCGCACTGTCGAGCGTGCCCGGCATGGCGTCGATCGCGTCCTTGACCGCCTGCCACATGGCGTGGCTCAGGTAACGCGTGATGCGCGGCTTAGGCTGGCCGCGCCGGGTGCGTGCCAGCGAGAGTGGATTGCCGGCCAGGTAGCCGGCGCTGACCAGCCAGGCAAACAACGTGTTGAGGATGACCATCGCATGGCGTGCGCTGACCGGGGAAAGCGGGCCGGCAAAGGGCCGCCACCCGGGCGCGCCGCGCGCCAGCTTCTTGCGCGATGCCATGACCCAGCGCGCAGCCGGTTGCGGATCGGCCAGGAAACGCTCGTACAGCAGCAGGTCCTCGTGGGTCAGCGACGAGAGTGCCTTGCCGTGCTGCAGGACGGCCCACAGTAGCAAGCGCTCGACCTCGCGCCGGTAGGTCTGCAGCGTGGCGGGAGTATCGGCGTAGCGGGCCAGCCAGGCGCTCACGGCGGCCACATCGTCCTTTGCCGCGATCTGGGGGATTCCGCCACGAGCCCGGTTGGTGCCTTCGGCGCCGGACAGCGCGGCGGGCGGCTGCAGCTGCTCGATCGGCATGGCGGGTGTGGTGGGCAGCGGCAGGGAATCCATTGAGTGGGTGGTTAGGAGTAGGTCTGAATCTGGGTCAGACGTAATTATAGACAGAATGACACTTATGTCTAAAGATTGTTTGTTTATTTAAGATAATTGACGTATTACGTAGTAATATTTATACAAATCTGACTCGCCTTTCGCCCCAACATGACCGCCAACCCTCCCGATAGCCCCGCTCGCACGCCGCTCGACGCCGCTCCCGACGCCGCCCTGCAGGCGACGCTCGCCGCCGACGTGGCCAGCCTGCGCACGCAGTTCCCCGAGACCCGCGCGCTCTACCGCGAGGTTTGCGCCCTGCTGTTTTTTAGATACGGGGTCACCCCCACCGCCAACAAGCTCTACGGCCTGGTGCGCAAGGGCAGCATGGGCACGCCGACCGAAGTGCTGGCGCAGTTCTGGCAGGATTTGCGCGGCAAGATGCGCGTGACCATCGACCAGCCCGGGCTGCCGGACGCGCTCAAGGTGATCGCGGCCGACGCCGTGCAATCGATCTGGCAGGCCGCCAACGAGGCCGCTAGCGGCGAGCTGGCCGCCTTGCGGGTGGAGGCGCGGCTACAGGCGAGCGAGGCGGAAGCGCAGCGCGACCAGGCGCGGGCCGCGGTGGTGGTGGCCGAGCAGGAAACCGCCGCTGTGCAGGCCGAGCGCGACGCCGTCCAGAGCGCGCGCGCGGCGCTGCAAGGGGAACTGGACGCCGAGCGCCAAGCCCACGCGGCCGCGCAGGCGCGTCACGACGAGAGCAAGCGCCAGGTCGAGGCGCTGGAGCGGCAACTGGGCGAGATGCACACGCAGTTCTCGGCGGACCTGGAGCGCACCCGCGAGCAGGTGGTGGTGGCACAAGAGCGCGCCAGCGCCACCGAGCGCCGCGCGCTGCGTGAAATTGACCAGGAGCGCACGCTGCGGCAGAAGGCCGAGCAGGCGGTCGCGGACCTGCGCACCGAACTGGCGGCCATGCAGGCGAGGGCGCAGGAGGCGGCCGTGGCCGGCGCCGAGGCACGGGCGCGGCTGCAGGCCGAGCGCGACACGCTCAGCCGGCAACTGGCGGCGGCCGAGCAGGCGCTCGAGCGAGCGCAAGTGGCACAAGACGGGCTGCGGGCCGGACTGGATGCGGCGCTGCGGCAGGCCGAGCGCGCACAAGCGGAAGCCACCGCGTCGCGTCGCCTGGCAACGACCAGGCGCCGGGCGCCGGCGACGCGCACCAAGTTCAAGCCCGGGCCGGCCTG
Organism: Cupriavidus sp. YAF13; assembly: GCF_052113425.1. NCBI lineage: Bacteria > Pseudomonadati > Pseudomonadota > Betaproteobacteria > Burkholderiales > Burkholderiaceae > Cupriavidus > Cupriavidus sp. YAF13. The sequence continues at coordinate 89,996 of NZ_JBFRDD010000026.1, forward strand.
ACGGGGCGCGTCGGAGGTGTCGGATACCGCACGAGGGGACAAGCCTGTGGACAAGCCACCCGGGGGCAGACAGCCGACGGCCTCTGCGGATTTGATTAAAATTAAAGCGGCGAGGGTGGCCACGTCGTCCTATCTGCGCTGATTCTCACAGCAACCACCACCTGGAACAACTTGAAGTTCAACACTCCCCACCAGACGGCACCACGCGGGATCCGGCGCCGCCCCAAATCCATTCACCTACGCCATGTCGATCGAAATCGAGCGCGCGTAAGCGATTACCTGGATCCGCATCCAGATGGCCCAGCACGGCCTGACCCTGGCCGACCTGCAGGCCGCCGGCTGCCTTACTGAGACCCCGCCGACCCCGTCGCCTAGCGCGGTGCGCTACCGCAACGCGCACGGGCAGGGCTGGGACGGCCGCGGCGCCATGCCGGACTGGCTGCAGCGGGCAATTCACGCCGGGCAGACGGTGGAACATTTCCGCGTCGGTCGGACCGAGTGATTGCGGATGGCTACCGCAATCCCGTCCACGATCCGATCACTGCCATACTCGTCCAAGTTGTCAGTGCATTGCGCTGCAAATCCAGCAAGTAGTCGTCAAGCCGAGCAGAAGGCGGGACGGACGAAGTGACCAGCTATATGCTGCATGAGGCACGTTATGGGCGCCTGATCTGCGCAATGCTCGCTCGGCAGGTGACCGCGGAGCGGTGTGGTATGCGGTACTTGTCGTGTGCTTTATTGAAAAGTATTGCACTGAGTGCTAGACTTTGTCATCTGATTTCTGGCCAGCTACATGAAAAGTCCTGCGCTGCGTGTCTTCAAAACGTCCTGGTTCAGCAAAACGGCAAGCAAGGCTGGAATCGACGATGCTGAATTATGTGAGGCTGCACAGGAACTGATGCTGAGCCAAGGCGATGATCTAGGCGGCGGCGTTTGGAAGAAGCGGCTCAACAAGAACAGGCATCGCTCAATTGTCCTCAACAAGGTCGGCAAGCGATGGATATTTACCTACTTGTTCGCGAAGAAGGACCGGGAGAACATTAGCGATAAGGAACCGGACGGGTTCAAGAAGCTTTCCAAGGATTACGCGGCGGCCTCCGCGTCGCAGATCGCTGGACTGCTCGATCAAGGGGAGCTACTGGAGATTTGCCATGACTGCTAAACGATTCAAGACCGACGCCTTTGAGGCAATCCACAGCGCCGCATCTGGCCTCCTGAAGGCGAAGTCCATCGACAAGAAAACCATGCGCGAGTATGACGACTTGTGCCTGGAAGAACCGCCACACTTCGATGCTAAGGACATCGTTCAGATCCGCAAATCGGTCAAAGTGAGCCAGCCCATTTTTGCTCGCTATCTGAACACAAGTACGTCAACCATTCAGAAATGGGAGAGCGGGCAGAAGCAGCCTAGCGGGATGGCAGCCAGGTTGCTGCAAGTCGTCCAGAAGCATGGTTTGGAAGTGCTTGCTTGAACCCCGACTGCCCGGTCAAAGGCTGACAGCGAAAAGGGCGCCACGGCGCCCCTCGTATATTGGTGTCGCAGTGAGAGACGTGAAGAGGCTCCTGGGTCTACAGGTGGATCAGGTTAGGCTGCCGGAGAATAGAATTTCTGCGCAGCGGACGCAGTGCTCCCCTCCGGACCACATCCGATTAACCCGATCGAGGAATTGGCGCCCTACAACTGGAAACTCTCTGGAGCGGCATCGACTGTGGCGTCGACGTCGTCCTTGCTGGTTGCAGCCTCAGCGACTCGGCATTGAACCGCGGTCGCGCATCGAGGGGTACTCAGTGCGCGGCGCGCGCGCTGATGCGCTGGGCCATCTACCAGTTGCTGGACCTGCTGCCGGACCTGCGCGAGGCCGGGAGGCGCCAGTTGCATGGCACCCTCTCCGCAGACGCTTTGGCACCCAAGCGGTGACAGCCGACACGCCGCTGGACGTGGTGCAGCGCGTGCTCGGCCACGCCTCGCTGCAAACCACCAGTACCTACGTGACCGCGGAGCAGCGGCGCGTGCGCGCCGAGGCCGCCAAGTATCGTGCGACGCCTCGTAGGCTGAATTCAAGCAGCGCCCCTGATCGTACGCCCGGCGCGGCCCAACGGACAGTGCTGTAAAGCTGCCGTCCGTGAGCGTCAGCTCATGGCCGAACCCGGAAGTTCGTCGCGGACCAGCGCTCGATCGCCCCGAATCAGTTCCGAACTTCCGTAGTCGACCCTTTTCGGGCTTAGGCGTGTTCAGTTGCCAGGTGCGATTGTGGTCGATTTCAGATCGGCCAGTTCTGCATCGACTGCCGCCAGCAGTTTCCCTAAACTCCTGGGGACTGGTGCATCGACGAATGCCTGTGCTACTTGAAATGAATCGAGCATTGGCGCGGCGTTACCCAAGCAGGCAAATTGCCCAATAACGTAGTGGCCAAAGTACTGCGATTCCGGGACCTCATTTACGTACCAGCAGCCGCCATACTTCTGGGCAAAGTACCCACCAATGAAGTAGCTCATCCGGGTAAGAAGCCATAGCCTGTCTTCGGCTGCAACCGTCATGGACTGCAGAACGTTGTCCAGAAGCGGCGCAAACTGGCCGGCATGCCGCAGAACTTCGTGTGCGGGACTGATGCCCATCTTTTCTACAAAGTCCACGAGGACTGGCATTAGCTCCTCGTAAAACTGTTGGAATCCAGCTTTGCGACTCTCCAGGCCGACCTCAGATGTCATTGATCCTCCCATGGCTCAGAAGATTGCGTTGGCTTCGTCGGACGGGGTATTGTCGCCGATATTTCCACCGCCATCGACTGGCCGTTCCTGGCCGATCTCCACCTTCCGTCGGGGGCCGGCAGGAACCTTGTCCACCTGCAGCAGTTTGCTGGTGACAAATTTACTTCGCAGCCCGCGAACGCTTTCCCGGCAAGGGCTGGCGGGAACTGGACCCGTCTCGCCCGGTGTGTTGACACATTTACTGTCGCAATGGTGACGGATTTAATGCGGTCTACGGATTTGGGCGAGGTTTTTCCGAGCGCAACTTGGAGCAGATGCGTTCCTTTTACCAGGGGTGGCCCCCCTGAGCGGATTTTGCAGACAGCGTCTGCGAAATTGCCGCGCGCTCGAAAGTCGCAGACGCTGTCTGCGATTTCAGTGGGTACCGTGTTTTCGGAATCACTGCGGCGCAATGCGATTGATCTAGCCGCCCTTGCCAAGGCCTTTCCCTTGCCTTGGTCGGCCTACGTGCGTCTGTTGTCGGTCAAAAATGAGCAAGCGCGCCATTTCTATGAGACCGAAACCTTGCGCGGGGGCTGGTCGGTACGGCAACGTGATCGGCAAATCAGCCCCCAGTTCTACGAACTACTGCCCTGTCGCGCAACAAGGCTAGCATGCCGGAAAAAGGTGAGTTGGCCGAGCCTAGTGATGCGATCACACCAGAGGAGGCCATCAAAGACCCGTTCGTTCTGGAATTTCTCGACCTAAAGGACGAGTATTCCGAATCTGACCTCGAAGACGCATTGATCCGACATCTGGCTGACTTCCGGCTCGAACTGGGCGATGACTTTGCCTTCATCGGGCGCCAGCGCCGACTGCGAATTGACGACAGTTGGTTTCGCGTCGATCTCCTTTTCCTTCACCGTAGACTCAAGTGCCTATTGGTGATCGACCTCAAGGTGGGCAAGTTCAGCTATGCAGACGCAGGGCAGATGCGCCTGTATCTTAATTATGCGCGCGAACACTGGATGAAGCCTGGAGAGAATCCATCGGTGGGGTTGATCCTTTGCGCCGAAAAAGGTGCATCAGAGGCCCACTATGCATTGGAAGGTCTGCCCAACAAGGTGCTAGCTGCCGAATACCAGACCGTGCTGCCTGATGAAAAACTGCTAGCCAAGGAGCTAGCCAAGACGCGGCGAGAGCTGGAGTCGCGGCGCACCGGGAAGAATGGTAATACAGACGGCTCGGAATGAGGGGTAATTAGCATGATCCGACCAAAACGACCCGTGAGGCGCCGCTGAAGCCAGCAGGACGCCCTAATTGGGCTCATGATCGTTGGCAGGAAGTGGGAAAAAGACCAGTGATTTAATGGGCTTTCAGCTCCGTATCGGCAGGAAACGCGCTGGATGCTCGAGTTGCCTACCTCACCGTCAGATGTGGTAGAGGAAACGGAGCTATGTGATTCATTCGGTTCACATTCGACGGAGGGCCAACGCGGCACTGCGATGGCCGTGATCGTGATAGAGCAACCTTCTCTTCTTCATAGCTTCATCTCACGCAACCGAGCCGGCAACCTGCCAATGCCCGCGCGCTTCCTCAAGTGCAGCTACGGCGCAAGTATGGACCGCAGGGGAACATGTCCTGAAGCGACTTTTGATATTGAGCGTCGGTTGCACAGGCAAACCTCCAGGCAATTCTTCAGATCGACAGAAACAGTAAGCGCGTGAGGACGTCCTTGAGATACGCGCAGGGGTCATGCTCGGCAGATCGTCGTTTCTCTGTCGCTGCAGTCGGAGGTGGAGTATGGTAGCGGCTTCAGCGCCAAGAATTTGCGGCATATGTGCGCTTCGCCGAGGCTTTTCCGAGCGAGGACATTGTCTACGCACTGAGTAGACAATTGAATTGGAGCCACCTCCCCAGCCTGATTTACATAGACGACCACGACGTTGGCACCGATGGGAATCGCGACCATCAGCCACGCATGGAGCAGCCCGCGCGTGGCCAGTTCATCGGCGTGCACGAGGCCCAGTTCGTCGAGACCGAAGCCGATGATCATGGCGACAATGGCGCCAATGGGTCGCAGCTTGCTGGCGGACGTCAGGAACGGCAGGCCGGCGGACAGCACCGCCATGCACGCAACGCGCAGCATCGGGCTGTCGAGCGTGAAATCGGCCAGCCCGATCACCAGGCCGATGATCAGGCTGACGAGAAACAGCGCCGCCACGCTCATCACGATGCTCGTGGTGCGGTCGGCGCGGTTGATAAAGAAGATGACGTAGGCGGATATGGCCGCTTCGGGCGTGCCGTAGATCGCGCAGATCAGGGCGGTGAGCGTGCTGGCCACCGCGATGCTCGTGATGCGGTCGTGCGGCCCGGGAAGGGGGCCAGCAAGGCGCGCAGGTCCCCCAGCCGGAGCCGGAATCCGTCAGCGGCAGGACGCGCTATGCCGGACCTCGACGATTGCGCTCGCACCCACGCGCGCCAGCGTCTCCGGCGGCGCTTCCAGCTTGATCCGCACCGGGAAGCGGCGCGCCACCCGCACCCAGTTCACGGAGGCCTGGACATACGGCAGCGAGCGCGGCAGGTTGATCTTGTCGGTATCGGTGATGCCTACGCCGGTGCTTTCCACCTTCCCCGGCATGGCCTGTCGGTGATCGATCATCGAATAGACGGTCGCGCAGTCGCCCGGATGGATATTCGCGAGCTGCGTTTCGCGGAAGTTCGCCACGGTGAACCACTCGCCGGTGTGGACGAGCACGAAGAGCGACTGGTTGGGCAGCACGACTTCGCCAGACAGCACGCTCAGGCCGGTCACCCGGCCCTCGTGCGGGGCGCGGACCACGGTGTCCTCCAGCGCGCGGGGGCGACGGCCAGCGCCGCTTCGCGGGCATGGACGGTGGCGATGGCGTCGTCGTCGTTGCCCACAGCCCAGGATGTGCCCCGTACCGAGGAGCCAGACGATCTCGGCGATCATCAGGCCGATTGCCGTGTTGACGAGCAGCGGGAAACCGAGAGTATCCGCCCAGCCCGTGGCGATGAGGATGCGCCAGGCAACGATGGCTCCCGCGATGCCAATCACGGCGCTCAGCAGCCAGAGCGGGAAATAGGCTCCAAACAGGCCTATGGACGGGGCGCCGGCACAACCAGACAGCGAAGCGGCCAACGCGACGAGCGCTAGCGAGCGCGCCATGGAATCGGGGGGCGGAATCGGTTCACGCAATATAGCAGTGCCGATTCCAGATTGTCCAAGGGGGCTCGGTGGATTGGCAACGCGGTGGCTTCGGTCAGCCTTGCCAGCGGGGGCAGGCCGTGATACCGGCGTGGCGGCGATTCGAGGCGGTCTTGGGTGCGCCAGTCAGATGGCCTGCTGGCGGGTCAATCGGGCACGGCAATGGATGCAGGCATCGCGCACCATGAAATTCACGAGCGTCGGCGAGACGCCGAGTTCCGAAGCAATATCCTTCTGCGCCATGCCCTGCACGCGGCACATCTCGAACGCGCGTTGCGTGCGCTCCGGCAGTTCGGCCAGCGCGCCCATCAGCGCGCACAGCGCCTGGCGATCCCGGACGATGATGTCGGGCAGCGTGGCCGGGGAGGGCGCGTTGACGCCTTCGTCCTCCGGCGCCATCCATTTCTGTTCCAGCGACTGCCGTCGGTACGTGTCGATCGCCAGGTTTCGAACGATCTGGAACAGGTAGCTGAGACGGCTGCGGATCGACGGCTCGTCCGTCATGGTGCGCAAGCGCAGGAAGGCGTCCTGCACCACGTCTTCGGCCTGGTCGCGAGAACCCACGATGCGGGCCGCGGCACCCACCAGCGCACGTCGATTTGCCACGAAAAGCCCCAACAGCGTGTCCGCGCCAAGGGCGGGCGTCAGACTGGTGCCAATTTCGGTTAAGGGAATCACGGGGGCGGCTCCTTGAATTGGTGCAGTGCGGAGCAGGTACGTTAATAAGAATGAGAATGATAGTCAATTAATAAAAAAGTAACACTGTTGTTAGTAAAGATGAGATTGCTATCCCGATTTCGGGATGTGAAAGCCATTAAATTTCGCCTTTGCTCACTCGTCCAGGCTGCGGTTGATACGCCTTGGCAGTCACGTGACGCATCGGCTGGCCCATCTAAATAGATACGCTCGCCGTTCGTCATGGTCTTAATGGAGATTCGATTCGCCCCGGGCGCGCCGCCCCTCACATCTCTTCCCAGTCCGATGCCGAGCGTCGCGCTGTGGCAGTTGCATCTCGACGGGAAAAGCGCCTCAAGGGGCATGTTGATCGAGTGCCTGAACGCCGAAGAGCAAGCCCGTGCGGCGAATCTTCGGCTGCAATCCGACCGACTGCGCTACGCCGCCACCCGCGCCGCACTGCGCGCGCTGTTGGGGCGGAGGCTTGACCTGCCTGCCGATTCCCTGCGCTTTGAAACCGGCCCGCACGGCAAGCCATGGCTAGATATTTCGGCGGCCCCGGGATTCAACGTGTCGCATGCGGGAGATTTCGCGTGGATCGCCCTGGCGGAGGGCGGCGGGGAGGTGGGGGTCGATATCGAATGGATCGACCCCGGACTAGGGCAGGACTCGCTGCGCGAGATGGCGACGCACTGCCTGACCGCGCGGGAGCGCGACTGGCTCGAAACCATGCCGGCGGCGGCATGGCCCGAGGCGTTTCACCTGCTATGGACCGCCAAGGAAGCCTTGCTGAAGGCACTGGGGCTGGGGATTGCCGACCACCTGCAGCACGTTTCGGTGGCCGTCGATACGAAACAAGGCGATGTGGGCGACGCGCACGGCGCGCGCTGGCTCACCGTCCGCCCAGAATCCGGCCAGCTCGCTGCCCATACGGCAGCGCTGGCGCGGACCCGGCTCTATCGGCTGGACGCGCCTCCGGGCTATGCCGCGGCAATGGCCTGGCTGCCACCCTTTTGAACCGTAGACGGGGCCCAGCAACGATCGCGATTCGCGCTCAATGCATCGTGGATCGCCCCGGCGATTTCCTCGGCGCGCACGGGCAGCACGGACAGCAGCGTATCGCTCAGACCATGGCTGCTCTGGCAGAAGCCCTGGAGGTACACGGGCACGGCCAGCTCCGGCGCCGCCTGCACGCGATAGTTGCGATCCACCGAAAAGTCTCCGAGATAGCGCGCCAGCGGCTCCAGCAGGCGACGATGGCTTTCGCGCTCGTAGCCGGTGGCCAGCACCACGGCGTCATAGCGGCGCGTCTCGGAATCGGCATCGATACCCGCGCCGGGCGCCGTCGTGGCGACCGTCAGCTCGATCCCATTCGCACCGCCATGGGCGGCCCGCACGGCCTTGCACGTCAGCAGGTTCGCGCGGAACTGGCCGCTGACCTTCTGGCGATACAGCATCGCGTAGATCTGCTCGATCAGGTCGGCGTCGATGACCGAGTAGTTCGTGTTCAGGTACGCCTCGATCAGCCGGTCACGGCCAGCCTGGGCCTGCTCGAACACCACGTCGGTATAGGCCGGCGCGAAGATCTCGTTGACGAACGGGCTGTCGTCAGCGGGTTTCAGCGCGGCGCTGCGCACCATCCAGTCCACCTTTACCGACGGATAGTTGTCGTGAAGGTCGATGAACGCCTCGGCAGCGCTCTGGCCGGCGCCGATCACGGCAATCCGCATCGGCTTGCCGCCCACGCAGGGCTGGTTGCGGATCCAGTTCAGATAGCCGCTATGGTGCGTGACCCGGCTGTCATCGCGCATGCCGCGGAACGCTTCCGGAATGCGCGGCGTGCCGCCGGTCGACAGCACGATGGAACGTGCCACGCGGGTGCGTTCGCGCCCCTGCGCATCGCGCGAGATCACGCGCACGCGGTCGATCCTGCCGCCATCCATCTCGGGCTCGATCGTCTGCACCTCTTCGCCCAGGCTGCATTGCCCCGCGAAGTGGCTCGCGGCCCAGCGCAGATAGTCGTTGTACTCCATGCGGCTCGGATAGAACGTGCGCAGGTTGATGAAGTCCACCAGTCGCCCGTGGCGATGCAGGTAGTTCACGAAGCTGTACGGACTGGTCGGGTTGCGCATCGACACGAGGTCTTTCAGGAACGAGATCTGCATCTCGCTCTGCGAAACCAGCGTGTTGCCGTGCCACTGGTAGTTCTGCTGCTTTTCCAGGAAGTGCGCGTCGAGCGGCCGGCCGGAAGCCGCCTGCTCCTGAAGCGCGATAGCCAGGGCCAGGTTCGATGGCCCGAAGCCGATGCCGACCAGATCGTGGACGACGGGAGAGGTGTCGCGGAGCGTCATGTTTCGGTCCTTGCTGAGCAATCGGGAAAGAGGGAAGAGGGCGCACGCGCGCCCCGTTGGCAGAGGAATCAGTTGCGTGGCGTGGCTGGCGCCGTGGTGTCCGGCAAGAGCAGGTGTTCGCCGAAGAACCGCTCGCGCAGCAGCATCACGAGCATCGCGCGCTTGTGCGGGAAGTCGAACTCCTTGATCTTCGAAAAGCCCGTCTTGTCGAGGTTGGCGATCTGGCGCACGTGGTCGGCGCGCGGCTCGCCGACGATGCGCTGCGTGCGCGGATCGTCCAGGAACTGGTAGTGCTGGATGGCCGGGAACCACGCCGTCAGGAACGCCTTGCCCCGGAACGCCGGTTCGCCAATCAGCACGTGCCAGCCGCGATCGTGATCGTGCGCATCGTAGAACGGCGCGATGCGGTTTTCCTTGGCCCAGTACACCTCGAAATAGCCGAAGGGCGTGTCGTCGAACGACGCGATCAGCGGCAGCATATGCGGATCGTCGATCAGCCCTTGCAGATAGGCGCGATGCTTGGCCTCGTCGCCTTCCTCGTTCCAGAAGTAGGCGACATCCGGATCGTTCATCCAGCGATGCAGCAGCGGCAGATCCCGCTCCAGTTCAGCGGCGCGCAGCATCAGCGTCTTGTCGAGCCACGGAATATGGCGCGCATAGACCGCGCCATCCGGCTTGCCCGGCCGCAGCGGATGGCGCTTGCCATCGGTCATCGCATAGCGCAGCGGGAACGGCCCCTCGGACGCCGCCATGTACAACTCGGGGCGTTGCCAAAGCAGGCTGGCGTGCGCAGTACCCGCGATACCGCCGCGCGCGCCACCGGGCTCGCGCAGCAGCGCGCCGATCTGGTGAAGACGATTCTGTGCGCCGCGCGATTCGATATCGACGCGCAGCGCGTACGGCGCGCCGTTGGCGAAAGCGGCATCCAGCGCGGCCATCGTCGCATGGGCCAGTTCGTGGTCATCGGCGTGGCCGTCGTGCAGGCGCAGCACGTCGCCAGCGAACTGGAAGCTGGCAAGGGGCTGGCCGTCCCTCGTCACCGTCAGGCGCGAACCGTCGTAGCGGCTCTCGCGGCGCAACGTGGGCTGCGCCGCGAAGGACAGGTGGCGCGAAAAAGGAGCAAGCGTTGTCGGCATATGGATCTTCGTGTCTGGCAAGGCATTCGTTGGACGGTGCATGACGTCTGCCGTCATGCCTATCGAGACGATGCGCGGCGTGGAGAATTTAGCGCTCAGGCGGCGCGTTCCAACGGCACCGCCGTTGCATCGCGCGTTTGGAAGGCGCGGGCCAGTGCGCCGGCAATTTCCGCGCGGGCCTCGCCGGCGTCGGCGACGATATTGCCCATGCGCAGGAACTCGTGAACCATACCCGCGTATTCACGCACGACGACCGGCACGCCGGCATCGGCGAGCTTTCGCGCATAGGCGTGGCCCTCGTCGCAGAGCGGATCGCATTCGGCCAGCACGATCAGCGCGGGCGCCACGCCGCGATGGTCCTCGGCACGCAATGGCGCAAAGCGCCAGTCGCGACGGTCCGCCTCGTCGCGCAGGTACTGGCTGTAGAACCACTCGATCGTGTCCGTATCGAGCAGATACCCTTCGCCGTACTGCCGATGCGAAGCGGTGTCGGTGGTGCCGCCAAGGCCCGCATAGCAAAGCACCTGAAAGCATGGCCGGGGCAGGGCGGGTTCGTCGCGCGCCGCCAGGGCAAGCATGGCGCTGAGGGTTCCGCCCGCGCTGTCGCCGCCCACGGCGATCCGGGAGGCGTCCAGACCCAGTGATGCGGCATGCCTGCCCAGCCATGCCAGCGCATCGATGGCGTCATATGCCGCAGTTGGAAACTTGAACTCCGGCGCCAGCCGGTACGCCACCGACACCACGGCGCAAGGCGTGGCTGCGGCGATCGCCGTGCATAGGGACGCATGGGAATCGAGACTGCCGACCGTGAAACCGCCGCTATGGAAATGCAGCAGGACCGGCAGCGCATCCCCGTCTCCTTGTCGATCGGGCGCGTAGAGCCGGGCGTCGATGTCGGACCCGTCTCGCGTGGCAATACGCAGCGCTTCGACGCGGCCCACGGGTTCGGGCGGCAAGTCGAGCGCCGTGGACGCGTCATCGAACTCGCGCCGCGCCTGCGCGGGCGTCAGTTGATGAATCACCGGGCGTTTTCCGGTTGCGGTGGCGATTTCCACCATGTCGAGCAGCGCTTCGAGGTCGGGATGCAGGGGCATGGAATTCTCCGTGGACGTTGCAGCGCGTCAGGCAGCGGTGGCCGTGGCCAGCGTGGCCGTGTCGCTCTGCGCCCCGCGATGCGCCTGCACGGTGTCGCTGACGATCTGGCCGTTCTCGATCTTCACAACGCGGTCGGCCAGGTCGAAGTAGCGGTCATCGTGCGAGATCACGAGCACCGCCTTGCCCTGCGCGCGCAGTTCCGACAGCACTTCGCGATAGAACACGTCCTTGAAGAGCGGGTCCTGGTCGGCGGCCCATTCGTCGAGGATCATCACCGGGCGACGCTCCAGGCACGCGACGATCAGCGCCAGTCGTTTGCGCTGGCCTTGCGACAGCGACTGCGTGGTGAAGCGACCGTCGCGCACGGTGACCTTGTGGCCCAACTGGAAGCGCTGGATCAGGCGATTGGCCAGGGCGTCGTCCTGCGGATCGTGCGCAAGCAGCGTGTCGAACAGGTGGAAATCGGAGAACACGGCGGAGAACTGCGCTCGATAGTCGGCGAGATGCGCGGGGTCGGCCGCCTCGCCGTTATGGCGAAGTTCGCCGGCCAGCGGCGGATACAAGCCAGCCATCAGCTTGGCCAGCGTGGTCTTGCCGCTGCCGTTGCCGCCCACCAGGAACACGATTTCACCGGCATGGAGCGCAAGATCGACCGGCCCCAGCGCAAAGAAGCTGTTTTCGCCTTCGTGGAAGTAGCGATGGCTGGCGGCATCCAGCGACACGCTGGCAAAGCGGGAGACTGCTCGGTCGCGGGGCGGAGCCTCGGGCGCGGCATCGGCGCCCAGCGCCTCGATGCGCGCGTATGCCACACGCCCCATGCTCAGCGCCGGCAGCGCATTGAGCAGCGATTCCAGCGGCGACATGATGTACAGGAACATGATCGTGAAGCCAGTCATCACGGCCGGGTCCAGCGGCGTTGCGCGCGGCGCGAAGAGCACGCCGCCGATCACCGCGAAGAACAGGAAGCTGCCGAAGCCCAGCGCCACAAAGAAGATCGACAGGCCACGCGTGCGTGCGGTGCGCACGGCATCGAGCGTCACGCCCAGGCTGTCGCGAATGAAACTGCGCTGCTTGTCGTGATTGAGCTTGAGTTCGCGCGCGCCAGACACCAGCGACTTGAAATGGCCGTGCAGCGCATCCTGTGCGATACCGGCCTGCTTCAGGTGCACCAGCGCGCGGCGGTGGTTCCAGTGATAGAACCACGAGCCGACACCGAGAATCGCGCAGGCGATGGCGAACGTCGGCAGCGACAGCCACGCCAGATAGCCAAGGCAGCCGAGCACAACCATCGAGTTGGTCAGCACCACCGGAATCACGGACAGGCCGTTGGCCACGTGCGTGCTGTCATCGGCCAGCGCCGCCTGCACCCGCGCATTGCCGGTCTGCTCGATATGCGGGTAGGGCGCGCCAATGAAGCGCTCGCAGATCTGCGCACGGATACGCGCCAGCGCGCTCTGGCTGACGCGCACGAACAGCGTCGACGCCAGCGTGCGGCAAGCCAGCACGGCGATCGCCAGCGCCGCGAACGGCAGTGCCAGTTGCGGCGCGTCCGCGCCTTGCGTGGCCAGCACGCGGTTGATGAGCGCCACTATGCCGACGGCGCACAGGCCAGCGGCCAGGCTGGCCGCGGCGGCCAGGACGATGGTGAGCCGCAGCTTGCGCGGCAGGGAGGCAATAAGCGACATGCTGGCTAGATCCGGGATCGGCATTGCCTGGATGACGTGCGGCGCGCGGGGAAAATTAGGGCCGTCATGCGGGCCCATCGTGATGGAGCCACCTCCTTAATTTCCATCGCAGGCCATTCGTCATCCGTCAGGCAGGCCGGCATCTCGCCATGGCCGACGTACCACGTACCGCATGATCGACTTTCTCGCCCCATTCTTCGCCGGGCCCTTGCGGCCTTATGCCGAACGACTCGCGCTGGCCGGTGCGGCGGGGTCGGAACCATCGGGGGTGATGGCACGCGGTGCCAGTCTGGATGCCGGCTGGGCCGCCGAATGCCTGGCGCGTGCGTCCCGTGCGAGTGATTGCGAGGACCTGCGGGCGCTCGCTGCGGCGTGGTTCCGCGACTACACGATGGCGGTGCTACCAGGAGCGCTTGTCGCGGCCACGCTGCATCGGCGCGGTCTGGCGTTCGACGCTGACGCGGTGGTCTGGTGTGGCGCAGCCAATGGCTGGCTGGCGATGCTGGTACTGCCGGACGGCGGCGAGGCGTCCGGCGCCACGCTTGCCGCGTTGCTGTCACCGCTGGTCAACGCCCATCTGCCGCGCGTGGTGGCGGCGTTTTCCGTAGCCGCCCGGGTATCCCAGCGTTTGCTCTGGTGTACGGGTGGCGTGGCCGCCGCGGGCATCGCGAGGCAACTGGCCGCGCATCCGGTGCTGACGCCCGCGCAGCGCGCGGAAGTGCTGGCATGGATCGACGCACCCGTGTCCATCGACGGCTTCGCCAACCCGTTCCATGGCGCATTCCGACCTGGCGCGGAACCGGGCCAGCCGGGCGTGGCGCCCGTGCGACGCATCTGCTGCCTGAACTACCGCCTGCCGGGCGATGGCCATTGCGGCACATGCCCGCGCACGGCGCCTACTCCTTCGCGGACGCCATCCGCACGCGCCAATGTCGCCATAGCCGGTACGCCGTGACGGCAACGGGCACACCCAGGCCGATCCAGCACAGGGCGTCCCACGCGCCATCGCCGAAAATGCCGGCCGCCAGACCCGCGAAGGACAGCACGCCAAGCAGCACCGGCATCGGCCAGGTATCGTCGATCAGCTTCATGCCTGGTCTCCCGACAGTTGCGGCGGCAGCGTCGCAGTGGCGTCCTCGCGGCTGCGCCGTGGTCGCTTGAGCCAGAAAATGAAACCCGTCACCGTGGCGCCCGCCGTGATGACCGTCAGTAGCRCCCACAAGATCTGCAGCGGCCGGCCCGCATAGTCGCCGAAGTGGAACGGCGCCGACAGCAGCAGTACCTGCAGATACCACGGCATGCCGCGCACGGCGGCCACGCTGCCGTCGCCCGCATCGACAAGCACGATCGCGTAGACGCGCTTCTGCAGCTCCGTGTGGCCGCGCAGCACCACGCCGTAGTGGCGTCCGGTGGAAAACTCGGTATTCGGATAGAAGACGAAGGCCGGGTCCTTCCCCGGTACCTCCTTGTGCGCCTGCTCCAGCGCGCGATCCACCGGCACGAACGATGCGGGCGTCGGCCCCGGCAGCGTCGCGATCAGGTGCTGCAGCTCGGTCTTCTGCCAGACCCCGATGATCAGCGGGGAAAACGACAGGAACGTCCCCGTCAGCCCGACCACCAGTGCCCACACCATCACGACGATGCCGAACAGGTTGTGCAGGTCCGCCTGCACGATGCGCACCGGCTTGCCGAAGCGGATCAGGCCGAAAGCCAGCTTGCGCATGAACGGCCCGTAGACGACGAGCCCGCTCATCAGGCTCAGCGCGAACAGCACGCCGATAAAGCCGATGAAGAACTGCCCCGGCAGGCCGAGGAACAGGTTCAGGTGCAGCTTGAGGATGAAGCCGCTGAAGGTTTCGCCCGGCGGCCCCGGCTTGCGCGTGGCGCCCGTGGCAGCGTCGAACTGGACCGTCGTGCCATTGCGCAGCTTCGGCTCGCCAACGGGTCCCACGCGCACGCCAACGGCGTCGGCATCGTCGTCCGCAAACGAAATCGACTTGGTGAGCTGGCCCGGATGCGCGGCCTGGGCCGCGTCGACCAGCGTCTGCAACGCGGGCCGCCGTGCCGGCACGGCAACGGTGCGCTCGGCAGCCACCGCGCCGTGATGTTCCTGGCCGAGCAGCGCGTCGATGTCCTCGTGGAAGATCAGCAACAGGCCGGTGACGCACAGCACCAGCAGATTCAATGTGCAGAGCAGGCTGGTCCAGCGATGGATCGCGTACCAGAAGCGCAGCGTTGGGGCTTTCATGTTCTTGGACTCCTGCAAGGCAACGCCGCCCGGAAGGACGGGCGGCGTCTTGCTGCTTACCAGCGGTAGGTGGCCGTACCGATGATGGTGCGGCGGCGACCGTAGTAGCAGTTCGTGGCGCTGTCGCACCCGGCCACATACGTCTTGTCGAACAGGTTGTTGACGTTCAGACGCAGCGTGTAGTGCTTGGCGAAGGAGTAGCTCGCGGCCAGATCGAACAGCGTGTACGCCGGCACGGTCGTCACGTTCGTCTGGTCATACGACTTGCCCATGTACCGCACGCCACCGCCTAGCCAGACGCCCCGCAGGAAGCCGCTCGACAGGCGGTAATCCGCCCACAGCGAGGCCATGTGCCGCGGGATGTACTGCGGCGTCTTGCCTGCGTTCGGCGCGTTCGGGCCCGCCTGCGTGACTTCGGCATCCGTGTACGTGTACGACGCCAGGATGTTGAAGTTGTTCGTGACGGCCCACGTGCCTTCCAGTTCCACACCGCGCGAGCGCACTTCGCCGAGCTGCGAGACCTGGGTGGGCACCGGCGACGTCGTCAGCACGTTCTGCTGCGTCAGGTTGAACAGCGACAGTTGCGCGAAGCTGCGCGTACCCTTCGGCTGCCACTTCAGGCCGGCCTCGTACTGCTTGCCGGTGGTGGGCTTCGGCGTGCCGCCGCCGTACAGCACGGTGGTGGCCGTCGGCTCGAACGAGGTCGAGTAGGCAAAGTACGGCGACAGGCCATACGGGCCTTCCCACAGCAGGCCGGCGCGGCCGGTGAACTTGCCGTCGTCGGTGCCGGAGTGCGTCACGACGTTGGTGGCCAGCGTGCGGGCGTCGGCATCGACCTTCGCCTTGTCGTAGCGGCCGGCCAGTTGCACCACCCAGCGGTCCGCCACGCGCAGCATGTCCTGCAGGTAGAAGCCCACCTGGCTGCGCACCGTGGTGGTGTCGCTCTGGTACGCCGGCGCCACGAAGTTGCCGTACACCGGGTTGAAGATGTCGATAGGCGGTTGCTGCGTCGGCAGGCTGCCGGTCTGGCCCAGCAGGCGACCGAACGTGGACCGCGTGTAGTCGATCCCGGTGAGGATCGTGTGCTCGAAGATGCCGTGCTTGACCTTGACCTGCGCCTGATTGTCGACAGTGAACAGGTTGTACGACTCGTTCGACTTCAGGCCGATGCGGCGCAGCAGGTACGGGCCATTTGCCGGATTCGATACGAGACCGCCATTGCCGTTGATGTCCTCGTAGCTGGTGTACATGTGGCTGTAGCGCAGGTTCTGGCGCAGCGTCACCGTGTCATTCAGGCGATGCGAGAACTCGTAGCCCACCATGTACTGCTCGCGCTTGAAGCGCTCGAAGGACGGTTCGCCCGGGAAGAAGTCGGTCGGGATCTTGGACCCGTTCGCCAACGGCGTGATCGTACCCACGGCCGGCAGGAAGCCGGCGCTGTTGCCGGCGTTGTCGTGATAGATCTGCGAGTACAGCGTGAAGCTGGTGGCGTCGGTGGGGCGCCACGTGATCTGCGGCGAAATGAACAGGCGGTCGTCGCCGGCGTGGTTCGTCTGCGTCCCGCTGTCGCGCGCCAGCGCGGTCAGGCGGTAGAGCACCTTGCCGTCCTTGTCGAGCGCGCCCGTGAAATCGCCCGAGATCTCGCGGCGATCGTAGTTGCCGAAACTCAGGTTGATCTCGTTCGACGATTCCGCCTGCGGCCGCTTGCTGACCTGGTTGATCAGGCCGCCCGGCGCGGTCTGGCCGTAGAGCACCGACGAGGGCCCGCGCACGATGTCGACGCGCTCCAGGCTGTACGGCTCCAGGTCCCAGTAGGCATAGCCGCCGGACCAGGGCATCTTCAGCCCATCCCAGTACTGGCCGTTCTGGGCGGCGTTGAAGCCGCGGATGTAGTACGTGCCGCGCCGCGTATCGACGATCGGCTCGGTGCGCACGCCGGCGCTGTAGCGCAGGGCTTCTTCCACGCGCTGGGCGCCCTGGGCACGGATCTGGTCCGACGTGACCACGCTGATCGACTGCGGCGTGTCCTCGATGGGCACGTCCGTCTTGGTGGCCGATACCGACCTCTTGCCCACCGGGCCGTAGTTTTCGGCGACCGTATCGGCGCGCACGCTGACGGCCGGCAACTGGACTTCGCCGCCGCTGGCGGAGGCAGGCGTGGCGTCGTTCGTCTGCGCGTACGCCGTCTGGATCGTGACAGCCATGGCCAGCGCGGTCAGCGCGAATGGTTGCCGATTCGCCCAAGCCTGACGCGGCCTGGCGCTTTTACCCGTCCTCATATTTCTCCTGATTCTGCAGTTTTTTGATGGAGCAGTGATTCTAAATGCAAACTATTCGCATTTGCATTTATAAAATTACGATTCCTGGCCTACGTCGGTAGGGTTGTGGCGGACATGCCCTCAGTCGGTACAGGGGAATGCGGGCGTCTATCGCCCGAAAGCCCGGCGTCGAGGCTGGTGGCCAGATCGGCCAGCAGCCGCGCGTCGCGGACGATTCCGTGGTGATCCACCCCATCGAGCACCGCCTCCCGCCATGGCGCTCCCTGCCATGCGGCCAGCCGCGCAGCGGCAATATCGCGGCTGGAACGCCACCAGACGGCGCGTGGCGCGCTTACGACAGGCACCGCCTGCTGCGATGCCGCCATGGCGCCCAATCGATGCGCGGCGACGAACATCTGCGCCAGTTCTGCGGCCCCAAGCCCGGCCTGCGGCGATGGCGAGGCGGCCACGAGCGGCGCCAGCAGGCTGGCCACAAGGTCGGCCGCCGGCGCAGCGGCCGGCTGCGCGGGCAGCGCCAGGGCGCCGG
>NZ_JBFRDD010000027.1:0-107460 GCF_052113425.1 Cupriavidus sp. YAF13
GCCGTGTTCAGCATCTCGTTGCAGGCGGTGGCGATCAACTTGGGCAAGCCCTGGCCGCCAAATTCCTGCGGATGCAGCACGCCCTGCCAGCCACCTTCGCCAAACTGGCGGAACGCGTCCTTGAAACCGGGCGTGGTGGTAACCACGCCGTCCTTCCAGCTGCTGGGATCGGTGTCGCCAATGCGGTTGAGCGGCGCCACCACTTGCTCGTTGAATTTGGCTGCCTCGTCGAGCACCGCCTGCGCCGTCTCCGGCGTGGCGTCCTCGAAGCCGGGCAGCTTGCTGACTGCGTCAAGATCAGCCAGTTCGTTCATCACGAACAGCATGTCCTTGAGCGGGGCACGGTAGGTCATTTTTTGGGGACTCCATTTTGGGGACAGGGCGCGGTGCATCTGGCCGGATGCCGGCACCGCATGGTCTGGGTACCGGATCGTAGCGCCCGCCGCGTCATGCGGGAATAACCAAACCTGCCCATTCATTGACAAAACCTGCCGCTTTGCGTCGCGCGGGTCGCCTGCCATGCACCCCAGTTCGATTGGCCGGATTTGTCACTAGTTCGGCCATTCCTGTCAGTGCCGGAGGTGGCGGGCACCTCTAGAATGCCTCGCAGCCGGCGTCGCCATGACCGTTGAATGCAACCGGCATAACGACAAACCGCCTGTCAGGAGACAAGACTATGGACCTGCTCGGTCAGATGATGTATGCGCCTTTGCAATTGTCCACGCTGCTGGAGCAGGCAGCGCGGCACTCCGGCACGGTGGAAATCGTATCCCGGCGCGTCGAGGGCGACATTCACCGCTATACCTACGGGGACTGCCATGTCCGCGCCATGCAACTGGCCAATGCGCTGACGGGCCGCGGCATCGTGGCGGGAGACCGCGTCGGCACGCTGGCGTGGAACGGCTATCGCCATATGGAGCTGTACTATGGCGTGACCGGCATTGGCGCGGTTTGTCATACCATCAACCCCCGCCTGTTCCCCGAACAGATCGCCTACATCATCAATCATGCCCGCGACCGCGTGGTCTGCTTTGATGCCTCGTTCCTGGGCTTGGTCGAGCAGATCGCGCCGCGATGTCCTCATGTCGAGTCATGGGTCATGCTGTGCGAGGCCACCAGCCTGCCTCAAGCACCGGCGCTGCCGCTCGAAAGCTATGAGGCCCTGATCGGCGGGCAGCCCGGCCATTTCAACTGGCCCCGCCTGGATGAGCAGCTGGCGGCGGTGCTTTGCTACACCTCCGGCACCACCGGCAACCCGAAGGGCGTCTTGTACTCGCACCGTTCGCTTTGCCTGATGGCCTATGCCTCGGCGCTGCCAGACGCGCTTTGCCTGCGTGCGTCGGACTCCGTGGTGCCTGTCGTGCCGATGTTCCACGTCAATGCCTGGGGGCTACCGTTCTCCGCGGCGCTGGTCGGGGCGAAACTGGTGCTTCCGGGTCCGGCGCTCGACGGCGCGTCCCTGTCGGCATTGTTCGACCAGGAAGGCGTGACGGTGTCGGCCGGCGTGCCCACGGTCTGGCTCGGCCTGGCCGACCATATGCGCCGCACGGGCAAGCGCTGCAACAGCCTGGAGCGTGTCATCGTGGGCGGCGCGGCATGCCCGCCGCAACTGGCCAGGGCGCTGGGCGAACTGGGCATCAAGTCGGTACACGCCTGGGGCATGACCGAGCTGTCGCCGGTTGGCACTGTGTTTTCGCCCTCGCAGGGCTTCGCGCAAAAGCCGGAGCAGGAGCGCGCGCAGCTCGAGGCCAAGCAAGGCAGGGTCGTGCCGGGTGTCGAGATGAAGGTCGTCGACGCCGATGGTGCCGAGTTACCGTGGGACGGGCGCTCGGCGGGCGACCTGATGGTGCGCGGCCATTGGGTCGTGGAGCGCTACTTCGGCATGGAGGAAACCTGCCTGGAGAAAGATGGCTGGTTCGCCACCGGCGATGTCGCCACGATCGACGCCGACGGCTATATGCAGATCACGGATCGCAGCAAGGATGTGATCAAGTCCGGCGGCGAATGGATTTCCTCGATCGAACTGGAAGGCATCGCCGTTGCGCATCCGGAAATCGAACTGGCGGCCTGTATCGCCTGTGCCCATCCCAAGTGGGACGAACGCCCCCTGCTGGTCGCGGTAAGGCGCGCCGGCAGCACGCTCGATGCGCAACAACTACTAGCCTTCTATGAAGGCAAGGTGGCCAAATGGTGGATCCCGGACGATGTGGTGTTCGTGCCGGAACTGCCACTGACCGCGACCGGCAAGCTGCATAAGCTGGTGCTCAGGCAGCGTTTCAGCACCCATTACAGCGGTGCCGCCGCCTAGCCGGGCCGCTCAGGCCATGCCGCGGTAGGCCTTTGGCGTGCTGCCGGTCCAGTGCCGGAAGGCGCGGTGGAACGCGGTCGGGTTGTCAAAGCCGACGTCATAAGCGATTGCCGCGATGGCGTCGGGCGAACGCGTGAGCCGCTGGATCGCGATATCGCGCCGGACGTCGTCCTTGATCGCCTGGAACGTCGTGCCTTCGTCCGCAAGCCGGCGGCAAAGCGTGCGCACGGAATAGTGCAGGTCCTGGGCAACCACTTCCAGCGTCGGCATGGCGGGAAGGCAATCGGCGAGGAATTGCCTGACCCGGTGGCAAACCATCTGGTCGGCAAAGGAGACGAAGATCCAATCTTCCGGGGCGCGCGCCAGGAATCTCTGCAGGTCGGCCTTGCGTTGCCGCACGGGCATATCCAGGTAGGCCGCCTCGAAACGCATGCGTGTCTGTGCGCTACCGAACTGAACCGGCCCCGGAAAGAGAAAGAGGTAGTCCGTTGCGTGCGCGGGACGCGCAAAATCGAACTCCGCCGCGATCAGCGGGATCCGCTTCCCAACCAGCCATGACGCGATGCCGTGCACCAGCTTCATGATAAGTTCGCGACCGAGTTCGGTCACGCTGGGGCCCGCCGGATCCACCACCATGGCAACCCAGGCGCCTTCGCCGTCGCGGCCCGAATCCAGCCGGAAATCATCCAGGATCAGGTGGAAGAACTGGCCGAACCGGTGCAGCGCGACTTCCAGCCGCGGGGCGTCGAGCAGGCTCAGGCAAAGGTATTTCAGCGTGCCGTTGCGCAAGGGGCGGCTGAAGATGCCCGGCATTTCGTCGTCCAGTTCGGTCGCGAGCAGGCGATATAGCGTGGAGAACTGCTCCTCGGTCACGCGGGAGCCAGGGCGGCGCAGCAAGCCGTGGGGGATGCCAGAGCACTCCGCCAGCCGCTCAATGGCGGCGGGATCGGCACCCGACAGGAAGCCGTTGACCAGCGAAATGGGAACCGTGCCAGAAATATGACTCAAGGGTGCGTCGACGTCCGGACCGCAACGTCATTTCCGGTGTGACCAGGGGGCATTTATTTTGTCATAAGCTGGACTGGCTCGTCACTTTTTTGGCTTTCCGACGATGAGGGCTCTGTCGCAGTCAGGGAGCGAGGCAAGCAGCGCCCCTGGGGTACAGCTGGCTTATGCTGCCAGTGATTAAAATTGCTCTGCAGCGGACGGATTGGTCCCTTCGCTGCGCCACAGTATCAGCACCGAATCGGATGGACCCGTTAAGGCGGCCCCGCCCTCCTGCCAGCGGGTCAAATTTGCTTGATTATCACCGCAAGTGATTAATTGCATCCCTTGAGAGCGGATATGGATTGCGAACACCGTCGCGCGGGCTCAAATCCTGGCTCAATCTAGCGCAGCGCGAATGAGTTTCTGCACAAGCAATTCATGTTGCTCCAACGCCTCATCAAGCGTGCAGGCTCCATAGCTCTCGTTTTCGTCCGCCACCTTCCCGACAACACGAGTCACGAACAGTGGCGTGTCCCTATGTGCTCGCTCAGACACTCCGCGGAAGCGGGTGGTGACCACGACGCCGCAGTCTTCCAACAGCGTGCGGCGGAAGATCAGTTCGTTTTCAGCCATCCAGCGCGACCACTCGCCCTGGTCCAACACCTGGACAGGCCGGTTCTTCGCATCCAGGATATAGAAACGACTCCATCTGGGTGGTACCGATCGGGATCTCATAGGAAAATGATCGGGGGCGTCGCAGCCCGTCGATACTGAATGATCTTCCTAAAGGGTAGTGGAGAACATGCCCCCACCGAACACTCACAGAGGATATTCGGCACGCTCCCGTGCATCTTATTCGATAGGCGCATGGCTCGGGACAAGTGACCATCATCGAAGCGGATGTGCTGCGAGCACGGGTCCGTACAGGATGTGCCTAGCAACCCGAGCCCGAGGGAAGCCACCGGAGCGCTAGCTTGCGCACCTTCCCCGGCTGCGCGAGGATTTCCTGGCGCCCCTTGATAGTTGATCTGTCACTGATTGAGATGGCGGCCACCACGAGGCAGCGGGGCTCCTCCCCCGCCCCGCACTGGTCTGCTATGCAGGAGCCCACCAACGCTGCAGCCAGCGCGCGCAGCTATCGAGTAGGAAACCCAGCAGCCCGATCATCAGCACGGTGGCAAGCAACTCCGAGTACGCCAGCCGATCGCGCGTATCAAGGATGAAGTAGCCCAGGCCGGCATTCACCCCCAGCATTTCAGCCGGCACCAGCACAATCCATACGACGCCGATCGACAGCCGCAGCCCGGTCAACACGCTGCCCACTACGCCCGGTAGCACCACCCGCATCAGCATCTCCCAGCGCGTGGCGGCCAGGCTGCGGGCGAGCGTGATCCAGCGGGGGTCAAGGTTGCGCACCCCGGCGGCGGTATTGAGCAGAATGGGCCAGACTCCGGCGAAGGCCAGCAGGAACAGCACCGGGCGGTCGCCCACGCCCAGCACCATCACGACCACGGGCATCCAGGATAGCGGCGAGATCATGCGCAGGAACTGGAATGCCGGCGACACGGCGGCATCCACCAGCGCCGCTCCGCCAACCAGCAAGCCCAGCGGCACGCCCACGGCAAGTGCCATCCCCAGTCCCAGCAACACGCGCCGCAGGCTCACCAACGTATTCTGGGCAAAATCGGGCTGGCACAGTAGTTCCGCCACGCTGGCCAACGTGGCGCCCGGCGTGAAGCGCGTGGCCAGCCCTTGTGCCTGCCCGGCACCAGTGGTCAGCCACCACAGCAGGAGCAGCACCGCCAGGCCGGCCAGTCCCGGCCACAGCCGCGCCGCCACCGAGCGCATCATGCCGCTGGCGGACCAGGCATCGTTGGCAGGCTCGTTCACGCTGCAATCTCCTCCTGCCGCAAGAAGCCCTCGCCGAAGCCGAAGGCCTTGAGCCCACCCACCTCGGCCAGGCTGCGGCGCACGAAGCGATCGTCCACCAGCTCACGCGCGGCGCGCTGCGGCTCCAGCCCGGCCAGGAAGGCACTATTGCCCTCGATCAGCGTGCCCTTGAGCCGGCGCACGAGTTCTTCCGTGTAACTGGGGTAGGGATAGGGCTGGAAATCGATGCGCTTGTCGTTCCAGTCGGCATGATGAATGGCGCCGCTGGCCAGATAGCGGGCACGCTCGCCCGCATCGGGAACCAGCACCCGGCGCAACGCGTCCAGCGTGTGTGGCGTGTAGCGGTTGGCGCCATCCTTGGACAGGAGCGCGGCCGCCTCGGCGCGGTTGTCCTGAGTCCAGCGCTGCGCCTTGACAATGGCATTGACAACCTTCTGCGCCCACACCGGGCGCCGCTCCAGATCCTGCTGGTGCATGAACACCACGCAGCAGGCATGATTGCGCCACACGTCGCCAGTGAAGCGCAGTATCTTGCCGATCTTCATCGTCTCCGCTGCGGCGTTGAACGGCTCGGCTACGATATAGCCCTCGATCTGGCGTGAGGCCAACGCGGGCGGCATATCGGATGGCGCCATCACCACCAAGTTGACCTCATTGGACGCCAGCGCCCCGCTCTTGCGGCTCACCGGCACCAGGCCGTCCTTCTTCAGCATCGTCTGCAGCACGACGTTGTGAATCGAATACCAGAACGGGATCGCTACCGTCTTGCCACCCAGGTCGCGCAGCGATCCGACCTGCGGCGCCACCGTCAACCCGGAGCCTCCGACGTGATTCCACGCCACCACCTTGGCGGGAACCTGGCTGCCAAAGCGCGCCCAGACGGTCATCGGCGACAGCAGATGCACCACATTGACCTGGCCGGAAATGAAGGCCTCCACCAACTGTGCCCAGCTGCGCAGCAGCGTGGGCTTCTCGGCTTGAATGCCTTCCTTGTCGAAATAGCCATTGTTGTGCGCCACCAGCAGTGGCGTAGCATCGGTAATCGGCAGGTAGCCGATGCGCACAGGTGCATCCGGCTCGCTGGCCGCGCGTGCGTTCAGTGCATTGAGCAGCGGCAGAGCACCGCCAGCGGTAAAAAGCGCGGAGAGCTTCAGCAGCTCGCGCCGGGACATCGGAACCTGGCACATCGTTGACCTCGTCTTGGTGTTTCGTGGTGTGTGTCGCGCTGCCTCAAATGGTGGCGGTCTGGTGCTGCGGCGCTGGATGCGCTGCCAACGCGGTGGAAGTCCTGCCGCCGGGCCGCAGCAGGCTGCGCAGTGCCCGTACGATCTCCACGCGTAGGGCACCCAGGGCCTCGACCTCCGCCTCCCGCGGATGGGGCAACGCGATGCGCCATTCGCGCAGCACGCTGGCCGGCTCGCCGGGCGCGGCCCCCAATAGGACGATGCGGTCGGACAACAGCAGCGCCTCGTCAATGTCGTGGGTGATCAGTAGCGTCGCCGGGCCGTACTCGCGTACCATGCGCAGCAGCAGCGCCTGCATGTCGGAGCGCGTGATCTCGTCCAGCGCGCCGAAAGGTTCGTCGAGCAGCAGTGCCAGCGGTTGGCGCGCCAGACAGCGCGCCAGGGCCACCCGCTGCGCCATGCCGCCGGACAATTGCGCGGGAAAGAGGTGCTGCGCATGGCTCAGCCCGACGGCAGCCAATGTGCGCGCCACACGCTGATGACGCCCTGCGCACGCCAAGGCTGGCTGATGCCGAAAGTCCAGGCCGAACCCCACGTTGCGCGCCACGGAAAGCCATGGCAGCAGGCAGGCATCCTGGAATGCCACGGCAATGCGTGGATGCGGTGCGTCCAGCACCTCCCCCTGCATGCGCACCCAGCCTCGCGTGGCCGGCTGCAGGCCGGCCAACAGGCGCAGCACACTGGACTTGCCGGCGCCGCTTGGGCCGATCACCGACACCACCTCGCCGGCTGCCAGCCGCAGGTCCACCCCACGCAGCACCGTGCGCGACGCCGCGCCGCTGCCGTAGACCAGCGTCAGGCCCTGCCCTTCCAGCAGCGCTCCGCTCATGCCGCCACCCGGGGGCCTAGCACCGCTTGCCTCGCCAGCTCGGTCTTCAGTTGCACCAGGCTGGGCGTGACGATGGGCAGGAACGCCGCCTCGCGCCAGCGCCGCGCAAAGCCATTGGTACGCGCGTGCAGGTAGGCTGCACCGCCGCGCGCTTGCAACTCCAGTTGCATCGCCGACGCGGCCAGCTCCACCAGGCGAATACGGATGCCAAACAGCGTGCGGGGAGCAGCGAGGAAGTCGCCGACTCCCAGTCCATCATGCAGCGTGCGTGTCTCGCCGACGAGCGCGGCGGCAAGCGCATCGAGTTCTTCATCCAGTACGGAACGACCGCTTTCGACACCGTCGCGTGCCGCCGCAATGCCGCGCCGGGCCAGACCGATCGCCAGGCCGCACTGCAGGCCCAGGAAGGCCGGCCGTACACGCGGCAAGAACTGGTGCGCGTCTTCATGCAGCAACCAGCCGGCATCCAGTGCGACGCCGTCGAAGCGCACCGACGCGGTATGACTGCTGCGCAGGCCGATCAGGTCCAGGTCTTCGCTGCGCGCCACACCCGGCAGGCCCGAAGGAATGGCATAGACGGCGGCACATCCGCCGGATGCGCTGGCCGCAGTCACTGCCACCGCAAAGCCCGCGGGATGCAGATTGGTGGCCCAAGGCACCACGCCATCGATCAGCCAGACGTTGCCCGCCTCGCCGCCGCGCGCGGTCACCTGTAGCGATTCGATGCCGCCAAGGAACTTCATGGCATTGGATAGCCCGGTGGCGCCGGCAAGGCGGCCATCCAGCAGCGCGCGCAGGCAGCGCTGCGCCAGTGCGCGGTTGGGTGTCTGCAGCAGGTATTCGACGAAAGCGCGCTGGCCCCACAACACGAATGCCGCCGTCTGCGAATACTCGGCCACTGCCGCCACTGCCTCGACAGCATCCGAGAGGGTGCCACCATTGCCGCCCAGGATCTGCGGCACGCCGACGCCGAATAGGCCGGCCTGAGCCAGGCGTGGCAGTACCTCGCCCGGGTCGACGGTGCCGTTGTCCAGCCCGTCGGCATGGGCGGCCAGCCATTGCGCCAGATCCGGCGGCAGCACGCTTGAGAATGTGGAGAAAGTCATCGGCGTTCCTCTGCGATTCAGTGACGTCAGGCCGCGGCAGGTGTCCACCGGTACGCTTCCAACTCGGGGTTCAAGGGTGTCTGCGCCAGGCTGTTGCCGAAGTTGCACAGCGTGGCCAGGCTCACGCCCAGCACCACATCCAGTGTCTGCGCCGCGGTGAAGCCTGCTGCCAGGAAGGCATCGAACGCGTCCTGCGGCACCGCGCCGCGCATGCTGATCACGGCGCGGGTGAAGTCGGCCAGTGCCTCCAGCCGGGCTTCGGGCAACGCGGCCTGGGCGCGCAATGCGCCCACCGTGTCAGCATCCAGCTTGGCCTTCTTCACCGCGATTGCCGTATGGCCGGCCACGCAGAAGCCGCAGCCATGCGTGGTGGCAGCGGTGAGCTGCACCACCTCTCGCTCGGCCAGTGTCAGTGAGCCGCGGCTATTGATCTCCGACACGGTCAGGTAGGCCTCCAGCGCCGCCGGCGCGTTGGACAGTGCGGCGATCAGGTTGGGCAGGTAGCCGTTGTTGGCGATGGCGCGCGCCACCAGAGGGCGGCTGGCTTCGGGGGCGGTCTCGGCGGATTGCAGCGGGATACGGTTCATGGCGTCACGTTGGGATTAGGTGGAACACCAGCCGATTTTGCGACGAGTGGCTGCCAGGCGCCATGCGCGAGCGTCGCGATTCCCTGCCATTTCGTCTGCGTTTCGCTGGCCGGTGCGCCATGCCCGCCCAGGGGGAGTGCTACGACAGCGACAGCCGCTGCCCCTGTCGCCGCATGGCTCCCGGCTGCAAGCCGGTTACCTTCTTGAAAGCGCGCGCGAAGGCCGCCTCCGAGCGATAACCAACACGCTCGGCCGCCTGGGCGATGCTGCATCGGCTGCCCAACAGCTGCTCGGCCACTTTCATCCGCAGCAACAGCAGGAAGGCAGCCGGCGACTGCCCGCTAGCCTCGACAAAGCGTTTGCAGAAGGTGGCGCGGGACATATGCACCAACGCCGCCATGGCCTCCACCGTCCACGCCCGTTCAGGATGCCGGATCAGCGCCAGCATCAGGCCCGAGAACTCAGCGCTGCGCAACAGCGGCCACAGCCCCTGCGCCACGTCGTCGCGCGCGGCGAGGTGGCGCACCACATAAAAGAACAGCAGATCGATCAGCCGCGCGATCAGCGGCGAAGGCTCGCTGCCGCCACGCCGTGCCTCGGCGAGGATCAGATCAAACAAGGCGCGGGTGGCAGCCAATCCGTCATCGGCATCGTCACGCTCGCCGCCCTCGCCTCGTAATACCAAGTAGTCGGGGAACGGTGCCAGCAGCACCTCGCTCAGGCCGGGGCGGAAATCGAAGAAGCCGCAGGCGAGTCCGGTCGAGGACAGCGATGGCGGCAAGAGCGCATCCAATGACAACATCTCGCTGTCTGCCACGCAGGCCTGCGGCTCGGCGTGTGGCCCCAGATGGTGTGGCACGTCGCGTAGGAAAAACACTGCATCGCCTGCCCGCAGCTGCACGGGGGCCATATCGCCGGGCAGGTGCAACCAGCAGTCGCCATGCAGCACCAGATGAAACCCTGCACGCAAGCGTCCAGCAACCGAGGCGCGCCAGTTGCCACAATACTGCCCTAAGTGAAAGAGGGTGGTCTCGAGTTCGAGGCTGCTCAGAACCCAATGGACCACGCGATCCGTGTGGTTCATGACGTGCTACAAAGTTTGCCGCGAAGACGAGCGCAGCATGCCTGCCGAACATAACGCAGGCGCCGTGCGGCACGGAAGGTACTTATACGTATTTGCTTATGCGGACTAGCGATAAGGCCAGCTTCGAATTCGAAATCAGAGTTGGCTAGAGAGCCGAAGCCCGGTGTATTCCATACTCCGCCCCTAGTACACACCCGTCCGAGTAAGCGTCTACACAAGTATTCGTAGGAACGTCGTGGGGAGGCCATGCTGGAATCGGCGCTGGAGCGCTTTCCGATTCCAATCGCTCGCGGCGCTGGACGATGCGATCGTTGCTTAGGCGGCGCCGCTAACACTCGGCGTTTCCCTGAGCAGTATCGTGATTCCGAGTGATCCTGCTGGCGGTGAGATTGAGCTGCCGACGTTGCTTGCCGGCGCGCTGCCATTCTCGCCGGGGAAGGAAGAGCCAAGGAAGAAACTATGAGCAGCAAAAATCGCCACTACTTCATGTTCCACTGTGGGTCGATCGGGCCGTGCCGCGCGCCTGTACCTCGACGACACCGTCCCCACCGAACCGCTGCTCTCCCCGCCCTACGCCGACCTGGTCGCGCTGGCCGCGAGCCGAGTTGCACGTCAGACGCGGCGTGCCGCATGCGTGGCGGCGCGCTCTGCCATCATCACGTTGCCATAGGCGCATGCAGAGAACACTCTCCCGCAAGTGACCGCTTAGCCACCGCCCCGAACGCCCCCACCAGTGCATTCTCCGTGTTGGTCAGCGAGGCCATCACCAGGGGATATCGCAACGAAGTACGGGATTCCGTCACGTCGATATAGACCACGCCCAGTGCCTGCACCCTTGTCATGGCCCTGGGCACAATGGCAATGCCCAAGTTCCCGGCAACCAGCGTGATGATGGTCTGCATCTGTGACGCTTCCTGAACCACGCGCGGAAAAAATCCCGCGCGCTGGCAAGCCGCCAGAATTACCCCCGAGTAGCCCGGCCCTTCCGCGAAGGGGAACGCGACGAAGGCTTCGGCCTTCAGCTCTTCCAGTCGCAGGCGCTTGCGCCTGGCCAGCGCATGCGCCGCCGGAACGGCGACCACCAGTGTTTCCTCGCACAGGATATCCAGGCTCAGGTCCCTGGGCTCATACACCGGCGGCACCACGATGGCGACATCCGTATCGCCGCGCCGCAGCAGCTCCAGCTGTTTGCCGCTGCTCTCGCCTGTCAGGATCAGCTTGACCGCGGGGTACTCCTGCTGGAATCGCCTGAGGATGTCCGGCAGCACGTCAAGCGCCGCGCTCGGTACGAACGAAAGCCGCAAGGTCCCGAACATGCCGCTAGCCGCACGCCGCGCCGATTCGACCGCGATCTCGGCCTGGGCAATCGTCCTGCGCGCCTCCACCAGGAAGACTTCCCCGGCCGGGGTCAACCGCACCATATGCCGGTTCCTCTCAAGCAGTTCGGTGCCAATGGTTTCTTCCAGCTTCTTGATGGCCACTGTCAGGGGCGGCTGGGACATGTGCAACGCCTCGGCCGCGCGCCGGAAGCTCAGCAGCTCGGCCACGGCGACAAACTGTTGAAACTGGCGCAAGTCGGTCACGGTGATTCACTTTATGTATCAAGGACAGCTTTGAATAGTATTTGGAATATCAGGGCTTTGCAAACTACAGTGAGCCCATAGAGCAAAAACGCAATAGCCCCACAGGACCACACAATGCGCCCCTCCCTGCTTGAAGAACTCACTCCCGTTCCAAACCCGTACCCCATCGTCTCCACCCTGGCCTACGAAGATGTCTGGGGCCTTTGCGAGCAGGCCCGTGCGCTGGCGTGGGACCCGACGCAGATCGACTACTCGGACTTGGAGCAGGCCGACATTCCTGCGGAAGTGCGCGAGGCTGGCGGCGAGTGGTGGAGCCTGCGCGCCTGGATGGAGCACGGCGCCATTCCCTACGGCGCCGAGCGCTTGCGCGATGCGATCTTCGAGCACCAGCCGTTCGAGGTGAAGCAGCACGTCGTCAACTTCATCGCCGAGGAACTGCGCCACCACGAGGCCTCGTTCCGCGTAGCGCGTGCCATATCCGGCTACCAGGAGTCGCCGCGTTCGGACTACTTCCGCGCCATCATCCCCCGCTTCCACGATGAGCGCGATGAGAAGCAGATGAGCTTTTCGCCGGCCTGGCGGTGAACACCTTGTTCGAGCAGCTATCCGGCGAACTGCTGCAGGCCCGCTACGAGAACGCGCGCTTTACGTCCATTAGGACGGCCTGCAAGCTGATCCTGCGCGACGAGGCGCGGCATATCCAATTCGGACGCATCATCATGCGGCGTTTCTTCTCGGAAATATCGGCGGACGACAAGGCGCTGCTCGGGCAGAAATTCGCCAAGAAGCTGCGCGGCAGCCTGCTCAATGGGGTCTACGCTGTCGTCAACCTGCCAGAGGACGAGCAGCGGCGCGCGGGCCGGGCACGCGCCCTCGCTGCCGAATACGGCCTGGGCGCCACGCATCCCGAGCAAGAGATGGCGATCATTAAGCGCTCGCTGGATGAGATCCGCGAAGACGTCGGCTGCCATGGCGTGGAGATCCCGGCGATTGCCGAAGTCGACGAAGGCAAAGCCCCGCTGCTGTCCTGAGCGTTCCGCGCCGACCGCGCGTCATTCTTCCTCTGCCTTGCTTATGCTGACATCTCTTTACCGGCTGCTTGCACTCGCCGTAGCAAGCACCACACTGGCCTTGCCAGTGCCCGCCGTCGCGCAAGTTTTTCCGGACCGCGCCATTCACCTCGTCGTGCCCTATCCGCCTGGCGGCACCGCCGATATCCTGGCCAGGTTGCTCGCGCAGCGGCTCGCCGAACGGGTGGGCAAACCTGTGGTGGTGGACAACCGCGCGGGTGCCGGCACCGCCATCGGGAGCAAGTTCGTGGCCCAGGCAGCACCCGACGGCTATACGCTTCTGATGGGCACGGTCAGCTCACATGCGATGAACCCCGCGCTCAATCGTGGCGTGGGCTATGATCCGCTCAAGGACTTCACGCCGATCTCCCGCGTGGCATCCGTGCCGTTTGTCGTGCTGGAGAACCCGTCCGTGCCGGCAAAAACCATGGGCGAACTGATCGCACTGGCGAAAGCCCGCCCCGGCCAGATCACCTATGCATCGGCTGGCGCCGGCACTTCGAACCACCTCGCGGGCGAGCTGTTGGCCAAGGCCGCCAACATCCAGCTGCTCCACGTCCCATACAAGGGTAGCGCGCCTGCCCTGGCCGACCTGCTTGGCGGCCAGGTCAACCTGATGTTCGACCTTCAGGTCACCGCCAAGGCCCAGATCCAGGCCGGCACCGTCCGCGCCCTGGCCGTCACAGGAGCGCACCGCAGCAGCTTGCTGCCGGGCTTGCCCACGGTCGCCGAGTCTGGCGTGCAGGGCTTCGATGTGACCGCCTGGTTTGGAATCTTCGGGCCGGCCGCCATGCCCGCCCCCGTTGTGGAGTCCTCAACCGCCATCTCGTCGCTGTCCTCAAGTCCCCTGAGGTGCGCCAGCAGTTCGCCGCGCAGGGTGCCGAAATCGAATGGAGCAGCCCCGAGGCGTTCAATATCTTCGTGCAAAGCGAGTACACCAAATGGGGCGGCTTGATCCAGAGCAAGCACCTGGCGGCGCAGTAGCCCATGCACGCCCCATCCGCCTCCGCCCCCGAGCGTTACCCATCCTTCAAGGCTGCCGTGCATGGCAGCGAGATGGTCATCGCATCCCAACCGCTGGCCGCGCAAGCGGGGCTCGACATCCTCGCGTGCGGTGGCAATGCGGTGGACGCCGCCATCGCTGCGGCAGCCGCCATCGCGGTGGTCGAGCCTACCAACAACTCGATCGGTGGCGACGCATTCGCCCAGGTCTTCGCTGGCGGCAAGCTGTATGGCCTCAATGCCAGCGGCCGGGCACCGATGGGTATCGACGTCGCTCGTCTTGCCAGGCTGCCCGCGATGCCGCAGCGCGGATGGGATAGCGTCACCGTTCCCGGCGCCGTCTCGGCCTGGACCGCGCTGGTCATGCGCTTTGGCCGGCTCGATCTCGCTACCGTGCTGGAGCCCGCGATGCGCTACGCACGAGCCGGCTTCCACGTCTCTCCCGGTGTCGCGCAGAAGTGGCGGGAACAGGTGCCCAAGCTGCGCAGCCAGCCGGGCTTCGAGGCGGTGTTTCTCCCCGGCGGCGCAGCGCCCGTGGCCGGGGCGCTGTTCCTGCAGCCGACGCTTGCGCAGACGCTCGAACGCGTGGCGCGCACCAATGGCAAGGACTTCTACACCGGCGAGACCGCCAGGCGAATCGCCACGTTCGCCCGCGAAACAGGCGGTGCCCTTAGCGCCGAGGACTTACGCCTGCACGCACCCGAGTGGGTCGATGCCATACAGGCGCCCTACGGCACGCTACAGGTAAGCGAGCTGCCGCCAAACGGCCAGGGCGCGGTGGCACTGTTTGCGCTGGGCGTGCTCGCGCATCACGATGTCGCGCGCTTGCCGGCCGACTCGGCGGCCTCGCTGCATCTCCAGATCGAGGCCATCAAACTGGCGTTTGCCGAAGTCGGGCCGTTGATCGGCGATACGGACTACGCAATCGGGCAGGTACGCGACCGCTTGCAAGCCCCCTGCCTTCAGGCCGCCGCGGCACGCATCAATATGCGGCAAGCTTCGGATTTCGGCCACACGTTCGGACCACTGGCGGGCACGGTCTACCTTGCGGCAGGCGACCGCGATGGCATGATGGTCTCGCTGATCCAGTCTAACTACATGGGATTCGGCTCGGGGATCGTGGTGCCCGACGCCGGTGTTTCGCTGCAGAATCGCGGCGCATGCTTTTCCACCGATGCCGGTTCCCCGTCTTTCCTCAGGCCCGGCAAGCGGCCCTTCCATACCATCCTGCCGGGATTCGCCTTTGCCGGCGACGGCGAGCCGATTGCCTTCGGCGCGACCGGCGGCACATTCCAGCCGCAGGGCCACGTCCAGATGATGGTGCGCCTGGACGATTACGCGCAGAGCCCGCAGGCCATTGTCGATGCACCGCGCTTCAAGGTCGGGCCGGGGCGGCAGGTGGTGCTGGAACCCGGTTTTCCTGCCGATACCGTCTCGGGCCTCGCCGCCCTGGGCCACCACGTGGTCGCCAGAACCGAGAGCACCTGGGACTTCGGGGGCATGCAGATCCTGCTCAGGAAGCGTGGCTCGTATGTCGGCGCCAGCGATTCCCGCAGGGATAGCCATATCGCGGTCAGATAGGGGCTGCTGTCTGGTGGGAGGTGCCCCACGTGGATCTGGCGGGTCAGCATGCGGGACACATTACACAGGCCGGTGCGAAACGGGCACAGGGACTACAAGCCCAACGTGCGGCGCGCGCGTTATCTCAGCCAGCGACTGCGCCGAATCCCAACTGATTTGTCGTGGGGTGCGTGCACCTGCGCGCGTGTAGTGCGCTGCCGAAGCGCGATCCGGGCATCGCATCCCTGCACTCGACGACTGGAATCCATTGCTCCTTGTTGAGCTGCCGCGGACACCATCGCAGCTACCGCCGTCGCGCTCTGCGCTTCCTGCTCCAGGCCTTGCCCTACGCGYCTCTGGCCGCCGACATTTCCTGTTACGGGTTGGGGTGCGATTAATTGCATTTAAGCTGAAGGCAGCACTGTCATCGTAAAACAACCCCTTCAATTCGCCTGCCGCCTTTGTACTCATCGTTGATGGATTGAGCCACGTGCGCGCTGTTGATCGCGGATAGAGGTCTCGGGTGCGTGAACAAGCCCAGATCGGATGCCTGTGCGAAATCGGCTTCGCGCGCGAACACACTGGCCATGATGACAAGTGGGCCGTGTTTCCCTGCCCTTCAACCCATGCCTGGATCAAGATGCGCATAGAACCTCTTCGCGAGAGTCTGTCGACAGATTCCCTTTCGCGACGGATTTCCCCATGCTTTTTGCTCATTCGCCAGCATGGACCTGGAACAAATAAAAAAACAACGCTCACATGGGAAGTGGGGAATGCGGCTATGAGATCCACCACTACAAGTTAGAAGGCACGCATGGTTTCGAGCCGCTCAGACCTTTACTTCAAACAAGCAGCCGGACTGCGGCGCCTTGGCCAGCGTCTCCAGCGGCACCTGCTGACGCGAGGAGGTGATATAGAGCGTGTCCAGGTTCGCGCCGCCGAGCGCCACATCGCTGGGACACGGCACGGGCATGCCCACCACGCGATCGAGCGTGCCGTCACGCGTGAAGCGCACCACGCTCCAGCCTTCGCTCAGCGCCGTCCAGATACCGCCGCTGGCGTCCAGCGCAAGCCCGCTCAGCTTGCCCGCGCCCGGTGGCATGCTGGCCAGCCGGCGCACCGCTGCGGAGCCGGGTTGCAGCATCAGGATGGCGCCGGAGGCGGGCGTGGTGGCGTAGAGCGTGTCGTCCGCCGCGCTCCAGCACAGCGCCTGCACGGCCTCGCCAATATGCCAGCGCACCTCGAGGCTGCCGTTGGCGTGCAGCAGGCCGACCGACGATCCGCCTTCAGCGGACGCCATGGCAGCCCACACCGCTTGCGCAGCTTGCGCGTCGTTGCCAGCATCGCCGCCATCGCAAAACGCCTGCAGTGGCGCGCGGGGCCAGCCCTCCAGCGGGCGGCGGCTGCCATCCGCCGCGATGGCGACCGCGCCATCGTCGTGCATGGCCCATACCTCCTCGCCGCGCAGCAGCATGCCCGTGATGGGCGCTTCCAGCCGCAGCAATTGTTCATCGCGCGCGGGGACTTGCATGGTGTCCAGCACGCGCACCGACGGGGCCAGCACGTCGGCCCAGTACAGCCGCTGGCGCCGCGCGCACCACAGCGGATGCCCGCCCTGGAAGGCCCACGGCCCAGGCACGGCAGTCACCGCGGCGTCTCCTGCCGGGGCGCGTACGCCTTCGAGCTGCGCGCCGATGCGGCGGGCGGCCTGCGCCACCTCGGGGCCGAGCAGCTCCAGCCGCGCGCGCGTGAGGCGATAGGCCGGGCCGGCCACGCTGATGGCGCCGCGCACCACGCCTTCGGGGTCGACGATGGGCGCGCCCACGCAGCGCACGCCCATCACGATTTCCTCGTCGTCGATGGCGTAGCCGCGCGCCGCGGTGATATTGAGCTCCGCGTTGAGGCGGCGGCGATCGGTGATGGTGAGCGGCGTGAGCGCCTTCAATGTCAGGTCGCGCACGATGGCATCGCGCGCCGGGCCTTCCATGGCCGACAGGATGGCCTTGCCCTGGCTGGTGCAGTGCATAGGCTTGCGCTGGCCCAGCACCGCTGCCGAGCGTTCACTGTGGGCGCCGTCGCAGCGCTCCAGCGAGATCACCTCCAGCCCGTCAAGCGTGGCGAGGTAGCAGGTCTCGCCGGTCAGGTCGCGCAGGCCGCGCATCTCGTGCGCGGCGGCGGCCACCAGGTCCGGCATGGTGTAGGCCTGGCGCGCCATCTCGAAGCAGCGAAAGCCCAGCCGGTACACCTTGCGCAGCGGATCGCGGCGCAGCATGCCGCGCGCCACCAGCGTGGCCAGCAGGCGGTACACCGTAGTGCGCGGCAGCGCGAGTTGCGCGGCCAGGTCGCTCTGGCTGACGCCGCCGGGGGTGGCGCCCACCGCTTCGAGCACGTCGATGGCTTTCTCGATTGCGCCGGTACCGTCACCGGGATTCACGGACATGGTGGCTTGTCTCAATATATGGAAAAAACGAAGGAGTCTGGCCGCGCCGCCCCTCTGGTGAGCATTTTAAGTTCTCGGGAAGTTCAATACCATGTAATCAGCCAGCACAGCTGACACGCGGCCAGGTTTGTCCCACCGATTGGGACAAGGGCCGCCCCGACCACTTGCAACCTGGACCGCGCGCATCATGAGCACCAACCCCACCCTCACGCCTCCCCCGCCCCTGGCCAATATCCCGCAACGCGCGCCCGCGCCGTTCGTGCCGGATTCGGTACTTGACCGCCTGGCCAAGGTGACCAGCGGCTCGCTGACCACGCAGCTCTACATCAAGGGCTTTCGCCAGCCGGTATTGCACGGCCTGACGCCGCTCAACCCCAAGGTCAAGCCCTTTGCCGGGCGCGCGTACACCATGCGCTTCATCCCGGCGCGCGAAGACATCGACATCTATGGCAACCTCACCACCGAGCCTTCCGCCGACAACCTGCAATGGGTGGGCGTGGAGCAGATTGAACCGGGCCATGTGCTGGTGATCGACAGCAACCGCGACGGCCGCGCCGCCTCCATGGGCAATATGCTGATCACGCGGATGATGATGYGCGGCGCCCGTGCGGTCATCACCGACGGCAGCTTCCGCGATGGCACCGAGCTCAGCCAGATGGATTTCCCGGTGTGGAGCACGGGCGTGACCGCCACTACGCGGCTGTCCTACCATCACGTGGCAGACCTGCAAGTCCCGATCGGCTGCGCCGGCGTGGCGATCTATCCTGGCGACGTAATCCACGGCGACGGCGACAACATCACCGTGATCCCCGCCCACCTGGCCGAGGAAATGGCCAGCCTGTGCGAGAAGCGCGACGACATCGAAGCCTACCTGGCGCTGCGCGTGCAGGCTGGCGAAGCGCTGTGGGGCCTCTACCCGCCTAGCGAAGCTACGCGCGCCCAGCATCGCGAATGGGTTGCCGCTGGCCGCCCGCCGATCGCGGCAGCCAAGCCCGCCGGCAGCCGCTGAATCCGCCCAACCGGATACCTAACCAAGATGACCAGCAAATTCACCCCTGAACAACACGCCGCGCTGATCCGCCGCTACTTCGACGCCTGCAACGCGGCCGACTACGACGCACTGATGGACTGCTTCACGCCGGACGCGGTGCACTACTTCCCCGCCGGCCTGCCCGAAGTGCCCTGGCGCACCGCTGACACCATCGCCAAAAAATGGATCTGGTGCGTGGAAACGCTCGGCTCGCAATGGACCATCGAGCGCCTCATCGTCAGCCATGACAGCCCGGAGGCGATGATCGAATGGACGCACTGGAAGAACAAGAGCGGCACCGCACTGCGCGGCGCCGAGTGGTACGACTTCGATCCGGAAACCGGCAAGATCGCCGAAATCCGTGCCTACTACGCTTCGCCCGCCGACAAGGCGACGCCCATCAATGAACTGGTG
Organism: Cupriavidus sp. YAF13; assembly: GCF_052113425.1. Taxonomy (NCBI): domain Bacteria; kingdom Pseudomonadati; phylum Pseudomonadota; class Betaproteobacteria; order Burkholderiales; family Burkholderiaceae; genus Cupriavidus; species Cupriavidus sp. YAF13. The sequence goes on from NZ_JBFRDD010000027.1 coordinate 19,135, forward strand.
GCGTTCGACTACGCGGGCCGCGGCTATCACCTGAAGAGCGTATGACCATGTCCTCCCTGCTGCAATCCATCGACGCGCGCAGTGGCCAGCCCACCGGCGCAAGCTGGCCGGCCTCCACGCCGGCGCAGATCGACGCCACTGTCGCCGCCGCCGCTGCCGTGGCCGGCCAATGGGGCGCCAGCCCCGCCGCGCAACGCGCCGCCCTGCTGCGCGCGCTGGCCGCCGCGCTCGAAGCGGATCGCGAAACCCTGGTGCCGCTGGCCGACCGCGAGAGCGGTCTCGGCCTGCCACGCCTGAATGGCGAACTGGACCGCACCGCCTTCCAGCTGCGCGGCTTTGCCGATGTGCTGGAGCGCGGCGACGCGCACGCCAGCCTTGACGATCCCGCCGTCGCCGGCGCGCCACCCGCAGGGCGTCCGCGCCTGACGCGCGTGCGTGTGCCCGTGGGCCCGGTGGCGATGTTCTCCGCCAGCAATTTTCCGTTTGCGTTCTCGGTGCTCGGAGGCGACACCGCCGCCGCGCTAGCGGCTGGCTGCCCGGTGGTAGTGAAGGCGCATCCGGCGCATCCGGAACTGTCGCGCAAGACCGCTGCACTGGCGCAACGCGTGGTGGCCGGGCAAGGCCTGCCAGCCAGCATCTTCGGCTTTGTCGAAGGCGCTGGCATCGAGACCGGCGTGCGCCTGGTGCAAGCGGAGGCCATCGCAGCTGTGGCATTCACCGGCTCGTTCAAGGGCGGCACCGCGCTGGCCAAGGTGGCGGCTGAGCGAGCGCATCCGGTTCCGTTCTACGGCGAACTCGGCTCCGTCAATCCGCTCGTGGTATTGCCGGCCGCGCTGAGCGGCAACGGCGCCGCGCTGGCGCAAAACCTGGCCAGCTCGATCTGCCTGGGCAGCGGCCAGTTCTGCACCAGCCCCGGCGTGATCGTGGTCGGCAAGGACGCGGCCGCCGACGCCTTCGTCGGCGCGCTGGCCGGCGCCCTGCACGCGCTCGCGCCGCATGCCATGCTCAGTGCCGGCATTCGCGCCGCGTTTGACCAGGGCGTAGCGCGCTGGCGCGCGTCCGACAAGCTCAAGCCACTGCTTGGTGAAGTGGCGCGAGCGGACGCCGGCGGCCTGCCGCGCCCCTACCTCGCCGAGGTCGACGCCGCGGACTTTATCGCCGACCACAGCCTGCACGAAGAAGTCTTCGGCGCCGCCGCGCTGGTGGTGCGGATCGACTCGCCCGAGCAGGTGCAGCAAGTGCTGCGCGCCGTAGGCGGCTCGCTCACGGTAACGCTGTGGGGCGTGGATGCCGGCAGCGAAGCGCCGGACGCCGCCACGCTGGAACTCGTGCGCGCCGCCACCCAGGTGGCTGGGCGCGTGCTGTTTGCGGGCGTGCCCACCGGCGTGGCCGTGACCGCCGCCCAGCACCACGGCGGCCCCTTCCCCGCGTCGACGCAACCGTTTTCCACCTCGGTGGGCTACGCCGCGCTCGATCGCTTCCTGCGTCCGGTGGCGCTGCAAGATGCTCCAGCCTGGCTGATTGCGCGCGAGGGGGTGCCATGCTGAAGGCAAGAATGCGGCATATCGTGTTGTTCCGGCGCAAGCCGGATGTGCCCAAGGACGCCACGCTGGAAGCCGCGCTCGCCGCGCGCATGGCGGCCCTGGGCGCGCTGATCCCTGCCATACGGAGCTGGCGCTTTGCCGCAAATGAACTGGATCGCGCGATCTGCTGGGACTATGTGCTGGAGTCCGAGGTAGACGACAAGGCGGCGCTGGATGCTTATCTCTTCCATCCCTTGCACCAGGCGCTGGTGGCGGATCTGAAGCCCTATTTCGAGTGGGCTGCGGTGGATTACACGATTTGAGGCGGCGGGGTTTTCCCGCGCATCGGGCGCGACCGTCCCATTGGCTGGGAGTGCGCTGTCGATCCCGCCCCGCGAGCATCGCCAGCGCACCCAAAGCTTCCTATTGTATTGATTCCCGCAAGATCAACACAAAGGAGCCCGGGCATGGAGACACAAGCCGATTCGCACCAACCTGAGGAGCATCCGCTTCCGCTTCAGCAAGCCACTTCGCCTCGGCGTCGCGGCTTCCTGATGGGTAGCCTCGCACTGGCCGCCAGCGCTACCGCCGCTAATGCCACCGCGCAGTGGACGCCATCGCTGCGCTACCCTGACCCCAGCGTCGTCATCCTCGATCCGTCTTTCGCGAAGTACCGCCTGTTCAACGCCAGCGTGGAACAGCTCGCCACTGGCCTGCGCTGGGCCGAGGGCCCGGTGTGGATCGGCGACGGCGGCTACCTGCTTGTCAGCGACGTGGCGTCCAACCGCATCATGCGCTGGGACGAGGCCAGCGGCCAGCTCACGAGCTTCCGCGCGCCCGCCAACTATCCCAACGGCAACACGCGCGACCGCCAGGGCCGGCTGATCACCTGCGAAGGTGCCATCACGCGGCGCATCAGCCGTACCGAGCACAGTGGCAAAGTGGTCACGCTGGCCGACAACTTCGTAGGCAAGCCCTTCAACTCGCCGAACGACATTGTCTGCAAGTCCGATGGCTCCATCTGGTTCACCGACCCGCCCTTCCAGCTCAGCAACAACTACGAAGGCCGCATCGGCAAGCCAGAGCTGCCGCACGCGGTGTATCGCATCGACGGCGAGACCGGCAAGCTCACCCAGGTCATCAACGACGTGGCCGGGCCGAACGGCCTGTGCTTCTCGCCGGACGAGAAAACGCTCTATGTGATCGAAGGCCGTGCCCAGCCCAACCGGCTGGTGTGGGCCTACAGCGTCGGGCCCGATGGACGCCTGGCGAACCGCACCAAGCATATCGACGCCGACGGCCCCAGCGCGCTGGACGGCATCAAGTGCGACGAGGACGGCAACATCTGGGCTGGCTGGGGCAGCGGCGGCGCGCCTGGCGTGGACCCGGCACCGCTGGACGGCGTGATGGTGTTCAACCCCAAGGGCAAGCCCATTGGCCATGTCCGCCTACCGGAGCGCTGTGCCAACCTGTGCTTCGGCGGCTTGGAGAACAACCGGCTGTTCATGGCCAGCAGCCATTCCATTTACGCGCTGTACGTCAACACGCGTGGCGCTGGCGCGGCGTGACGCGAAGCGGGCGTTAAACGCAAGCGGCGCGCCCTGGAGCGCGCCGCTTGCGTATGGCTTAGTGCGCTATCGCTAACGACCGCCTACGGCCTCGCCCCAAACTCCACCTTGTCCGCCGTCCACGCCAGCGCCTGGTCGCTCAAGCTAAACCCAAGACCCGGCCGGCTCGGCACGATCATCCTGCCGTCGCGCAGTTCCAGCCGTTCGTTGAACATCGGCTCCAGCCATTCGAAATGCTCCAGCCACGGCTCCTGCGGATAGGCGGCAGCCAGGTGCAGGTGGATCTCCATGGCGAAGTGCGGCGCCAGCTTCAGGCCCTTGAAGTCCGCCAGGCTCATGATCTGCAGGAAGGGCGTGATACCGCCAACGCGCGGCGCGTCGGGCTGCACGAAATCGCTAGCATGCGCGGTGATGAGCTGTGCATGCTCGCCGAAGCTGGTGAGCATTTCGCCAGTGGCGACCGGCGTATCGAGCGAGGCGGCGAGCGCGGCGTGGCCCTCTATGTCGTAGGCGTCCAGCGGCTCTTCGATCCACGTCAGGTTGAACTGCTCGAGCACGCGGCCGAAGCGCTGCGCGGTGGTGCGGTCCCATTGCTGGTTGGCGTCCACCATGAAGGGGAAGTCGTCGCCCAGCAGTTCGCGCACCGCTTTGACGCGCTTGAGGTCGGTGGCGGTATCGGGCTGGCCGACCTTGATCTTGATGCCGCCGATGCCGTTGGCGCGGGAGGCGTCGACGTTCCTCAGCACCTGGTCCAGCGGCATCGACAGGTAGCCGCCCGAGGTGTTGTAGCAGCGCACGGAATCCCGGTGCGCGCCCAGCAGCTTGGCCAGCGGCAAGCCGGCACGCTTGGCCTTGAGATCCCATAGCGCGATATCGAACGGGGCGATGGCCTGGGTGGTCAGGCCGCTGCGGCCCATCGACGCGCCGGCCCACAGCAGCTTGTTCCAGATGCGGGCGATATCGTTTGGGTCCTCGCCGATCAGCTCCGGCGCGATCTCCCTGGCGTGGGCGTACATGCCGGGGCCGCCGGCACGCTTGGAATAGCCGAAGCCGATGCCTTCGTGTCCGTCGCGGGTACGGATCTCGGCGAAGATGAAGGCAATTTCGGTCAGCGGGCGCTGCCGCCCGGTCAGCACCTTGGCGTCGCTGATCGGGGCGGCCAGCGGCAGGTAGACCAGCGAGACCTTTACCCACGCGATACGGTCGCCCGAGGCTTGTGCCGACGGTACCAGCGCGGCGGTTGCTTGATGTGAAACATTGCTCATGAGTCGTCCTTGTCTGTCTCGAAGTCTGTCTTGCGGCCAGGCGCGTGCGCCATCATTCCGGCTTGATGCCGGCCTCCTTGATCACCTTGCCCCAGCGCTCGGTCTCGGACCGCACGAAGCGCGTGTAGTCCTGCGAACTGGATGCCACCACCACGAAGCCGTTGGCCTCCAGCTTGGCTCGGACTTCCGGCTGGCGGAACGCCTTCATCATCTCCGCCTCCAGCTTGTCGACGATGGCCTTTGGCGTGCCCTTGGGCGCGGACAGGCCAACCCACGACACCGCCGAAAAACCGGGATAGCCGGACTCCGCCACGGTCGGCACATCCGGGAACAGCGCGTTGCGCTGCGCGCTGGTGACCGCCAGCGCGCGCAGCTTGCCGGCTTTCACATAGGGCAGCACCGCGTCCTGGTTCACGAACATGGTGGGGATCTGGTTGGCCAGCACATCGGTCAGGGCCGGGCCACCGCCGCGGTAAGGAATGCCGACCATGTTCAGGCCCGCCGTCTGCTTGAGCAGCTCCATCGCCAGGTGGCCGGACGACGCGTTGGTCACGCCGTAGTTGACCTTGCCCGGGTTGGCCTTGACGTAGTCGACGAATTCCTTGAAGGTCTTGGCCGGAAAGGCGGGGTTGACCACCAGCACGTTGGGACCGGCAATCAGCTGCGAGATCTGGATGAAGTCGCGGCTGGAGTCATAGTTGGGCTTGGGCGACATGCCGTGCGCGATGGCGTTGCTGCCAATGCCGGAGAGCAGCAGCGTGTAGCCATCCGCGGGTGCCTTGGCAGCCTGCTCGGCACCGATGGTGCCGCCCGCGCCGCCCTTGTTCTCCACGATAAAAGGCTGCTTGAGCGCTTTGCCGAGTTGCTCGGCGATCAGCCGGCCCATGATATCGCTGGTGCCGCCGGCAGGGAACGGCACGATCATGCGCACGGGCTTGGTCGGCCAGGTGTCGCCCTGCGCGTTCGCGGTGGCCATGATGCCTGCGAGCGCCAGTGCGCAACCGGCTAGAAACGTTCTTTTGCTGATGCTGGTCATGCTGTGTCTCCTGGATTTCTTTTAATGAGATGCGCAAAAAGCAAGAACTGCAGGGGATCAATCCACCACCCCGATCGGCCAGGGCACGAACTCGTTCAGCCCGACCCCGAGCGCTTCGCTGCAGGTCTTCTCGCCGGAGGCGTGGCGCAGGATCTGCGCGAAGATCCGCTGGCCCATCTGTTCGATGGTGGCATCGCCGTCGATCACCACGCCGCAGTTGATATCCATGTCCTTGACCATGCGCTGGTACATCGGCGTGTTGCTGGCCAGCTTGATGGTGGGCGCGGGCACCGAGCCGAAGCAGGAGCCGCGCCCGGTGGTGAAGCAGATCAGGTTGGCGCCGCCGGCGATCTGGCCGGTAGCGGAGACCGGGTCGTAGCCCGGCGTGTCCATGAACACCAGGCCGTGCTGCGTCACCGGCTCGGCGTATTTGTAGACCTCCATCAGCGGCGCGTTGCCGCCCTTCTTGGCGCCCCYGAGGCTTTTCTCCAGCACGTTGGCCAGGCCGCCCGCGTTGTTGCCGGGGCTAACGCGGCCGTTGATCTGCGTGTCGCGGCCCTTGTTGTACTCGAGCCACCAGTTGATGCGGTCCACCAGCTTCTGGCCTACCTCGGGCGTGACCGCGCGCGCAGTCAGGGTCTGCTCCACGCCGAAGATCTCCGAGGTTTCCGAGAGGATCGCGGTGCCGCCGTGGCGCACCAGGATCTCCATCGCCGCACCCAGCGCGGGATTGGCCGAGAGGCCGGAGAAGCCATCGGAGCCGCCGCATTGCAGGCCGACGGTGATGTGCTCCGCCGAAGCCGGCTCGCGCATGACGGCGTTGGCCGTGGCGAGCATCTGCTGCACCAGCGCGATACCGGCCTCGATGGCGCGGCGCGTGCCGCCGGCGTCTTCGATCACCAACGTCTTCAGCATCGGGCCGGGCTGCAAGCCCTGGTCGGCCAGGAAGGCGGGCAACGCGTTGTGCTCGTGCCCCAGCGCAATCACCAGCGCGCCCGCGGTGTTGGGATGGCGGATATAGCCGCCGAGCGTGCGGCGCAGCAGGTCCATCGGCTCGCCGCTCATTTCCATGCCGCTGCCCTGCTCGTGCACATAAGGCACCACGCCATCGACATTGGGAAAATCCACCATGCGCTGGCCGTCGAACCAGTTGGCGATCTTGCGCGCCACCGTGGCGCCGCTATGGCACACCAGGAACACGCCGATGTAATTGCGCGTGGCCACGCGGCCGTCCGCGCGCACGATGCCCATGAACTGCGCGCGCTGCGCCGGCGGCACGTATTCCGTGGGCTGGTAGTCCTGGCCGTGGCGATAGTCCTTTACCAGGTCGCCGAAGGCGATGTTATGGCTGTGCATCCAGGTGCCGGGCGGCAGGTCCTCGGCCGCGAAGCCGATCACCGTGTTGTACTTGAGCACCGGCTCACCCTTGGCGATAAAGCGCGCGGCCACCTTGTGGCCGGACGGCACGAGCTGCAGCGTGACGAGGCTTTCGCTGGGTACGGTGGTGCCTGCCGGCACTTCCATGCGCGCCACCACCACATTGTCCTTGGGGTCAAGGCGGATAAAGGGATTGCGCGCGTTGTCCTGCATGGTGGGATTCATCTTGTTGTCCTTTGCGAGTTCGTTCAGGCGAGCACGCCGATGGGCCAGGGCACGAACTCGTTCTCGCCCACCCCCAGCGCTTCGCTGCAGGTCTTCTCGCCGGAGGCATGGCGCAGCATCTGCGCGAAGATGCGTTGCCCCATCTGCGCCACCGTGGCCTCGCCGTCCGCCACCGGGCCGCAATCGATATCGAGGTCATCCTCCATGCGTGTGAAGGTGCGCGTGTTGGAGGCCAGCTTGATGGTGGGCGCAGGCAGCGCGCCAAAGCCGGAGCCGGTGCCGGTGGTCAGGCAGATCAGGTTGGCGCCGCCGGCGATCTGGCCGGTAGCGGAAACGGCTTCATAGCTGGGCGCATCCATGAACACCAGGCCGCGCGCCGTGACAGGACGCGCGTACTCGTAGACCGCCGTCACCGGCGAGCTGCCGGCGCGGCGCACGCCGCTGGCGGCCTTCTCCAGCGCGTTGCTCAAGCCGCTGGCGCCGCCGTCGGCCCGCACGCGGCGGTTGAGCTGGGTATCGCGCCCCGCGTGGTACTGGCGCCACCAGGCGATGCGCTGCGCGAGCTGGCCAGCCACCTCGGGCGTGGCGGCACGGGACGTGAAGCGCTGCCCCAGGCTCACCAGATCCACGGTTTCCGACAGGATCGCGGTGCCGCCCTGCGCTACCAGCAGGTCCACCGCCGCGCCCAGCGCGGGGTTGGCCGAAACGGCACAAAAGCCGTCCGGCCCGGCGGATTGCAGGCCCACCACCAAGTGCTCCGCCGAAACCGGCTGGCGCACATGCGCGTTGGCCGCCGGCAGCATCTGCTGGACGATGGCGATGCCCGCCTCGATGGTGTTGGCGGTGCCGCCGATCTCCTGCATCACCAATGTCTTCAGGGCGGGGCCAACGGCAAGTTGCTCCTGCTCCAGGAAGCCGTAGATATTGTTGCGCTCGCAGCCCAGCGCGATCACCAGCGCGCCGGCGATGTTGGGATGACGGATGGTGCCCGACAAGGTGCGGCGCAGCAGGTCCATCGGCTCGCCGGTCATCTCCATGCCGCAGCCGATTTCGTGCACGAAGGGCACCACGCCGTCGACGTTGGGATACGCGGCCAGGCGCGGCACGGTGAACCAGTCGGCCACTCTGCGCGCGGCGGTGGCGCCACAATTGCCCACCACGAACACACCGATGTAGTTGCGCGTGGCAACGCGCCCGTCGGCACGCACGAAGCCCTGGAAGGTGGCGCCCTGCGCGGCGGGCACGGCTTGCAGCGATGGGGTCGCGCGGACGACCTCGCCTTGCGCACCGCTGGCAGCAGCATCCACCGCCAGATTGTGCGCATGCACCCAGGCGCCGGCGGGCACGTCTTCGGCGGCGCGCCCGATGGCGATGCCGCCCTTGATCACCAGCTCGCCTTTGCGGATGGCACGCGCGGCGAGCTTGTGGCCTGCGGGGATGTCCTGCAATGCGTTGGCGCCGGCTTCCGGCAGGGCCGTGCCTGCGGCGATCTGCGTACGCGCCAGCACGACGTTGTCGGGCTCGGCCAGCCGGACGGTGAGCTTGGATTGGGACTGGTTCATGGTGTCTCGATGAGGCTTGGCGCAGCGTTTTGCCGAACGATGGCGGGCGGCGGCGCGCTCTTATGGATGCGCTTCCATTTTTCGGGATGGTGGCCGACAATACAAGCCTGCCCGGCGCCACCGGGACAGCGGTTTCCCATGATCTGGGACAAAGCCGCAGGTGAATGCGCACTGAAGTGATTCGCACCGATCAAATCAGGGAAAACGCGTAGCGGACGGCGCCGCCCCACCCAACACCGATACCAAGGCAATGGCAACCAGCAAGCCCGCGTCCTCACGGCAAGATGACCCTGCCCCGGGCGGCGGCCGCATGGTCGACGTGGCCCGCATGGCCGGCGTATCGCGCGTGACGGTCTCGCGCGCCATCAGCCATCCACACCAGGTCTCTCCCGCCACACTGGCCGCAGTGCGGGACGCCATCGCCAAGCTGGGATACGTGCCCAACCTGAACGCCGGCAGCCTGGCCTCGCGGCGCTCGCGCATCGTCGGCGCCATTGTGCCGACGCTGTCCAACGCGTGGTTTGCCGAGACCATGGACGGGCTGGGCGAAGTGCTGGAGGACGGCGGCTACCAGTTGCTGCTGGGCCAGACACGCTACCGGCAAACGCAGGAGGAGAACCTGATCGACGCCTTTATCGGCCGGCAAGTGGACGCAATGGTGCTGACGGGCGTGAGCCACACTGGCACGGTGCGCGCCAAGCTGCGCCGCTGCGCAATGCCGGTGGTGGAAACGTGGGATCTCACCGACGACCCCATCGACATGGTGGCGGGCTTCTCCAACCGGGCAGCGGGCGCCGCCGTAGCCGGGCACCTGCTGGCGCGCGGGCACCGCCATCTCGCCTTTATCGGCGCCGAGGAAGATCGGGCGCTCAAGCGGCTGGCAGGCTACAGGGAGACGATCGCCGCGCAAGGCCTGCCCGATGTGGTGGTGCGCACGGTCGAGCCACCCTCCACCATGCTTGACGGCGCCCGCGGCCTCGTCGAACTGGTGCGGCAAAACCCGCAGCTGCAAGCCGTGTACTGCAGCAACGACACCCTCGGCGTGGGCGCGCTGCTGGCCTGCCGCGAACAGGGCTGGGCCGTGCCGGCGCGCATGGCGGTGGTGGGGTTCTCCGACCTGGCCATCGCGGCGGCCAGCGTGCCGGCGCTGAGCAGCGTCAAGGTGCCGTCGCATGAGATGGGCAGGCGTGCCGGGCAGATGTTGCTGGCGCGCCTTGGCGCACCGGGTAGCGCGCTGGGGCGCGAATCCCGCATCGTCGATCTCGGCTTCAGCGTGGTCGCGCGCGAAAGCAGTTGAACCCCGCCATGAAGCACAGCAAACCCTCCGCCCTGCAACCGCAAACGCGACCCGGCGCCGTGCGCATGTCGGACGTGGCCCGCGCCGCTGGCGTGGCGAGCGTGACGGTATCGCGCGTGATCAACCACCCCGACACGGTGGCGCCGGCCACGCGCGAACTGGTGCAAGCCACCATCCGGCAACTCGGCTATGTGCCGGACCTGACCGCCGGCAGCCTGGCCTCCGCCCGCTCGAAGATCGTCGGTGCCATCGTGCCCACGCTGTCCAACGCGTGGTTCGCCGACACCATGGATGGCCTGGCCGCCGCGCTGGCGCCGCAGGGCTACCAGTTGATGCTGGCGCAGTCGAGCTATCACCCGCGCGAAGAGGCAGGCCTGGTCGACGCCTTTCTCGGCCGGCGCGTGGACGCCATCGTGCTCACCGGCGTGAGCCACGAAAAAAGCGTGCGCGACAAGCTGCGCCGGCTCGGCCTGCCGGTGGTGGAAACCTGGGACCTGACCGACGATCCGATCGACATGGCGGTAGGCTTCTCCAACGCGGGGGTGGGTGCCGCGGTGGCGCAATACCTGTGCGAGCGCGGGCACAAGCGCATCGGCTTTATCGGCGCGGATGAGTTGCGCGCACGCAAGCGGCTCGACGGCTTGCAAGCGCGCCTCGCCGAGCTTGGCATGGCGCCTGCCGAGGTGGACCTGCTGCCACCCCCCTCCACCATCGACGCCGGCGCGCAAGCATTGACGCGGCTGCTGGAACGCGCCCCGCGCATCCAGGCCGTCTTCTGCAGCAACGACATCCTGGGCGTGGGCGCGCTGCTGGCATGCCGGCAGCACGGCTGGCAAGTGCCGGGCCGTATCGCCGTGGTGGGCTTCTCCGACCTGGCGATAGCGGCGGCCAGCTATCCCACGCTGACCACCGTGCAGGTGCGGCCGCGCGAGCTCGGCCGCCACGCCGGCGAGGTCTTGCTGCGCCGGCTGCAAGGCGCAGCGCGGCCCGGCCGGCGCGCACAGCGGGTAATGGACCTGGGCTTTCGCATCGTGCCGCGCGAGAGTGCATAAGCGCATCGATCTGGATCAACGTGGCAGCGCGCGCCGAGAGCCGGGAAATCGTGATCGGCGCCTACACCAATACCCAGGACTTCGCGATGCTGCATATCGGAGAGCGCACGCCGACCATGCTGGCAATTGACCGCACCGCAGCCGGCATCGCTCAATATATATCCGGCTCCGGCGTCGGCTCCGTCCCCCGCAGCAACGTGAAGTCACACCCTTCATCCGCCTGCGTCACCTGCTGCGCAAAGATCGCGCCGTAGCCTCGCTGGTAACGCGGCGGCGGCGGCACCCATGCGGCGCGGCGGCGTTCCAGCTCCGCATCGTCCACCAGCAACGCCAGCTTGCGCGCCGGAATGTCCAGCTCGATCAGGTCGCCCGTACGCATGAGCGCCAATGGCCCGCCAACAAACGATTCCGGCGCCACATGCAGCACGCACGCGCCGAAGCTGGTGCCGCTCATGCGCGCATCGCTGATGCGCACCATGTCGCGCACGCCTTGTTGCAGCAGTTTCCTGGGGATCGGCAACTGGCCCCACTCCGGCATGCCCGGCCCGCCCAACGGCCCGGCGTTGCGCAGCACCAGCACGCTGTTGGCGTCGATATCGAGGTCGGGCGCGTCGATGCCGGCGTTCAGCGCTTCGTAGCTCTCGAACACTACCGCGCGGCCGGTATGGCGGTGCAGGTGCGGCTCGGCGGCGGCTGGCCTGATGACGGCGCCGTTGGGCGCGAGATTGCCGCGCAGCACGGCCAGGCTGCCGCCGCTCACCAGCGCGCGCTCAACCGGCAGGATCACGTCGTCGTCATGGACCGGAGCGCCGGCGATGTTGGCGCCTAACGTGCGGCCGTTGACGGTAAGCGCGTCCACCCGCAGCAGCGGGCGCAAGCGTTCCAGCAATCCACGCAAGCCACCCGCATAGAAGAAATCTTCCATCAAGTACTTGCCCGCAGGCCGCAGGTTGGCGATCAGCGGCGTGCTGGCGGCGAGCGCGTCGAAGCGCTGCAAATCCAGCGCCACGCCGGCGCGCCGCGCCATCGCCACCAGATGCACCAGCGCATTGGTGGAGCCGCCCAGCGCCAGCACGCACACCACGGCATTGTCGAAGGCCTCGGCGCTCAGCACCGTGGACGGCGTGAGGTCCTCCCACACCATCTCGACGATGCGGCGCCCGGTCTGCACCGCCATCTGCGCATGGCGCGAGTCCGGCGCGGGAATCGAGGCCGCGCCCGGCAAGGTCAGGCCCATGGCTTCGGCCGCGCTGGTCATGGTGGAGGCGGTGCCCATGGTCATGCAGTGCCCGGGCGAGCGGGCGATGCCGCCCAGCACCTCTTCCCATTCATCGTCCGTGATGGTGCCAGCGCGCAACTCGGCCCAGTTCTTGAACATGTCGGAGCCCGAACCGAGCGTCTTGCCGCCGGCATTGCCGCGCAGCATCGGCCCGGCCGGCATGAAAATGGCCGGCAGGTTCATCGAGGTGGCGCCCATGATCAGGCCGGGCGTGGTCTTGTCGCAGCCGCCCATCAGCACCACGCCATCCACCGGATAGGAGCGCAGCAGTTCCTCGGCTTCCATCGCCAGCAGGTTGCGGTACAGCAGCGCGCTGGGCTTCTGGAACGGCTCGGCCAGCGACATGGCTGGCATTTCCAACGGAAACCCGCCGGCCTGCCAGACCCCGCGTTTGACCTCCTCCGCGCGCGCCTTGAAGTGGGTATGGCAGGGGTTGATCTCGCTCCAGGTGTTGAGGATGGCGATGACCGGCTTGCCGCGATACTCCTCGGCGCCAAAGCCGATCTGCGCCATGCGCGAGCGGTGGTTGAACGTGCGCATCGACGCGTTGCCGAACCAGCGGTGCGAGCGCAGCATCTCGGGCGTCCTGCGGATGGGCTGCTGTGCCTCTGTCATGTTGGGCCGCCGCGATGCTTAGCCGCGCACCGGCGTGGACCACACGCCGGCCGCCTGCAACAGCCCGCGCGTATAGCCCAGCGCGAAGGACATGAAGCGCTCGCGGTTTTCGTCAAGGTCCGACACGGGCACATGGTCCGGGCACAGCGGGCCCTTGTAGCCGCCGCGCTGGTAAGCCTTGATGGCCTGGAACATGTCGACGTCGCCTTCATCCGGGAAGACTTCCTGGAAGTCGAGATAGCCGCCGCGGATATTGCGGAAGTGGACCATGAAGATGCGGCCAGTGGTGGCGAACTCCTCGATCACGGGGATCATCGCGCGGCCCGGCTCCTTGAACATCTCTGCGACGGTGCCCTGGCAGAAGTTCAGGCCGTGGTTGGCGCTCGGGCTGAGTGCGAGGAACTTGCGGATGCCGCCGGCGGAGCCAATCACGTGCTCGATGCCGTTGAGGCCACCCACCGGATAGGCGGGATCGTGCGGATGGCAGGCCAGGCGCACACCGGCGCGGTCGGCGGCGGGCACCAACCCTTCGACCAGGAATTCGATGGCGTCCCAGCCGGCCCTCTCAGTCACCGGGGGCACGTCGCGCGCCATTTTCTGGCCGCACAGCATGGCGGTCTCCGCGTCGCCTTCGTCCTGGTTGGTGGGGTATCCCACGCCCCAGTAGGAGTGCTTGCGGTCGTCGTCGGCCGAGTACTCGGCATAGACAAAGCCGGAGTTCTGCGCGCCGCCGCGTCCCGGCTTGAGGCCGGTGCGGGTGATGCCAACCATCTGCACGTTGTACTTGAGGCAGGTAATGCCTGCGTCTGCCGCCTTCTGGATGTTCTGCGCCAGCACATCGCGCTGCTTGCGCGCACTATCCAGGTCGACCAGCGAATCCAGCAGGATGGAGCCCACATCGAGCGCGAACACGTCGAGCTTCAGGCCGAAGCCCTCCACCCATTTGCGATAGGCAGTGAGCTTGCCGGCATCCCAGGCGCTGACGCCGCCGGGGGCCGACACCAGCGCGGTGCCGCGGTTGTCCAGCACCACGCTCTGGACCCCGAGCTGGGTGGACAGGCGCAGGCGGCGCTCGTCGGGGTTGAGTAGCTGTTCGCTGATGTACATGCTGCGTCTCCTGGATGCGAATGGGGCGCGGGCGTCCTGGCCGCCACGTCGCTCCACGCTGGAGCCGGGCATGTCCACCCGCGATGAACACGTGTCCATTCTTGGGTAAGCGCGGATGCGCCGCAAGCGCGGAACGCGGCTGGCGCACGGCGAACCCGTGCCTTGTCCCAGAGTGTGGGAAAAGCGGCGCAGCAGTAATCCACCCGTGCGGATGACTGCCAATCGGCCCACCGGGCAGGCCGAAGCCACACATTTCCACGGCATTTCCCAAGGGCTGGGACGTGGCCCACCCTGGTCACCGGGCGCCGCTATCTTGTTTCCCGGTCCTTCTCTAGCATGCTGTCCATACGCCCCGGCAGCACCCTGCCTCGGGGACGCGCCGCCATACAAGGCCCGGCGCCTTCGTGCCATCAAACAAGACTGGAGACCGCCATGTCAGTCGTCATGACATCCGCCACCCCGAACGCGGCGGGGTCCGCGTCCGCGGCCGCATCCGCCGCCACATCCACCGCACAGCCGACCGCAGCCGCTGTCGCCACCGGGCGCTACCGCTACCTGATGCTGGCCCTGATCACCATCGTGCTGGCGCTGAGCACCGGCGACCGCGCCACGTTGTCGGTGGCGGGCCCGCATATGGGCAAGGATCTCGGGCTCGATGCCGTGCAGATGGGCTGGCTGTTCTCTTCCTTCGCCTGGGCCTATGTGCTGAGCCAAGTGCCGGCCGGCTGGCTGGTGGACAAGATCGGCGCCAAGCAGGCCATCGGCCTCGGGCTGGTGCTGTGGTCGCTCACCACCTTGCTGATGAGCACGGTGCACTGGTTTGCCTTTGCCTTTGTCGCGCTGCTGGTGCTGCGCTTCCTGCTGGGCGCGATGGAGTCACCGGTAGGGCCATCATCAGGACGGGTGATCGCGGCGTGGTTTCCCTCCACCGAGCGCGGCGTGGCCGGCGCGATCTTCAATAGCGCGCAGTATCTGTCGCTAGTGGTGTTCACGCCGCTGATGGGCTGGCTCGATCATCGCTTCGGCTGGCAGCATATCTTCTCGGTCATGGGCGCGCTGGGGCTGCTGCTGGCATGGGCGTGGTACCGCCTTTACCACGCTCCCGCCGCGCATCCGCGCGTGACACAGGCCGAGATCGAATATATCGAGCAAGGCGGCGCGCTGGTGCATCTCGGCGGCAGGAGCGCCAAGGGCAGCAAGGGTCCAACGCTGGCGCAACTCGGCCAGCTGTTCCGCAGCCGCATGCTGGTGGGCATCTTTATCGCGCAGTACTGCATCAGCGCGATCACCTGGTTCTTTGTCTCGTGGTTTCCGAGCTACCTGGTGAACGGGCGCGGCTTCTCCATCCTGCAAGCGGGCTTTGTGGCCGCGGTGCCAGCCATCTTCGGCTTTGTCGGCGGCGTGTCCACCGGCTTCGTGTCGGACGCGCTGCTGCGCCGCACCGGCTCGCTGACGATGGCGCGCAAGCTGCCTATCACCATCGGCCTGCTGCTCAGCGCCACCATGATTGCCTGCAACTACGTGGACACCGACTGGATCGTGATCGCGCTGATGAGCGTGGCGTTCTTCGGCAAGGGTTTCGGCTCGCTGGGCTGGACCGTGGTGGCCGATACCGCGCCCGCGTCCATCGTGGGCAGCACCGGCGGCGTGTTCAACGCGGTGGGCAACATCGCCGGCATCGTCACGCCGATCGTGATCGGCTACATCGTGGCCGATACGCACTCCTTTAATGGCGCCCTGGTGTACGTCGGCGCGCATGGCCTGCTGGCCATCCTTAGCTACTGGCTGATCGTGGGCAAGATTGAACGGGCAGTATTGCCGGCCCAAGGCTGAGGGAGCCATGCGCGATAAGCGGTCGCCGGCACGGCAAGCTGGAGCCAGCGCACGAAGCCCCCGCCCAACGCACTGGCCGGTCAGCCTTCGAAACCGAATCTTCCCTCTGCGGCGATGGCCTTCATGGCCAGCCGTGAGCTAGGTGCTTCGCGTGACTGCAGGGATGCCGACAGAAAGCTCTTGTCTTCGCTGCGGCGGCCAATGGCAACCGCAGCCTGCACTGTGTAATCAGCCGGAATGCCAAGGCTGCTGCGTGCCAAATCCTTGTCGAAGCCGGCGATGCCATGGGCATGCCAGCCTAGCAGCGTGGCCTGCAAGGCGACGTAACCCCAAGCAGATCCCGTGTCGAACTCGTGACTTGCGTTGGGCGTGGGCGCCGCTGCACCTGGCACTAACGCGCTGTTGGCCGACGCGATGATCAGCAAGGCCGAAGCGCGCTGCGCCCAGCTCTGGTTGAAGACGTTGAGCGTGGCAAACAGCGGCTGCCAGGCCGGAGTGTCGGCCCTGGCGTAGATGAAACGCCAGGGCTGCAAATTGAAAGCCGAAGGCGCCCAGCGGCCTGCCTCGATGATGGCCAGCAATTCCTCCTCGCTGATGCTCTCACCCGTGAATGCACGGGGCGACCAGCGGTCGACGAAGATGGGGCTGACCCCGTATTCCGGTTGGCGGGTCGGTTCTGGCATAGAGAGACTCCTTTAATGTGACCGATATGGAAATGAAGCTGTTTGCCGCACCGGTCGCAGCTCGGTGCGCTGGCGGTGCGTATGCCCGTTCAGGCGTGAAATCTCATGCAAACGAGCACACTTCGCGCTCGACTCCACGATGCAAAGCACAAGGCCAAAAAGTAGATTTACCGGCCATCCTCGAGCGCGAACGCATTCACGAGCCTGCGTGCCTTGCGCCGCCAGAGCACCCAGGCCCGGTCGAGAGCCCAGCAGTTCGCGCCGCTGGCAGCCCGCCCAGAAGGCCGCGCTGTCTGGGTCCGGACGAACACCCGGTGGCAATGGAGACGTCATGCCCCCCTCCTTAGGATGAGCGCGCTGTCGCCGGATTCGCTGCCGACCAGCGCGAACTCGGCATTTCGCACCTGGCGACAACGGCAGCGGTCATAGTCGTGGCCGGTGCTGCACAGGTCGTCGCGCACGCCGCCCTCGCGCAGCTGTTGCACGGCCTCGACAACGTGGCCAAGACCCGCGATGTTGCCCTCTGACAAGTGGCCACCGTGAGTATTGGTCGGGATGGCCCCGTCAAGAGCCAGCTCGCCGCTTCGGACCCGCGCCGCGGCCTGACCCGGCGGCGCAAGGCCGAACTGCTCGATGTGCAACAGCGCCATGCCCGTGAAGGGATCGTAGATCTCGGCGACGTCGATGTCCTCCGCCCGAATGCCGGCCTTTCGGTAAAGCGACTGCGCCAGCGTTCCTGCATGCAGGTCCCAGTGATTTGGGCCGATCCGCGAACGCACCGGCGCACCAAGGGTACCCCCTCGATCGCTCGGATCGTGACCAGCGACGACCGCAGTTGCCGAGCGTCTTCCGTCGACGAGACGACGACGGCCATTGCACCGTCGTTCCATATGCTGCAGTCGAGCAGGCGAAACGGCTCAATGACCCACGGCGACTTCTGGTGGTCCTCAACCGTGATCACTTCGGTCATCAGCGCCTTGCGGTTGAGCCTGGCATTCGCCCGCTGCTGCACGGCCAGCTCGGCGAAATCACGGTTATGCAAGTTGTAGGCATGCATGTACGCGCTGACATCCTGCCAACCGGCTACCACGGTGCTGTGACCGCAGGTGTGCGTCCCGGCTCGACGGTTTATGTCGCCGGCGCTGGTCCGGTTGGTTTGGCAGCGGCTGCATCGGCTCGCCTGCTCGGCGCGGCTGTCACGATCGTCGGCGACGTCAACAAGGTTCGGCTGGCACACGCACGCAACGTCGGCTTTCACACGGTCGACCTTTCCGAAGACGCTTCGCTCGCCGACCAGATTGCGGCCGTCTTGGGGGAGCCTCAGGTGGATTGCGCTATCGACTGCGTTGGCTTCGAAGCTCGGGGTCACGGTCACAGCGGCTCGCATCAAGAAGCGCCTGCAGCGGTCCTCAATTCACTGATGGAGGTCACGCGGGCCGCAGGCAAGATTGGTATCCCCGGGCTGTACGTGACGGAAGATCCGGGCGCAACTGACGCAGCGGCGCAGCGCGGAAGCCTGTCCGTTCGATTTGGCCTTGGTTGGGCCAAGTCGCACAGCTTCTTCACAGGGCAAACGCCGGTCATGAAATACAACCGGAACCTGATGCAGGCCATTCTCTGGGATCGGATCAAGATTGCTGACATCGTCAACGTGCAGGTAATCACGCTCGACGAGGCGCCTCAAGGCTATCTGGAGTTTGATTCCGGCGTGCCGAAGAAGTTTGTCATCGACCCGCACGGGCTGCTCGCTAGCTAACAAGAACCCCCAAGGCGCCACGCGCCCAGGCGCGTGGCGCGGAGAACCCTTGATCGCGTGATCGAGGCAGAACGTGTCACGAGAATTGGCAGCCAATCATGAAAGTGAAGATATTGAAGAAGGTCGAAACGGCTACGGATATTTTCTCCTTCGAGCTTGTGGATCCCACCGGAAGACCCTTACCGGGGTTCTCCGCGGGATCGCATATCGACGTCCACGTCGGCAATGGGTTGGTACGGCAGTACTCCCTGAGTAACGATCCGCGCGATACGCACCGCTACGTCCTGGGCGTGCTGCGCGACCCGAATTCCCGCGGGGGATCGATCGCAATGCATGCACAGGCCGAAGGGGCGGAAATTGAGATCAGCCAACCCAGAAATCACTTTCCGCTCGCCAACGAAGCCAGGCACTCGATTCTTCTAGCCGGCGGTATCGGCGTAACGCCAATACTCTGCATGGCAGAGCGACTGGCTCATGTCGACGCATCGTTCGAGTTTCACTATTGCACGCGCGCGCCGGAAAGAACTGCCTTCCGTGAACAGTTGATGCGCCCTGGGATGAAGGACCGCGTCCGAGTCTACTTCGATACGGCTCCGCCCGAGGAGCGTATCGATCTGGAGGCGATTCTCGCGGACCCCGATGTGGACAAGCATGCCTATGTCTGCGGGCCCTCAGGCTTTGTCGATGCCGTGCTGTCGCGTGCGCGAAATGCCGGCTGGCCGGAATCCAACCTCCATCGCGAATACTTCAGCGCTCAGAAAGGAGCCATTGCAGGAAATAGCGCGTTTCAGGTCAGGCTGGCTAGCTCCGGAAGAGTCATAAACGTTAGAGCTGAACAAACCGTGGTGGAGGCGCTTGGTGCGTGCGGCATCGAGATCCAGACCTCGTGCGAGCAAGGCATATGCGGCACGTGTCTCACTCGCGTGCTGGAAGGAGACCCCGATCACCGCGACGCATACTTGACCGATGAGGAACGCACAGCAAACGACCAGTTCCTGCCATGCTGTTCACGCTCTAGAACCCCGATCCTGACGCTGGATCTGTAGATGCGGTGCCCTGGAGACGGCGGCTTTGATTCCGAAGCACTCTAGTTCCAGGGTTGAGGCCTCGGCGCTTGAGGCATCGTGTGGAGAAGCGCTTTAGCTGCGCGTCGAGCGCGCTCGGTGTTGAGTACCACTATTTCGGCGAATGGCGCCCACTAGTTGCGTTAGTGCGCGTGCTCCGCAATTGGGATGGCTGACACAAGACAGCAAACGACACATCTACTCCAGGCCGCCGGCCTTGGCAATAGCTTCCTGCCGAAGGCAGCACGGCTACTGCCTTGTAGCCATTCACCTCAATCGATGCGGATGTCGGCCCGCTGCGGAATGGCCCGCATCTGCGGCAACTCCCATTCGATCTGGGCCGACGCCGACACCGCATTGCCGTAGGCGGGCTCAAAACCGATCGCGGCCGAAGAAGGATGGATCGATTGCGATAACGTTGGCCGGATCGGACGGCCCGTGATCACGCTTGTGCAGCGGCGCGAAGGCACCCCGTTGAGGGTGCCGCCCAACACCTGCGCCAGCAGCGACAGGCCGTAGCCCTTGTGGCTGCCGCCGTCGGGGCTGCCACCCAGCGGCGTCAGGCCGCCATCGGTGCTGTCGAAGACCTGTGTCCTGGCGGCCTGGGGCTCGGTCACGGGCGCGCCCTGCCCGTCCACCACCCAGCCTGCGGGGACGGTCTGGCCGCGCAGGGCTTTCACCTTGACGCGGTTGGCCGCAGCCGTTGTGGTAGCCATATCGAGCACGAAGTCAGTATTGCGGGAGCCAACCGCCACCGGCGCAGCGAAGGCGATGGGATTGGTGCCCAGCACCGGCTCGGCCGCGCGCGTCGGAACCAGCAGGATGCCCTGGGCCAAACTGGTCACGAGACCGATCAGCCCTTGGCGCGAGGCGATCCGCGCATAGACGCCGGCGGCGCCGAAGTGGTGGGAGCGCGATGCCGAAGGCGCACGCCTTGTCCGCCGCGAGTTGCATGGCCCGCGTCGAAGCCGCATGCCCCAGCCCGGCGCCGCCGTCGAGGAGCGCCGTGGCCGACCCCTCGCGCAGCACACGGGACGGCGCGTCCAGCTTTAGACGGCCGTTGCGCAGCATGGTCTCGTATTGCGCCAGCATCGAGACGCCGTGCGATTCCACGCCGAGCAGGTCGGTCTCGACCATGAGGGCCGCGGTGATCCGCGCAGGCTCGCCGGGCATGCCCCACGCGGTCAGGATGGTCTCCGCCTGGTAGATGGCGCCGAAGAGCCGGTCGGGAAAGTTCTGCAAAATCACTTCCCGGGCTGCTCGAACGGCGCATGGTCGAACTCGCCCTGCTGCGCCTTCTGGTTGCGGGCCTTGATATAGGCATCCGGCACGCCATACTTGCGCGCGGTCCGCAGCAGCAGGCCCGAGCGGTGCCAGTCGCGAATGGCCTGGTCGACGAACGCCTGCGTATCAGCCTCGCCGCGCCGCATCCAGACCACAGTGGGGGACGGGATCAGTTGGTCCTGCGTGGCAAGCTCGTAGTCCTTCCATTCGGCTGCACCCTGGCCGTGCAGCGTCTGGTAGAGCGCCGGCTGAATGTGCACGGAGGCAGCGCAGGAGCCGCCCTTCAGGGCCAGCAACGATTCGGGAATACCACGCAGCCCCTTGACGATGGCGCCGTAGCTTTCCTGCAGCGGCCTGGCGAAATTGCTGCCTTGCGATACGCACGCGATCTTGCCGCGCAAATCTTCCCAGCGATGGATGCCGCTCGATCTGGCCACCATGGCGGCGCCACCGATGAGGTCATAGGGCGTCGGCGCGAAAGAGAGGATCTCGCTGCGCTCCTGTGTCCACTGGATATTGGCGATCAACAGGTCCACCTTGCCGGTATTGAGAAACTGCACGCGCGTGTTGGCGGTAACGGATACGGTCTCTAGTTTCACCCCCAGGCGCCTCGCAATATCGCTCGCCAGGTCGGTCTGGTAACCGCCAACCTTGCCGCTAGCAGTGTCCATGAAGCCAAACGGCGGACTTGCGCCGTCGATGCCGACACTGATCCTGCCGCGCTGCTTGATCTTGTCGAGCGTGGCATCGGCATGGGCGGTGTCCGCCGCCAGGCAAATCAGGGCGCCGGCGGCGGCGATTCGGGGAAAAGACGGGAAGCGGAAGACGGAATTCATGCGGGCCGCACGGCGAGGCAAGTGGAAAGGGAGCGGGCATCTTGCTGGATTGCGCGCGACCACAAGAAAGGGTTTCGGATATGGATATGCGTGGTTCCAGGCGGGGCCCCGGATAGCACTCAGCTTGTCCAAGCCGCGCGCACCCGGCGTGCAGGCGAAAGCTCGGCCGCAATCACCGAAACAGACAAGCGCGGCGTGGAGTGTCAATCCGTGATGGGTCGACAGTCCATTTGCGCCAGGACATCCTCGCGCAGCCGGGCAAGGCGCGGATGTTGGCGCTGCCGCAGGCTTGCGGGGCCGCCAGGTACAGCCGGCACAGGCCCGACTCGTGGCACATCCACCTTGATGGCAGCCACGATGCGCCCCGGATCCGCATCCATCAGCAGTACCCGATCACTCAGGTAGAGCGCTTCGTCCACGTCGTGCGTCACCAGCAGCAAGGTAGTGCCATGGCGCGCCGTCAGCTGAAGTAGCAAATCCTGCAAGCGCATGCGGGTGAAAGGGTCAAGCGCGCTGAAGGGTTCGTCTAACAGCAACAAGCGGGGCTCGGTGAACAAGCCGCGCGCGATGGCCACGCGCTGCGCCATGCCGCCCGACAGCGCCTTGGGATACATGGCTGCGGCATGCGCAAGGCCGACCTCGCCCAGCAAAGCGGCAACGCGCCCGTGGCGCAGCGCCGCGGCCTTATCTAGGCCGGCGGCAAAGCCGACGTTCTCTGCCACGGTCAGCCACGGTAGCAGCCGCGGCTCCTGAAACACGAAACCGCTGCGGCCAGCGTGAGCCGCGGGCGCCTCGCCATGCACCGCCACGCGGCCGGCAAAGCCAGGCTCCAGCCCCGCCACGAGCCGCAGCAGCGTGCTCTTTCCGCATCCGCTGGGTCCCAGCACCGCCAGCACCTCACCGCACCCGACCTCGAACCGCATCGCACCTAGCACGCGCCGCTCGCCAAAGCACAGCGCATCCACGCGCACGGACACAAGCGGCCCTTCCTCCCCGACTCCGGCAACGACCGACATGTCAGCGCTCATCACAACACCGCGCTGTCGCGCCAAGCCAGGCTGCGCGCTTCCAGCCAGCGCAGCAAGCCGTCGCTGAGCTTGCCGATCACGGCCAGGATCAGGATGGCGACGATGACGATATCGGCCCGGCCGGTTTCGCGGCCGTCGCTGAGCAGATAGCCTAATCCGCGCGTGGCGGCGATCAGTTCGGCCGCCACCAGGAACATCCACGCCAGGCTCAGGCCCGTGCGCAGTCCGGTAAACAAATGCGGCAGCATAGCCGGCAGCAGGATGCGCCGCGCCATAGCCGCCCTGCCCAGTCCCGCCATGATGCCCACCTCCACCAGCTTGCGGTCCACGTTGCGGATGCCTGCCTGTGTGCCCAGATAGACGGGAAAGAAGGCGCCGATAGCGATCAGCGTGATCTTCGGTGCTTCGTCGATGCCCAGCCACAACAGCAGCAGCGGCACCCACGCCAGCGACGGTATCGCGCGCAGCGCCTGCAAGGTCGGGTCGAACAGCGCCTCCAGCAGACGGCTGAGCGCCACCAGCATGCCGGCGGCGACACCCAGGAGCGCGCCCAGCGCAAAACCCGCCAGCACCCGTGCGGCACTGATACCCACATGGGCAGGCAATGCCTGGTCGAACAACAGCTCGCGCAGCGTCAGCGCCAGCTCGGTGGGCGGCGGCAACAGGTTGGCGGCGATCCAGCCGATCCGCACCGCGCCCTGCCATAGCAACAACGCGGCCACCGGCACCAGCAGGCCCAGCCAGCGACGTCCCAGGCCGCCGCCACGCGGATTGGGTGCGGCGGTGGCTTTAGTGCTGTTGCTGTTGCCCTGGGCTGCGGGCGTGGCAGCCAGCGTTGCGCGCGTGGCCGGTGCGTTCGTCGCCATCGTCAGCGCACTACCGTGCGTGCATAGCGTGGCTCGATCAGCGCCTTCACCACCTTGCCCACATCGGTGCCGGGCTTGACCAACGACTCCTGTGTCAGGATGGGCGCGGCCGACGTCAGAGCCTGCACCAGTTGCGGCGACGGCACGGGCTGCGTGAAGTCATTGCGCAGCAACTGCACCTTGATCACCGCCAGCGGCAACTTGCTTTCCTCGGAGACGATCTTCGCGGTCTCGGCGGGATTGGCGGCGATCCATGCACGCGCCTTCTCGTAGGCGGCCAGCACGCGCTCTACCGCTCGCGGGTATTTTTCGGCGAAGGCCTCGTTGACGTTGAGCAGCCCGTAGGTGTTGTAGGCCACGTTGCGGTACAGCAGCCGCGAGCCGGACTCCAGCTCGCTGGCTGCCATCAACGGATCCAGTCCGGCCCAGGCATCCACCCTGCCCTGCTCCAGCGCGGCCCGGCCATCAGCGTGCTGCAGGCTGACGATTTCTACATCCGACTTGCGCAGGCCGGCGTCGTGCAGGCTACGTAGCAGGAACAGATAGGGATCGGTACCCTTGGTGGCCGCAACCTTCTTGCCCGTGAGGTCCGCCACCGTGCGGATCGGCGAATCCTTGGGCACCAGTAGTGCGGTCCACTCCGGCCGGCTGTACAGGTAGACGCCCTTGATCGGGTTGCCATTGGCGCGCCCCAGCACCGCGGCCAGGCCTGCGGTGGAACCGAAGTCGATACTGTTGCTGTTGAGAAATTCGAGCGCGCGGTTGCTGCCCTGGCTGAGCACCCAGCGCACGCTGACCTTGTCGGCCTTCAGCGACTCTTCCAGCCAGCCGAAGCGCTTGAGTACCAGGCTGGGCGGAGAGTAGTAAGCGTAGTCCAGGCGGATCTCGCGCGGCAGCGCATCCTTCGACTCCTGGGCGTGCGCGGCGGCTGGCAAGCCAATGCACACGGCGATGGCCAGCGCCGGCGCCATGCATGCCACGCGCACGGAGATGAGGGAACTCGAGGCAACACGGGCAAGCATGCTCAGCAGACGGGCAATGGGACGCATAGGCAGAGGTGTGATGGAGACAGCGGTTGAGGATGGCAGGCATGCCATGCCAGCGTGGTACCAGCGGCATATTCTAGGAGCGCGCGCGCGCCAGAACAAAGAAGCAATGCGCAGATGGATAGACGTCCGCTGCCCTCCCCGGCCGTGCCGGGCCGGTCTGCTATGCCGGCGCCCACCCGCGAGGACGCGAGGCAGCCCGTGTCCTGCGACGGCTGCAGCGCGTGGAAGCCGGCGTACTCGGCGGAAGAAAGCGCCGGCCCCGTGTGGCGCGAAGACACCAGCTGCAGTCCGGGGGCGGCCTCGGTGCGGCCAATCTGGCGCAGCGCGGCAAGACGCTCGGGCAGGTGATCGCGCGCGAACGCCAGCGTGACGCAATCGATGGCGGCGACGTCCACTGTGCCGTTGGCCACCGCGTCGAGCGATGCAAGATGCGAGCCGGTGCGCACCGTGCCAGAGCAGATTGCACGCCACGCAATATTGGGGCGCCGTGCACTGCCCCTCCGACAGAGCTTCGGACTCCTCGCCGAGCCAACTGGCATCAGTTGTGCCGCTAGGCATTCGCTCGATAGCGTACTTCTGTGGCGAGCACAAACACAGAACCGAGTAAGCATCTACGCAAAAATTCGTGGGAAGGTACCGGGGCACCGTGCTGCAATACGCGAATGGTCTACTTAGCGCATCCAGCCTCCAGGCCGGGCAGCCACGCTGCTCCATCGCCCTCCGCAGTCATGCACACCGGCGCACAGGCCCGCACGGGAACCCTGCAGCCATTGCTAAACATCCACGGCCTCAACGTGCACTTTCCCGGCCATCATGTGCTGCAAGACCTGAACCTGCAGGTCGCTGCAGGAGAGATGCTGGCGCTAGTCGGCGAATCCGGCTGCGGAAAATCGACGACGGCCTTGGCGCTGATGCGCCTGCTTCCTGCGCATGCGCGGCTGTCCGGCACAGTCAGCTTCGATGGACTGGACCTGCTTGCGCTGCGCGAGGCGGAGATGAGCGCCACGCGGGGACGCGCTGTGTCGATGATCTTCCAGGAGCCGATGACTTCGCTGAACCCGGTGCTAAGCATCGGCCAGCAGGTCGCCGAGGCCTTGACGCTACACGAGCCGCTGTCGCGCCGCGCAGCACGGGCGCAGGCCATCGAACTTCTAAACCTGGTCCAACTGCCCGACCCCGCGCGCCGCTTCGATGCGTATCCACACCAGTTCTCCGGCGGGCAGCGCCAGCGCGTGATGATTGCCATGGCGGTGGCCTGCAAACCGCGCCTGCTGATCGCGGACGAGCCCACCACCGCGCTGGACGTGACCATCCAGGCGCAGATCCTCGAGTTGATCGATAGTCTGCGCCATGAACTCGGCATGGCCGTGCTGCTAATCACACACGACCTGGGCGTAGTGGCCCAGTATGCAGACCGCGTTGCGGTGATGTACGGCGGGCGCAAGCTAGAAGAAGGCGTCACGCAGAGCGTATTCGCCACGCCCCGACACGCATACACGCGTGGCCTGCTTAGCGCATCGCTCCACGTCGCGCAGGGCCTGCACTACACCACCGACCGGCTGGCCGAGCTCCGCGCTGATGGTCAAAATGGTTTCCAGCTTGTCAAGCCGACGGTAGCGCCTTCCGCAGCCGCGCTGCGCACGCCGGCCGCCAATGCTGCTCCGCTGCTCTCTGTTCAAGGCCTGCGCGTCTCATACACCAGCGGCGAGCATCGGGTGAGCGCGGTCGACGACGTCTCGCTCGACATTGCCGCCGGCGAAACACTCGGACTGGTGGGGGAATCTGGCTGCGGCAAGTCCAGCCTGTCGCGCGCCATCCTGCGGCTGGCACCTGCCGACGCTGGCCGCGTCTCGTTTGCCGGACAGGACTTGCTAGCACTGGCGCCCGCCGCGCTGCTGCCCTGGCGCCGCCGCGTGCAGCTGATCTTCCAGGACCCCTACGGTTCACTCAACCCGCGCCACCGCGTGGAAGACATCCTTGGCCATGCCCTGGCCATCCATGGCGTGCGCGAGCGTGCCGAACGCACGCACCGCATCGACGCCATCCTCGACGACGTCGGGCTGGGCACGCGCGCGCGCAGCCGCTACCCGCACGAGTTCTCGGGCGGGCAGCGCCAGCGCATCGCAATTGCACGCGCGCTAGTGCTGCGCCCTGAGCTGGTGATCTGCGACGAGCCCGTATCCGCACTGGACGTTTCCATCCAGGCGCAGATCCTGAACCTGCTGGTCGACCTGAAAGCAGAGCACGGCCTGACCTACCTGTTCATCTCGCACGACCTGTCGGTCGTGCGCTATATCGCCGACCGTGTGTGCGTGATGCAGGCGGGCCGGATCGTCGAATCAGGTGATTCCGAGACCATCTGGACGCGCCCGCAACATCCCTACACCCGCGCCCTGCTGGCGGCCGTGCCCGGCCATGCCCGGCCGAGCTGTCCTCCGGACGCTGCCGCTCAAGCGCCACTGCCTGCCCCCGCGCACAGCTGAACTCTCGCAGTCTCTCTCCGCAGTTACCGCATCACCGAAACCTCAACGCCCCATGAACGAACACGATTTTCCCTTTGCCAAGCCGGACCCCCTTGCCCTGGACAAAGCTGCCCCGCATAGCGCGCAACGCCGTCAACTACTTGGCGCCACCGGCGCCCTGCTTGCCGGCGGTCTGTTTGGCGGCCTGCTGCCCGAGGCCAGCGCACTGACCAAGCCGCTGCCGAATACCGAAGACGGCGCTCAGCGCGGCGGCTCTCTCGATGCCGTGGTCCACCCCGAGCCACCCACGCTGGCATTTTTCATCAACACCTCCACACCGGGCCGCACCGTAGTCAGCAAGATCTTCGACGGCCTCCTGGACTACGGCCCCGACCTCAAGCCGCGCCCGCAACTCGCGGAGAGCGTCGACGTCTCATCCGATGGCCTCACCGTGCGGCTCAAGCTGCGCAAGAACGTGCTGTGGCACGACGGCAAGCCCTTCACCGCCGCCGACGTGAAATTCTCCGCCGAGGAAATCTGGCGCAAGCACGCGCCTACCGCGCGCCGCGTATTCCAGCACCTGCGCAAGGTCGATACGCCGGACAGCCATACCGTGGTGCTTACGCTCGGCAAGCCGACCCCGGTGATCCTGAACGCGCTCGACGTGGTGGCCGCGCCGATCCTGCCCAAGCACCTGTACGAAGGCACGGATATCCCGAACAATCCGTACAACAACAAGCCGGTCGGCACCGGCCCGTTTGTCTTCAAGGAGTGGGTGCGCGGCCAGCACATCGCGCTGGAGCGCTTCGACAAATACTGGGCGCCGGGGTTGCCCTACCTCGACAAGCTCACCTTCAAGATCATCCCGGATGTGGCCGGCCGCGCCACCGCGCTGGAAACCGGCGCGGTGCAATACGGCGAGCGCAACCCGGTGACCTTTGCCGACGCCGACCGCCTGGCCAAGTCGCCTAACCTGGTGGTCAGCACCGAGGGCTACAACGGCTTTGCCGGTTGGCTCTGGCTGATTCCCAACCTGCGCGACCCGATCATCGGCAACCTCAAGGTGCGCGAGGCCATCCTGTACGCAATCAACCGCGATGCGCTGGCCAAGACGGTGTGGGGCGGCTACGCGGTGCCTGCCACTGGGCCGGTGTCCTCGCTGCTCAAGACCTTCTATACCAAGGACACTGAGCAATACCCGTTCGACCGCAAGAAGGCCGAGGCCCTGCTCGACCAGGCCGGCTTCCCGCGCAAGGCGGATGGGTTCCGCTTCAAGCTCAACCATGACTTCATCCCCTTTGGTGACGATTACCGCCGCACCGGCGAGTTCGTGCGCCAGTCTCTGCGCGCCGTCGGCATCGATGTGAACCTGCGCGGCCAGGACCTGCCTACCTGGACCAAGAACGTGTTCACCGACTACAACTACCAGCTGGTCAGTTCCTGGGGCATCAACTGGCAGGACCCGCAGATCGGCGTGGAGCAGCATTACTGGTCCAAGGCGGAATCCAAGGGCACGCCTTGGCAGAACGCCTCCGGCTATGCCAGCCCCGAGGCCGACAAGCTGATCGAAGCAGCACAGGTCGAGCGTGACCCGGCCAAGCGCGTGCAGCTCTACCAGGATTTCCAGAAGCTGGCGCAGAAGGACCTGGCGCTGCTGAACCTGTTCGAGTTCCGCTGGTTCGGCGTCTGGGACAAGCGCCTGCGCAACGTCACGGATACTTTCGACCACAGCCAGAACAATTTCGCCCGCGTCTGGCTCAGCGCCAAGTGAGGAGGCCGTGCGCATGATCCGACGCCTGCTTCGCCGCCTGCTGCAACTCGTTGGCGTAATCGTCGCTACCGCCGTGCTCAACTTCGCGCTGCTCAAGGCGCTGCCCGGCGACCTGGTGGATGTGATCGCCAGCGAAAGCGGCAGCGTGCCGCCGGAGTACGTGACGCAGTTGCGCCAGCTCTATGGGCTGGACCGCAGCCTGCCGGAGCAGTTGGTAAGCTATCTTGGCCGCATCGCGCATGGCGACCTGGGCTACTCGTTCCGCTTCGGCGAGCCGGTGCTCGATCTCGTGCTCAGCCGGCTGGGGCCCACGCTAGCGCTCGTCGGCGCCGCGCTACTGCTGTCCACGGTCGTCGGCGTGCTGCTGGGCGTGGCGGCGGCAAGGCGCCCGCATGGCCTGACCGACACGGTGCTGTCCGCGCTGGCCACGGTGGGCTACTCAGCGCCGATGTTCTGGACCTCGCTGATGCTGATCGTGCTGTTTGGCGTGCAGCTGGAATGGCTGCCGATCGGCGGGCTGCGCGAAGTCAATGCGGGCTACCACGGCCCGCGGCTGTTGCTCGACTACGCCCATCACCTGGTGCTGCCGGTGCTGACGCTGGCGATCTACTACGTGGCGGTGTACGCGAGGCTGGCGCGTGCGTCGATGATCGAGACGCTGGCCGAGGACTTTATCCGCACCGCCCGTGCCAAGGGTGCGCGCGAGGCGCGGGTGATCTTCGGCCACGCCTTGCGCAACGCCTTGCTGCCGGTGATCACCATGCTGGGCGTGCAAAGCAGCGCCCTGCTGGGCGGGTCGATCGTGGTGGAAACGGTGTTCGCCTGGCCCGGGCTGGGCCAGCTCTCCTTCGAGGCAATCAGGAGCCGCGATATCCCGGTGCTGCTGGCCGTGCTGATTTTCAGCGGCGTGCTGGTGGTACTGGCCAACCTGCTGGTGGACATGGCGCAGGCCGTGCTTGACCCGCGCGTGCGGGCCGGCAAGGCACCCGTGTCTTCAGCGCCACAAGGAGGCGCCGCATGAAGCGCTGGTACCTGCAACCTTCCATCTGGCTCGGCGGTGCCATCCTGCTGGTGGTCTTCGCCGCGGCGGCGCTGGCTGGCGTGGTGTTCCCGGCGGATCCGCTCGATATGGTGGGCGCGCCCTTCGTCTGGCCCGGCGCGGATCCGGCCATGCCGCTCGGCACCGACCTGATGGGCCGCGACCTGCTGGCCGGGCTAGCTCACGGCGCGCGGGTGTCACTGCTGGTTGGCGTGTCGTCGGCCGCGGTAGCGCTGGCGATCGGCGTCACGATCGGCGCGGCGGCGGGCTTCTACCGCGGCGCCGTGGATGCGGTACTCAGCCGCATCACCGAGTTCTTCCAGACCATCCCCGCCTTCCTGCTGGCGATTATCCTGGTTGCGGTGCTCAAGCCCAGCCTCGGCACCATCGTGTTCGCGCTCGGCGTGACCTCATGGACCAGCGTCGCCCGGCTGGTCCGCGCGGAGTTCCTGACCCTGCGCGAACGCGAATACGTGCGCGCCGCCGTGGCGGTGGGCGCCAGCAACGCCCACCTGATCTTTCGCGAGATCCTGCCCAATGCCTGGACCCCGATCATCGTCTCCACCGGCCTGCTGGTGGCCAACTCGATCCTTTCCGAAGCGGGCTTGGCCTTTCTCGGACTGGGCGATCCCAACGTGGTGAGCTGGGGTTCGATGATCGGCCTGGGCCGCGATGCGTTGCGCACCGGCTGGTACATGACCGCCATCCCCGGCCTCGCCGTGGTGCTCACCGTCCTCTCGCTCAACCTGCTCAGCGACGGCCTGCAGGCCGCGCTCAACCCGCGGCTGCGCCGCGTGCGCCGGGCTGCTCCACCGGCCTGAACCGCAGACTCGAACCGCCGGCCTGAACCGCGCGAACCCTACACACGACAGCCATGACCAAACTGAACGATCTCCCCGCCACACCGATTCCCGCGCCACCGGCACGATTGCCGGACCCAGCACGCGTGCGCCGCATCGCCAGCGATGCCGAGGCACTGCAGGCCGCCCACGATCTCGCCGCGGTGTTCGCCGACGGCGCCTCCGAACGGGATCGCGAACGCCGCCTGCCCTGGGACGAGCTGGACCGCTGGTCCGAGAGCGGCCTGGGTGGCATCACCGTGCCGCGCGAGTACGGTGGCGCCGATGTGTCCTACACGACGCTGGCCGAGGTCTTCGTCATCCTTTGCGCCGCCGACCCGGCGCTCGGCCAGATCCCGCAAAACCATTTCGGATTGCTGGGCGTACTGCGCGAAATCGGCAGCGAACCGCAGAAGCGCCGCTTCTACGGCGAGGTACTGACCGGCGCGCGCCTGGGCAACGCCGGCCCGGAGCGCCGCTCCGAGAGCAGCCAGACCATCCTGCAAGGCACCACGCGCCTCACCGGAACCGCCCAAGGCCTCCGGCTGAACGGGCACCGCTTCTATTCCACCGGGGCGCTGTTCGCGCATCGCGTTCCCGCACGAGCGCTCGACGACCAGGGCCGCAGCGTGCAGGTGTGGACGCCGCGCGAGGTACGTGGCCTGAGTATCGTCGACGACTGGTCCTCCTTCGGCCAGCGCACCACGGCCAGCGGCAGCGTGGTCTTCGACAACGTCCCGGTGGCGCCCGAGGACGTGCTGCCGATCTGGCAACTGGCCGAGCGGCCGGGCCTGTACGGCCCCACCTCGCAACTGATCCAGGCCGCCATCGACCAGGGCATCGCCGAGGCCACGCTGGCCGATGCCATCGCCTTCGTCCGTCAGTACGCCCGCCCGTGGATCGACTCCGGCCTGGAGCACGCCACGCAAGACCCCTACATCATCCAGGACGTGGGCCGCCTGCAGATCGACGTGCACGCCGCGCGCGAAGTGCTGCTCGAAGCCGGGCGCACGCTTGACACCATCGCCGCTGGGCCGCTGGATGCTGAGGCCAGCGCGCGTGCCTCCGTCGCGGTGGCCGAGGCCAAGGTGCTGACCACCGAGATCGCGCTGGAAGCCAGCCAGAAGCTGTTTGAACTCGCCGGCTCGTCCGCCACGCGCGCCAAGCACAACCTGGACCGCCACTGGCGCAACGCGCGCACCCACACGCTGCACGACCCGGTGCGCTGGAAGACCCACCTGATCGGCAACTACCACCTTAACCACGTGCTGCCCGCGCGCCACTCCTGGAACTGATATGTCCGTGCTCCTCTCCCCGGTTCCCACCGATAGCCGGCCCGCGCCTGCCGCACCGCCCGCCCAGCCACCCGAACTGATCCGCGACGATGCGCACGCCATCCTGACGGCTCGCCAGCTCACAGTCCGCTTTGCCCCCGAGGCTGCATTGCGCGACCGCGAGCGACGCCTGCCCTGGGCCGAGCTGGACGCCTTCAGCGCCAGCGGACTGTGGGGCATCACGGTGCCGCGCGAGTACGGCGGCCCCGGCGTGTCCAACGTCACGCTGGCCGAGGTCATTGCCACCATCGCCGCCGCCGACGGCTCGCTCGGGCAGATCCCGCAGAACCATTTTTACGCGCTGGAGGTGCTTCGCGTGGGTGGCAGCGAGGCGCAAAAGCGCTTCTTCTACGAGCGCGCACTCGCCGGCGAGCGCTTTGGCAATGCCCTTGCCGAGATCGGCCACAAGGATTTCAAGCGCCGCACCCGGCTTACGCCGGACGGCGACGGCTGGCGCGTGGACGGCAAGAAGTTCTACTGCACCGGCGCGCTGTACGCCCACTGGATCCCGACGCTGGTGGTGGCCGAGGAGCAAGGCCGCGAGGTCACCTACTTGGCCTTTGTGCCACGCCGCGCCGAAGGCGTGTCCGTCGTCGACGACTGGGACGGCTTCGGCCAGCGCGTCACCGGCAGCGGCTCGGTGTCCTTCGACAATGTCCGGGTCGAGGCGGAGTGGGTGGTGCCCTTCCTGGCCTCCTTCGAGCAACCGACCACGATCGGCCCGGTGGCGCAGATCCTGCACGCGGCGATCGACCTGGGCATCGGCCGCGGCGCCTTCGAATCCACCCTGCCCTTCGTGCGCGAACGCGCCCGCCCCTGGGTGGACGCGGGCGTGGAACGCGCCAGCGACGACCCCCTCACCATCCACCAGGTGGGCGAGGTCTCGGTAAGGCTGCGCGCCGCCGAAGCGCTGGTGCGCCGCGCCGGGCGCATCGTCGATGCCGCCCAGGCGGCCCCCACCGAGCGCAGCGTGGCCGAGGCCTCAATCGCCGTGGCCGAGGCACGCGCGCTGACCACTACGGCATCGCTGCTGGCGGGCAGCAAGCTGTTCGAGCTAGGCGGCACCGCGGCCACGCTCGACCACCTCGGCCTGGATCGCTTCTGGCGCAACGCTCGCACCCACACCCTGCACGACCCGGTGCGCTGGAAGTATCACGCCGTCGGCAACTTCTACCTTAACGACCGGCTCCCCACCCGGCATGGAGCGCTGTAAATGGCACGCAAGGAAATCCTGCTGAACGCCTTCAACATGAACTGCGTCGGGCATATCAACCACGGCCTGTGGACGCACCCGCGCGACCGCGCGACCGACTACAACACGCTGGAGTACTGGACTAGCCAGGCGCGCACGCTGGAGCGCGGCTTGTTTGACGGGCTCTTCATCGCCGATATCGTCGGCGTCTACGATGTCTACCAGGGCAATGTGGACGTGACGCTGCGCGAGTCGATCCAGCTGCCGGTCAACGATCCGTTGTTGCTGGTGCCTGCGATGGCCGCCGTCACGCAGCACCTCGGCTTCGGCGTCACCGTGAACCTGACCTACGAGCAGCCCTACCTGCTGGCACGCCGCTTCTCCACGCTGGATCACCTGACGCGCGGACGCGTCGGCTGGAACATCGTCACCGGCTACCTGGACAGCGCCGCGCGCGCCATGGGCCTCGCCGGCCAGATCGCGCACGACGAACGCTACGACCGCGCGGACGAATACCTGGACGTGCTCTACAAGCTCTGGGAAG
The DNA here is from genome assembly GCF_052113425.1 of Cupriavidus sp. YAF13. Classification (NCBI taxonomy): domain Bacteria; kingdom Pseudomonadati; phylum Pseudomonadota; class Betaproteobacteria; order Burkholderiales; family Burkholderiaceae; genus Cupriavidus; species Cupriavidus sp. YAF13. The sequence goes on from NZ_JBFRDD010000027.1 coordinate 52,621, forward strand.
GCAGCTGGGAAGACGATGCGGTGCAGCGCGACAAGGCCACCCGCGTGTTCACCGATCCGCGCAAGGTGCATAAAATCAGGCACGAGGGCAAGTACTACAAGGTCGATGGCTATCACCTGGCCGAGCCCTCGCCACAGCGCACGCCGGTGCTGTTCCAGGCCGGCAGCTCCGGGCGCGGCCAGCAGTTCGCCGCGCGCCATGCCGAGTGCGTGTTTATCTCGCCGCCCAGCAAGGATGCCGCCCGCAATACCGTGAGGGCGCTGCGCGAGCAACTGGTGGCCGCCGGCCGCAGGCCGGATGACATCAAGATCTTCGCCGGCACCGCCGTCGTACCAGGCAAGACCGCCGCCGAAGCCCGCCAAAAGTACGCCGAGTACAAGGACTACGCCAGCCGCGAAGCCGGGCTGGCGCACTTCGCCGCGAGCACTGGCGTGGACTTCGGCCGCTATGACCTCGACGCGCCGGTTGACTACGGTGGCGGCAACGCCATCGAGTCGGCCACGCGCACCGCGCAGCAGCATGGGTGGACCCGGCGCAAGCTGCTGGAGCTGTTCGAGCTCGGTGGCCGCTATCCCGCCATCGTGGGCGACGCGCAGCAGATTGCGGATGAACTGCAATCCTGGGTGGGGGAAACCGGCATCGACGGCTTCAACCTCAGCCGCACCGTGGTGCCGGAGAGCTACGAGGACTTCGTGGACCTGGTGGTGCCCGAGTTACAGAACCGCGGCATCTACAAGACAGCCTATGCCCAAGGCAGCCTGCGCAAGAAGCTGTTCGCCGAAGACGACCGGCTGCCGGCGCGGCACGCGGCGGCGCGATTTCGCAGTAGCCAGGGCTGAGCCCCGTAGACATCAACCACTCTGAAGGCATCGAAGATCATGAAACTGAAACGACTATTGTTGGCCGGCATCTCCACCTTCGCCCTGGCCGCAGCGGCGCATGCCGCGCCACTCAAGATCGGTGTCACGCCCGGCTCCCTGGCGGACTCTGTCGAAGTAGCCGCAGCCGAAGCGCGCAAGCAAGGACTCGACGTCAAGGTGGTGGAACTGACCGACTGGACCACGCCGAACGTCGCCCTGGCAGCCGGCGACCTCGACCTGAACTACTTCCAGCACCAGGCTTTCCTCGACAACGCCGTCAAGGAGCGCGGTTATGCGTTCAAAAGCGTGGCGGTCGGCGTGCTGCCCAACATCGGCCTGTACTCGAACCACGTCAAGCGCTTTGAGGACATCAAGGAAGGCGCCCGCATCGGCGTGGCCAATGACCCGGTCAACCAGGGCCGCGGCCTGCTGTTGCTGCAAAAGGCGGGGCTGATCAAGCTGCGCGACGGCGTAGGCGCGCGCGGCGGGGTGGACGACGTCGTGGGCAACCCGAAGAAACTCAAGTTCGTCGAGATCGAAGGCCCGCAGCTGGTGCGCGCGCTGGATGACGTGGACCTGGCACAAGGCTATCCGGCGCACTTCGTCAACGCGGGCAAGCCGCAGATCGCCGGCGCCGGGCTGCTCTACTCCGGCGTGGACGACCTCTACTTCGCGATCCGCTTCGTCAGCCGACAGGACAACGCCAGCGACCCGCGTGTCGCCCGCTTCGTCAAGATCTACCAGGAATCGCCGGCGGTGCGGCAGCAACTGAAGAGATCCTTCGCCAATAACGACAAGCTTTATAGCCTGCCGTGGCTGAAGCAGTGACGCCATGGACTCCCTAAGCTCCCTAGGCTCTCCAAGCGCCCTCCATCGGCATGAGCACATCGCGCCGGCACCCTCGCCCGGCGAGCACGCCGCGGTGGGCGGGCGCGCCCCATCAAGGCCTGGGCCGTCCGGCGTGGGCTCGGTTGCATTCGCGCATCTGGGCAAAGTGTACCGCTCGCCGGCTGGCGATGTCCACGCGCTGCATGACATCGACGTGGAGATTCCCGCTGGCGGGATCTTCGGCATCATCGGCCGCAGCGGCGCCGGCAAGTCCAGCCTGCTGCGCACCATCAACCGGCTGGAGCGGCCCACCACCGGCCGCGTGCTGGTGGATGGCCACGACATCAGCGCGCTCGACGAGCGCGGCCTCGTCAGCCTGCGCCGGCGGATCGGCATGATCTTCCAGCATTTCAACCTGCTGTCCGCCAAGACCGTCTGGGACAACGTGGCCCTGCCGCTGAAGGTGGCCGGTGTGCCCCGCGCGGAAATCGCGCAACGGGTGGAAGAACTGCTGGCGCTGGTCGGGCTGGAAGACAAGCATCGCGCGTATCCCGGGCGGCTTTCGGGCGGCCAGAAGCAGCGCGTGGGTATCGCCCGCGCGCTGGTGCACCGGCCAGAGATCCTGCTGTGCGACGAAGCCACCTCCGCGCTGGACCCGGAAACCACGCACGCCATTCTGGCGCTGCTGCGCGATATCCATCGTCGCTTCGGGCTGACCGTCGTGCTGATCACGCACGAGATGCGGGTGATCCGCGAGATTTGCGACAACGTGCTGGTGCTCGAACGTGGCCGGATGGCCGAGCAAGGTCCTGTGTGGCAAGTGTTCGGCAACCCCGGCCACGACGCTACCCGTGCCCTGCTGCGGCCGCTGCAGACGGGCTTGCCGGATGACCTGGCGCGGCTGCTGCAACCCAAGCCCCCCGCGCACGGCGCGTTCGAGCAACTGATCGAACTGCATTTCACGGGCATCGGCGATACGGCGCCCGAGCTGGCCCGCATCGCCACGGCGCTGGGGGGCCGTGCCCGGCTGCTGCACGCCGGCGTGGACCGCATCCAGGGCCATACCCAGGGCCGCCTGCTGCTGGCCGCCGCGGGTGCCGGCCTGTCGCCCGAGATGCTGGCCTCCCAACAACTGTCCCAATACACCAAGGTCCTCGGCTATGTCCCCGCTAACCATTGAACGCATCTGGCTAGGCCTGTTCGACACCCTCACCATGGTGGGCGCGTCCGCATTGATCGCGGTGTTAGCCGGCATCCCGCTCGCCCTGGTGCTGGTATTGACGTCGCCCGGTGGCGTGCTCGAATCTCCGCGGCTGCATCGCGCGCTGGGCAGCGTCATCAACGGATTCCGCGCCACGCCTTTTATCGTGCTGCTGGTGGCGCTGCTGCCGTTCACGCGGCTGGTGGTGGGCGCTACCATCGGCGTTTGGGCGGCCGTGGTGCCGCTGGCGATCAGCGCCACGCCGTTCTTTGCCCGCATCGCGGAAATCAGCCTGCGCGAAGTGGACCGCGGCCTGGTCGAAGCGGCGCAGGCAATGGGCTGCCAGCGCTGGCATATCATCTGGCACGTGCTATTGCCGGAAGCATTGCCGGGGATCATTGGCGGCTTCACGATTACCGTGGTGTCCTTGATCGGCGCGTCGGCAATGGCGGGGGCGGTGGGCGCCGGCGGGCTCGGGGATATTGCAATCCGCTATGGCTACCAGCGGTTCGACACGACCGTGATGGTGGTGGTGATCGTGCTGCTGATCGGGCTGGTCAGCACGATCCAGTGGGCAGGCGACCGCTGCGTGCGGCTTCTCAAAACCCGTGGATAGGCCGGGGCGGGCAATACTGCCCGCCCGTCCCGTGCGTCGCGTTCAGGCAGCCTTCGCCCCAACCGACCAGTAGTAGGCCGGCGCGGTGCCATTGATGGCGTGATCCTCAATCACCCTTGCCTTGTAAAGGGTCGGGTTATGCGAGGCCAGCGTGCGGGCATTGCGCCAATGGCGATCCAGCCGACGGTCCTCATCCAGCGCGGAGGCGCCGCCGATATCGACCAGCCGTGTAGCCGCCGCCAGTACCTGGTCCGCCACGACAACCTGCGCCTTGGCGGCACGCAACTCGACATCGTCCAGCAAGCTTGCTGGCACGGCTTCACCCCGCTGCCGCAGGCGATCGATCTCGTCAAGGCCTTGCGCTACGGCGGCGACGGTGGCGGCGGTGGCGGCAAATGCCGCGCCGGCCAGGTGGCCCGCCACTTGCTGCACCAGCGGATCTTCCGCGGGCGTGCGTCCGCTGCCATGGCTCTAGACGCGCTTGCACGCGCGCACAAAGGCAGCGGCGTCGCGCTCGATGGCCCGGGCGATGCCGGCGAGCGTCGCCAGGTGCACCAGCTGGACGTAAGCCGTGATGGACGTGGGCACATTGCGCGGGAAGCTCAGCACCTGTTCGCTGGACACCGCAACGTCGCGGAAGCGCGTGGTGCCGGAGCCCGTGAAGCGCTGGCCAAAACCCCGCCAGTCATCGATGCGGTCGATGCCCGGCGCATTGGCCGGCACCGATCGAGTGGAAACGGGCGGAGAGTTCCGCCTGGGAAGGATTGAGTTCTGGCATGAGTTTGTTATCCGGGTTCAGATGACGATGGCAAACACACGAGGCTCGCCAGCGGCAGCTTCGGGGTCGTCCGGCGCGGACCCGGATGCGCACCACGGCCGGCATCTCGGACCAGCTTGCGCCCAGCCCGCCAAGCTCGACGAGAATGGCCAGGGCCAGCAGCCGGCTCTCCCGCAACGCATCGCGCTCGGCCTTGGGCGGTGCCGCCTTCGACGTTGCACTCCACCGCGCTCTGCGCGAAGTCGCGCGCCAGCGCCTGCGCCGTGCGTTGCGGGTCCAGCGGTACCCGGCGCTCAGGCTCATGCCGACGCCTTGCTGCCCGGCAGCACGTCGTTGGCGATCATCTCGCCGAACGGCCCCGTCAGGTTGGTCGCGCCGCCGCGACCTAGGCTGGCGTACGGCTCCGGCAGCAACGGGAACACCAGTTCGGCAAAGCGATACGCTTCCTCAAGGTGCGGGTAGCCCGAGAAGATGAAGCTCTCGATGCCGAGGTCCGCGTATTCCTTGATCCGCGCGGCCACTTCCCGTGGGTTGCCCACCAGCGCGGTGCCAGCACCGCCGCGCACCAGGCCCACGCCGGCCCAGAGGTTCGGATAGATTTCCAGCTGGTCGCGGCGGCCGCCGTGCAACGCGGCCATCCGGCGCTGGCCGACGGAGTCGAAGCGCGAGAAGGACTTTTGCGCGGCAGCGATCATTTCGTCTGAGATCTGCGCGATCAGTTCATCCGCGGCCCGCCAGGCTTCCTCGCTGGTCCGCCGCACGATCACGTGCAGGCGCACGCCAAAGCGCACTTTGCGGCCAAGGCGCGCGGCGCGCGCGCGCACGTCGGCGATCTTTTGCGCCACGGCCTCGGGCGGCTCGCCCCACGTCAGATACACGTCGACCTGTTCCGCGGCCAGGTCGTGCGCTTCATCCGACGAACCACCAAAATAAAGTGGCGGGTAAGGCCGCTGCACCGGCGGATACAGCGCCTTGGCGTTCTCCACCTTGATATGCTCGCCATCGAAGTGAACAGCCTCGCCCTCCAGCACGCGGCGCCAGACGCGCAGGAACTCGGCCGATGCGGCATAGCGCTGGCTGTGGTCAAGGTACAGGCCATCCCCCCGATTCTCGTCCGGGTCGCCGCCGGTCACGACGTTGATCAGCAGCCGGCCATTGGTAATACGGTCAAGCGTGGCGGCCATACGCGCCGACACGGTAGGCGAGATGATGCCAGGGCGGATTGCCACCAGGTAGCGCAGGCGCTCCGTCCATGGCGCCACCGCGGAGGCAATCACCCACGAATCCTCGCAGGAGCGGCCGGTGGGAATCAGCACGCCGTAGTAGCCCAGGTTGTCGGCCGCCTGCGCGATCTGCTTCAGATAACCCAGCGAAACGGGGCGCGCGCCCTCCGTGGTGCCGAGATAGTGGCCATCGCCGTGCGTGGGAAGAAACCAGAAGACATTCATTGCCGCGGTTCTCCCCTTCAAGCCGCACGCTGCAGCAGCAATTTGCGGCTGGCTTCGAACAACGGCGCGCAACGATCCGCGGCCAGGCGAATGCGTTCGGCCAGCGTCGCGCTGCTGACCTGGTAATTCTGGAAATCCCCCGGGCTGCCGTACACGCCGATGGGCAGCGTGAGCGCCTGCAGGAAGCCGAACAGCGGCCGCAACTGATGCTCCAGCACCAGCGCGTGGCGGTCGCTGCCGCCCGTGGCCCCCAGCAGCACTGGCTTGTCCACCAGCGCCTCCTGCCCTACCAGGTCGAAAAGATGCTTGAAGTGGCCAGGATAAGAACCGCGATACACAGGCGCGGCCACCACCAGCAGGTCGGCGGACTCGATGGCGACCAGCTCGCTTTCAATCTCGGCCGGCAACTCTGCCCGCGACAGCGCCGCACCCAGCGGACGCGCGATGTCGCCGAGATTGACAATATGGCTTTGCAAAAGCAGCCGGCTATCCAGTTCCGCGAGCAGTGCCTGCACGAGCGCGAGCGTGCGCGAGGGCTGCTGAGCGCTGCCGTTGACGGCGACCACTTTCAGCGGTGTAGCCATGGGAAACCTCCTGTCGATGTCGATGATTTGTGGATTCACGCGTGCGGCGTATTTCGTTGCCGGCAATGCATTAGACAAGAAGCAGGCCCGCGTGAATCGCCATGTTTCTTGCCTGATTCGGCCTCCTTGACGCGATCGGTACCGCCCTCGCCGTGCACTCTGCCGATCCGCTGTTGCGCACCCAACGGCGCGGGAGCGCGCCCACCCCCGCCGTCTTAGGCAGACGCTTAGAAGCGCCCTACGATAGCGCAGCGTAGTTGGCCGCCGAAGGATGAATTTCATCTATGCATAGACATGCGAAACGCATATAGGCATGCGAGATTTGCATCCCACTCGGACCCTGCCGGGCGCACCAACGATAGGTGCCTGCCCTAGCCCGCGAACCATACGACGAAGAACGCATAGCGAAGAGGACCCCGCTTGCGGGGCCCTCTTCGTTCACGCCTTGCCGGACCAGTCTTCAGCCAATGGCCTCAGAAATCCAGTCCACCACCTCCGCCAGCCGCGCCCGGCACACTGAGCTGCCCCTCATCCTTCGGCAGTTCAACGATCGCAGCATCAGTGGTAAGGATCAGGCCTGCCACCGAGGCAGCATTCTGCAAAGCCGTGCGCGTGACCTTGGTCGGATCAACCACGCCGCCCTCCACCAGGTCGCCATACTCACCAGTAGCCGCGTTGTAGCCAAAATTGCCCGTCCCTTCAGCCACGCGCGCCACCACCACGCTGGCTTCTTCGCCGGCGTTGGCAACGATCTGGCGCAACGGCTCCTCCAGTGCCCGCAGCACGATCTTGATGCCGGCCTGCTGGTCCGGGTTGATGCCCGTCAGATCCTTGATAGCCTGGCGCGCACGAATCAGCGCTACGCCGCCGCCCGCCACGATGCCCTCTTCCACCGCGGCACGCGTGGCGTGCAGCGCGTCTTCCACGCGGGCTTTCTTCTCCTTGACCTCGACCTCGGTGGCACCGCCGACCTTGAGCACGGCCACCCCGCCGGCCAGTTTGGCCACGCGCTCCTGCAGCTTCTCCCGGTCATAGTCGGAGCTGGCCTCGTCGATCTGGGTGCGGATACGCTTCACCMGCGCCTGGATCTGCACGGCGTCGCCCGCGCCATCGATGATGATGGTGTTCTCCTTACCGATTTCCACGCGCCCGGCCTGGCCCAGTTGCTCCAGCGCGATCTTTTCCAGCGACAGCCCGACCTCTTCCGACACCACCTGGCCGCTGGTCAGGATCGCGATGTCTTCCAGCAGTGCCTTGCGGCGGTCGCCAAAGCCAGGAGCCTTGACCGCGGCGGCCTTCAGGATGCCGCGGATATTGTTGACCACCAGCGTGGCCAGTGCCTCGCCCTCCACGTCCTCGGCCACGATCAGTAGCGGACGTCCCGCCTTGGCTACCTGCTCCAGTACCGGCAGCAGGTCGCGGATGCTCGAGATCTTCTTGTCCACCAGCAGCAGGTAGGGTTGCTCGAGCACCGCCACCTGCTTGTCGGGGTTGTTGATGAAATACGGCGACAGGTAGCCGCGGTCGAACTGCATGCCTTCCACGACTTCAAGCTCGTCTTCCAGCGACTTGCCATCTTCCACCGTGATCACGCCTTCCTTGCCGACCCGGTCGATGGCCTGTGCGATACGCTCGCCGATGGCGCTTTCGCCGTTGGCCGAGATGGTGCCGACCTGCGCGATCTCGCGGCTGGTGGTGGTCGGCTTGCTGATGCGGCGCAGCTCTTCGATGGCCGCCGTCACTGCCTTGTCGATGCCGCGCTTCAGGTCCTGCGGATTGAGCCCGGCCGCGACGTACTTGACGCCCTCCCGCACGATGGCCTGCGCCAGCACGGTGGCGGTGGTGGTGCCATCGCCGGCGTTATCGCTGGTGCGGGAAGCGACTTCCTTGACCAGTTGCGCGCCGATGTTCTGCAGCTTGTCCTTGAGCTCGATCTCCTTGGCCACGGAGACGCCATCCTTGGTCACGGTGGGGCTGCCGAAGCTGCGCTCCAGCACCACGTTGCGGCCCTTGGGGCCCAGCGTTACCTTGACCGCGTTGGCGAGAATATTGACGCCTTCGACCACCTTGGCGCGGGCCACGTCGCTGAACACTACATCTTTTGCTGCCATTGTTGTCTGTCCTGTCTGGATTGTCGGGTTCGTTCGGGAAATCTCGGATCGATGCTGGCGGACGCGCTGCGATTCAGCGCTCGACCACGGCAAGGATGTCTTCCTCGCGCAGCACCAGCAGTTCGTCGCCGTTGACCTTCACCGCCTGGCCCGTGTACTTGCCGAACAGCACCCGGTCGCCCGCGCGCAGGTCCGGTGCAATGCGTTCGCCGGCTTCGTTACGCCGGCCCGGGCCGACGGCGATCACCTCGCCCTGATCCGGTTTTTCGGCGGCGCTGTCGGGAATGACGATGCCGGATTGCGTGCGGGTTTCGTTGTCGGACCGTTTGACGAGAACGCGGTCGTGCAGTGGGCGAAGGCTCATGCTGGCTCCAGGAAGAAAGGAAGAGAGAAGTTCATTAACGGCGGATGTCGGTGCCGACGTGGCGCTGCGTGCTGGCAATCAGCACTCGATGCCGGTGAGTGCTGAGTATAGAAAGCGCCGGCATGCACGGCCAACTGATCGTTTCGCATTTGCTTAGAAGCAGGCATGAAGGCGCCGACCCGCCCGCGCTGCTAAAAACACAGCAGTACTGCACAGCTGGTTGTTGATTCCCAAACAGCCTCACCGCAATTCCTCGCGCCAATGCGGGCCGTTCGCCGACGCCAGCCTTGGGTACGCATCTTGCGAAAGGTTGCGCTTTTCCCAACGCACCTCTGAGCATGACCTCCGCCCTGAAAGTGATCGCCGTATCCGGCAGCACCTACCTTCCCTCCCGCACCCTCGTACTCGCGCAGGCCCTGATCGATGGACTCGAACGCGAGCTTGCCGTTGAGAGCCAGATCATCAATCTCGGCGATATTGCCCGCCCGCTGGGCTCGGCGCTGTCGCAGCATCTGAGTGCGGTGCTGCGGCCATATCTGCGGCAGATCCAGCAGGCACGCGTTTTGCGGCTACCGCCTTTCCCATCCTCATCCTTCAAACAACATGATTGCGTTCGGGCTGTCCACTTCTCTTCGTCGTCTTACCACGCTCGCACTCATGCTCGCGGTGGCGACCGCGTTTGCGGAGCCCTTGCCGTCCGTGGTGCGCTTCGGGGTTTCCAACGCGGGCGTGGGCACACCACCGCGTATCGGCACGGGCTGGCTGGCGGTAGCGCAAACCAAGGGCTTTATCGAGGAGGCACTGAAGAAGGACAACATCAAGGTGCAATGGATCTTCTTCAAGGGACAAGGCCCACAGGTCAACGAGGCGCTGACCAACGAGCAACTCGACTTCACCACCCTCGGTGACCTGCCCTCCGTGATTGGCCGCTCGGTCGGCATCAAGGCGAGGCTGGTCATGGTGACCAGCACGCGCGGCAAGCGCGTAGGCTTTCACAAGGGCACGGCCACTCAGCTCGCAGTGGACCGGATCCCTGAACAGAACGGCCTGGGCGAGCGCGACATCAAGGTGATCAACCTGGAACCCGCCAGTTCGCCGGCGGCGTTCCAGACCGGCGATCTCGATGCGATCTTCGGCACGCTGAATCTCAAGGTACTGGAGTCCAAGGGACAGGCCAGGATCATCTACAGCACGCGCGACAACCCCGTTGCGAGTGACAACGGCCATGTGCTTGTGACGGATAAGTTTTCGAGCACCTACCCCGGGCTCACTCAGCGCGTGGTCACGGCGCTTGTCCGCGCCGCCAGCTATGCCTCGCAGGAAGCGCATCGCGACGAAGTGCTGAAGCTCTGGGCCTCGTCGGGCGGCATTCCCGCGGCGATCTACGACGAGGAGCTAAATGGCATTCCCCTAGCCCACCGGCATTCACCGCGCTTCGACGACTACGTGCGCGCGGCCGATCGGCGCTCGATGGAAGACGCTTACCGCTTCAAGCTGATACGCAAGCGCTTCAGCGTGGATGCCTGGATTGACGACCGTTATGTGAACAAGGCCATAAAGGATCTCGGGCTCGACCCAGCGTGGCCGCGCTTCGATGCCACAGCAAGGATCGTCACGAGGAACTAGGCTGGACGCAGGCTTACGCGATGTTCCTGGCCTGCTGCGCCGCGCGGGCAAGGGCCGCCCGTTTATTCCCCACGGGTGTTCTCAGCACTAGCAAGCACGCCCGTGCGGAAGCGATCGCTGTGCATCCATACGCCATCTCAGTAGGGCCGCGGCAACCCAAGGTGCTCCCGCAAGGTGCTGCCTCGATACTCTGTGCGTGCCCGCCCTTGTGTCTGCAGCAGTGGAACCACCTCATTAGCGAAGTCGTCCAGCCCCCCGGGAAAGTACGCCGGCATGATATTGAACCCATCGGCGGCGCCTTCGTCCACCCAGGTGGTGATATGTTCGGCGACTTGCGCCGCCGTGCCAACAACGACCTGGTGGCCGCGAGCGCTGGCAACCACGTGATAGAGTTGCCGCAGCGTAAGGTTACGTTCGCGCGCGAGCTTCTTCAGAAGCCGGCTGCGGCTCTGGATGGATTCGGTGAATGGCAGCTCAGGCAAAGGTCCATCCAGCGGGTAGCCCGAAATATCGTGGCCCAGTTGCTCCGAGAGCAAGGCAGCCGCGTTGGATTGTTCGGTGCCATTCTGCAATACCGCCAGCTTTTCGTAAGCCTCTCGCTCGGTATGGCCGACAATGGGCATCAGCCCAGGCATCACCAGGCAGTGGGCCGGATCGCGTCCCTGTTTCGCCACCTGCTCCTTGATCTCCCCATAGAACTGCCGTGCCGCTGGCAGACCCTGTTGTGCCGTGAAGACGACCTCCGCATGACGAGCTGCAAGTGCCTGGCCCGGTCCGGAGGACCCCGCCTGGATCAGCACAGGATGTCCCTGCGGGCTCGGCGTCACGTTGAGTGGACCTGCTACGTCGAAGAACCTGCCGCGGTGGTTCAATGCGTGCATCTTGCCTGTGTCGACATAGATGCCCGCCTCCTTGTCCCGCACATAGGGATCAGGCTCCCACGAGCGCCACAACCCCTTGACCACCTCGACGAACTCATCGGCAATCGCGTACCGCTCGGCATGGTCGGGATGCCGTTCCCTGCTGAAGTTCACCGAGCCATCGGCGAAGGTCGTCACGATGTTCCATGCGGCCCGGCCCTTCGATATCTTGTCCACGGTGGCAAACATGCGCGCGAGGTTGAATGGCTCGCTATAGGTCGTGGATGCCGTTGCCGCCAGCCCGATGTAGCGAGTCACCATCGCTAATGCGGCCAGCAGTGTCAGCGGTTCAGGCCGCGTGATCATCGACGGATGCGAGTCGGGCGTGGTCAGCAAGCGGTCGCCAAAGAAGACCATATCGAACTTGGCACGTTCCGCTGCTTGCGCAGCCCGCACGATCAAGTCGATATTCTCCGTGCCGGACTCGGCGTCGGGATGGCGCCAGCCGGCGGCATGGTGACCGGCGGCCAGAAGGAACAGGCCAAGTCTGATTGGCTTTGGCAAAGGTGTGGACATATCAGGGAGTGAAGTTGGTTGCGCCGGCACCGACGAGCCTAAAGCTGCGTTCCGCTGTTTTGAATGATGCGACGAGACAGGTCATGGACCGAGCGTATCGTGGCCTTGGTCTGCTCCGGCGTGAGCGAACGGGTTTCTACCTCAACACGGGCGAGCGCCTGGATAGTCGCGGGCTCTCGCAGGATCTCGTTGAGCCATCCCCGCAGCGCCGCCAGTACGCTCGCAGGCGTGTCCTTCGGTGCGGAGATGAAGAAGGAGCCGCCCAACGCATTTTCCCAGCCGTTGACTCCAGCCTGCGCGATCGACGGCACGCCCGGCAGTTCGGGCGATGTCTCGCTACCGAAGAAGGCGAGCGCCCGCAGCTTTCCTGCCTTGATGGATGCCGTGCTGAGGGGATCGAACACCACGTCCACATGTCCGGCAATGACATCCGCGACGGCAGGTGCGCTGCCCTTGTACGGCACATGGCGCATGTCGATATCCGCCAGCGATTTAAGCAACTCGCCGGCGATATGCCCGGGGGTGCCATTTCCCGAGGTGGCGTAGGTCAGCTTGCCAGGGTTCGCCTTGGCATAGGCGATGAGTTCCTTCAAGTTCCGCGCAGGCACGTGCGGATTGACCGCCACCGTGGCGCGTGAGTTGCCGATGTAGGCCACCGGGACAAAATCCAAGAACGGGTCGAACGTGGTCTTGACCAGTTGCGGCGCAATCGCGAGATTGCCGATCGACGTGTTGAGCAACGTATAGCCGTCGGCCGGCGCATGCGCAACGTAGCCTGCGCCCAGCGTGCCGCCGGCACCAGGCTTGTACTCGACCAGCACGCTCTGTCCAGTTTTCTCCGCCAGTCGTTTGCTGATGATGCGCGCCACATTGTCGTTGGTACCACCAGGTGCGTAAGGCACGATATAGGTGATCGGCCTCGACGGATACGCCGCGCCAGCCTGCGCGAAAGAGGAAGCAGCGGTGACAGCCAGGACGATGGCTGTCGCGACGCGAATAGCGATAATAGACATGGCAAGGACCTGCAAATGGGCAAGTGACGAGTCTCACACAAGCGCGCAGTCCGGCCTAACGAACCATTCCGAGCTAGATAAGTTGAAGTCCTTCGTTGACGAAGGAACCACAGAGGGGTGATCAGGCGCCAGGGCCCTGCATCAGTTCCCGCCGACGGCGGCTGCTAGGACTCGGGGGCACACGTGATTCCTCAAGCAGGCTCGTACGGTGCCGGGCGAAGGCTTGTATTGAAATTGGAAGACGCGAATCAGGGGACCAACTCACTTACGGTGACTCGCTTCTTCTTCATGCACGCGGCCGAATGCGCAGCAGCAGGAGGCGGCCGCTCGTTGCATTGATCAGTGACGTCAGTGTGCCCGCCTGATTCCTGCCCCGGCTTCAGCAGCGATTAGCTGTCTGGTGTAGGGGTGAGCGGGATGACTCCACAATTGCTCCTGCGACGCATTCTCGACAATGCGGCCAGCCTGCATCACCATGACGCGGTCGGCCAGGTAGCGCACCACGGCGAGGTCATGCGAGATGAACAGGTACGCAAGGCCAAACTCGCGCTTGAGCTCGACCAACAGGTTTAGGATCTGCGCCTGGATCGATACGTCCAGCGCGGAGACCGGTTCGTCGCACACCACTAAGTCAGGCCGAAGGAGCAAGGCGCGCGCGATGCCGATGCGCTGGCGCTGGCCGCCCGAGAACTCATGCGGATAGCGGGACAGCGATGACTGCGGCAAGCCTACCCGGTCGATCATGACCGCCACCTGCCGTTGGCGCTCGCCCGCATCGGCCACGCCGTGCACGCGTAGCACTGTTTCCAGCGTGTCGCGCACGCTGCGGCGCTGGTTGAGCGACGCGTAGGCATCCTGGAAGATCATCTGCACGCGGGGGCGCAGGGCTCGCAACGGGCCGGGCTTCAGCGCGCCCAGGTCGATACCATCGAGTAGTACGCGCCCTGAGCTGGCCGGCACCAGTTGGAGCAGGGTCTTGCCCAGCGTGGACTTGCCGCACCCGGACTCGCCCACCAGGCCAACCGTCTCTCCTGCCGCGATATCGAACGTGACGCCATTGACGGCATGGGTCACACCTTCGCGGCTCGCGTAGCGGGTATGCAGATCAATGACTGACAACAGCGGCATGATGGTTTTGCGTCTGATCCTGGTTTTGATGTGGGCCCGGCATGGCGATGCGGTGTGCGGATACGCAGGCGACCCGGTGCGGCGTCGCGTCGGCTGGCACGGATACGCCCGGCGCCAGCGGCGCGCTTGGTATCGGCTCGGCCCGCGGCGTCCCCGCCAGGCACTGTGCCTCGGCCTGCGCGCAGCGCGGTGCAAAGGGGCAGCCCGTGGCGAGCCGGGCGGACTCGACACTGCCGGGAATCTCGGTTAGCCGGGTGTCGCGATAGAACCTGCCCTGCTCCAGCCGCAGCGAGGCATCGAGCAGCCCTCGCGTGTACGGATGCGCCGGAGCGGCAAAGAGCTCGCTCACTCGTGCCTCTTCCATCTTGCGCCCGGCGTACATCACCACCACGCGATCCGCCCATTGCTCCACCAGCCCAAGATCATGGGTGATCAGCAGCAACGCCATCGACAGCTCACGCCGCAGGTCGTCGAGCAACGCCAGCACCTCCGCCTGGGTCGTGACATCGAGCGCGGTGGTAGGCTCGTCGGCGATCAGCAATTGCGGCTTGCAGGCGATGGCCATGGCGATCATCACGCGCTGGCGCTGGCCGCCCGACAGATTGTGCGCAAATGCGTCGACCCGCTGCGCCGGCGCGGGAATGCGCACAAGGTCCAGCAGCTCGATGGCCTGCGCGCGCGCGGCCTTGCGGGACAAGCCCTGGTGGTGGCGCAGCACCTCGGCAATCTGGTAGCCCACTGGTAGCACCGGATTGAGCGAGGTCATCGGCTCCTGGAAGATCATCGACACGGAGCGCCCCCGCAGGTTGCGCAGCGCGGGCGCGGGCAATCCCAGCAATGGCTGGCCGGCAAAGCGAATGCTGCCGCCGCTGATTCTCCCCGGCGCCGGCAGCAATTGCATCAACGCCAGCGCGGTGGCTGATTTGCCGCAGCCTGATTCGCCCACCAGGGCGAGGGTCTGCCCTGCTTCGATGGCAAAGCTCAGATCGTGCACCACGGTGTGCGCACCGAAGCGGATCTGGAGCTTGTCAACTTCCAGCAGGGTATTCATGGTGCGCTGGCGCGGGCCCGTGGCGTTGATCTCATGCATTGCGCAAGCGCGGGTTGAGCGCATCGTTAAGTGCGTCGCCCATCAGGTTCAACGCCAGCACGGTCAATATGATGGCGGCTCCAGGGAGCGCGGTTAGGTACCACGCGCTGCGCAGTACCTCGCGGCCGGCGCCGATCATGCTGCCCCAGCTCACCACGTTGGGGTCGCCCATGCCGAGAAAGGACAGGGCCGATTCGATCAGGATCGCGCTGGCCACCATGACGGAGGTGGTCACGATCACCGGCGGCAGCGCGTTGGGCAGGATTTCCGCGACGATGATGCGGCTACTGCGATACCCCACGCTGCGCGCGGCCAGCACAAAATCCGCCTCCCGCAAGGTACGAAACTCGGCGCGCACCAGGCGCGCCACGGTTGGCCACGAAGCCAGCCCGATCGCCAGCGCGATAGTGGTGACGGATGGGCTGCCAATAGCCACGATAACGATCACCAGCAGGAAGCTGGGCACCGTCTGCACCAACTCGATGACACGGCTCAGCACCGCGTCGACGGTGCCGCCAAAATAGCCGGCCACGGCGCCCACCAGCATGCCGATCAACAGGCTAAGCGACGCCGCCGCCAGCCCGACCAGCAGCGACACGCGCGCGCCGTGCACGATGCCCGCCAGCACATCGCGCCCCAGCGAATCGGTGCCGAGCAGAAAGGCCGGATCGGCGCCCGGCCACAGGAACGGCTGCCCCACCATATCGAGCGGATCGCCGGGGAACAGGAAGCCAGCCAGCGCAGCCATCAGCACCAGCGCCACCAGCACAAGCACGCCAGCCAGCGCGGCAGGGTTGCGCAGGATGATGCGCAGCGTGCGCCAGCGCGGCGCGCTTTGCGGTGCGGCGGCCGATGTGCCGGGAATAGCAAAAGTCATGTCGATCCGACTCTGAAGGGTCCGATTAATGAATTCATTGTGCGAGCGATTCAGTGATACCTAAGCCGGTTCTTCAGCGCGCCTTGATCCGAGGGTCCAGCCAGGCATGCAGCAAATCGACCAGCACGTTGGCGAGCACCACCAGGAAGGAAGACAGCAGCAGCACGCCCAGCAGCACGCTGAAGTCCCGCGCCATCACGGCCTCCAGCGCCAGCCGACCCAGCCCCGGCCAGCTGAACACGGTCTCGATCACCACCGTCCCGCCTAGCAAGGCGCCAAAGTGCATGCCAGCAACCGTGGTAATTGGCAGCAGCGCATTGCGCAGGACATGGCGCACAGACACCCGCAGCGGATGCAGTCCCTTGGCAGCGGCTGTGCGCACAAAGTCCTGGCGCTGCACCTCCAGCATGGCCGCGCGCGTCAGGCGCGCGTAGATGGCGATGAAGAAGGACGACATCGCCAGCGCCGGCAGCGCCAGATGGCTGGCCACATCGCGCAAGTGCGCCAGCCCGCCCAGGCCCGCGCCGATGGTGCTGGTGCCTTCGCTGGGCAACCAACCCAAGTGGACCGAGAACAGCACGATCGCCATCAGCCCGATCCAGAAGCCCGGCACCGAGTACAGCAGCAGCGCGGCCAGCGACAGCCCGCGGTCCACCCACGTGCCCACGCGCGCGGCCATGACGGCGCCGCAGGCAACGCCGAGAACCAGAGCGATGCACAGCGCGGCGCCGGTCAGCAGCAGCGTATTGGGCAGACGCGCCAGGATCAGCTCCGCCACCGGCGTGTTGTACCGGGGCGAGAAGCCCAGGTCGAAACGCGTGAGGTGCCCCAAGTAGGCCAGCAACTGATGCAGCACCGGCTGGTCCAGCCCGAAGCGCGCCCGCATCAACGCCATGGTCTGCTCGGTGGCCGAGCCGGACTCGCCAGCAAGGACATCGGCGGCGTCGCCGGGCACCAACTGGAGCAGCAGGAAGTTGAAGACGATCACGCCCAGTGCCGTGGGCAGCGCGCGCCATAGTGCGCGCCGCAGGGCCGTTCCGACTCGAAGCACAGTTGGCATCATGGAAATCCGGCCACCGGACTACTTGTCCAGGTAGACGTTTGCGAGGTTCGACTCGACCCCATCCGCCGTCAGCGAATGGTCATGCACCCGGGTGTTGGCAATGGTGATGAACTGCGGCGACACCAGGTTCAGGTCGGGTACTTCCTTGCCCACGATCTGTTGGAACTGCTTGAATTGCGCCACGCGCCTGGCTGGATCGGTCTCGGACGTGGCGTCCTCCAGCAGCTTGTCCACCTCCGCATTGCTGTAGTGAGTGGCATTGGAGAAAGGCACGCCCTTCTTGAAGTTCTTGGACCAGTACAGGCGCTGCACGCCCACGGTGGGGTCGAACAGGTTACTTGCACCGTTGACAGTGAAGTCGTAGTCGCGCTCGGTGTAGATGCGCTTGACGAAGGCCGGCAGGTCCTGCGAGCGGATCGTTACATCGATGCCGACCTTGCCCAATGCGGAGCGCAGGTAGTCGGCCAGCCGCTTGCTGTCCTCGCTGATCGGGTTGTAGTCCAGCGTGACGCGGAAGCGGGCGGCGCCACCCTTGCGGGGATAGCCGGCCTCGTCGAGCAGTTTGTCCGCCGCCTTGGTATCAAAGGGGTAGGGCGTCGGCGTGGCGTCGTGGAATGCGCTCAGGCCAGGGGCGATCGGCGACGCGGTGCGGGTGCCGTAGCCGTAGTAGACCGTGTTCAGCACCACATCGCGATTGACGGCCTGCGCCACTGCCTGGCGCACCTTCAGGTTCTTGAAATAGGGATTGTCGAGGTTGAACTCCAGCCGGGTCACGTTGAAGGAATAGCTGTTGCCCTTGGTCTCGAAGGCCAGCTTGGGCACCTTCTTCAGCCGGGCCAGGTCGGACAGCGGCACCGGCGTGCGGTAGCCCAAGTCCACCGCGCCGGTCTCGAAGGCGATGGCGCGCGCGGCCGGATCGGGGATGAATTTCACCACGATGCGGTCCACGTACGGCTTGGGCTTGTCCCAGTAGTCCGGATTGCGCTCATAGACGATGTGGCTGCCACGAACCCATTCCTTGAAGCGGTACGGGCCCGTTCCCACCGGCGCATTGTTGTTGGGGTTGGCGATAGGATCGGTGTTCTCGTAGATATGCTTGGCCACGATCGGCGATTCGGTGGCTACCAGCGCCTTGATCAGGTAAGGCGCTGGTTTGGACAGCACGATCACAGCGGTGTACGGATCCGGCGTCTTGACCTCGGTCACGTTGGCAAACGTGCTGCTGCCGCGCGGGTGGACCTTCTTGAGCAGCAGAATCGAAAAGGCAACGTCGGCCGAGCTGAAGTCCTTGCCGTCATGCCACTTCACGCCCTTGCGTAGGTGGAAGGTGTACTGCTTGCCGTCCGGGCTGATGCTCCACGACGTGGCCAGTTGCGGACGCGGCGTCAGGTCGTAGTTGTACTCCAGGAGGCCCTCAGTCACCTTGGCGCTGACGCTGAGCGCCGGCGTGGCCACATTGGTGAGCGACACCAGCGTGGGCGGCTCGTAGTTGAGCAGCAGGTTGAGCGTGCCGCCTGGGGTCGGCGTCGCACGCGCGGGCAGTGCGGCAGCGCCGAGGGCCACAACCAGGGCGGAATACAGCCCGGCGGACAAGAGCCGTTTAAGCAGCGAAGGCGTCGAAGACATCGGCAATGGTTCCTGATGGAAAATCGGATGAAAGAAACGGAATGACGGTACTCAGGCCGGCGTGGCAAGATCGGACGCAACGACACCCGAGGGTTGCGCGCCGTAGCATTCGATTGCAGCCGCGCCGCCTACCAGCCCATTGCGCAGGTCCGCCGCCAATTGGCGCGGTTCCCGCCTTGCCGGGTCGCCGATGCCGCCGCCGCCCGGCGTTTCCACTACCAGGCGATCGCCGCCCGGCACCAGTTGCCGGCCCTTGCCTTGCAGGACCTTGCCGGATGCCAGCGAGACCCGGCCGGGCGCCCCTGCCAGGCCGCCATCGGCGCCCCGCGCGGGGAACTGCAGCCGGTCCCATGCCGCGGCCAGGACCATTGGTGCACCGTCGGCGTTGGACACCTCGATGACCTGGCCCAGCCCGCCACGCTGTTGTCCGGCGCCGCCTGAGTCCGGCCGGTACTCCTTGCGCCAGAACACCAGCGGGCTCACAGTTTCGAGAATCTCTACCGACACATTGCGCACACCACTCGGAAAGGACGTGGTGGAAAGCCCGTCTTTGCCGGGGCGCGCGCCCGTGCCGCCGGTGGAGAAGCTGGTGATGGCGAAGGGCCGCCCCTTCATCAGCTCGCTGGCGGCGGCGCCGGCAAGCGGCTGGCCGCCCGACAGCTGGATATTCCACAGGCTGGATGCGCCCTCCGCCGGCACCGTGCCGGCGCGGGCCTGGCGCAGGCAGCCGAACACCACGTCCGGCAGCATCTGGCCGATGATGTGGCGCGCGGTCACGGCGCAGGGAAACGGCGCATTCAGGATCGAGCCTTCCGGCGCATGCACACGCACCGGCGCCAGCGAGCCCGCGTTGTTGGGTATATCCGCGCCAATCAGGCAGCGAATGCCGAAGGAGGTATAGGCATCCGTATAGGCCTTGGGCACGTTAATGCCGCGCGCGACCACCGGGGACGTGCCGGTAAAGTCCACATCGATGCCATCGGCGGAGATCGTCAGGCTGGCGACCAATGTGATCGGCGACTCGTAGCCATCAATAGTCATGCTGTTGTGCCAGGTGCCGTGCGGCCACGCGGCAATCGCGGATTGCATGGCCTGGCCGGCCTGGCGGATGATGTACTCGCCTACCGCGGCGAGGTCGCCGAGACCGAACGCATCCATCATCGCGTGCAGGCGGCGCCCACCGATCTCATTGCAGGCCACCAGCGCGTGCAGGTCGCCAATGACCTGGACCGGCTCGCGCACGTTGGCGCGCACGATGTCGAGCACGGCTTGGTTGGGCTGGCCTTGCGCGAACAGCTTCAGGATCGGCAGGAACAGGCCCTCGTGATAGACCTGCGTGCCATCCGGTCCCGCGCCGATGCCGCCAATGTCCACCACGTGCAGCGTCGAGGCGAACAGCGCCACCACCTGCCCCGCGCGCACCACCGGTGTGACCATGGTCATGTCGAACAGGTGCCCGGTGCCCTTCCACGGATCGTTGGTGAGGTACACATCGCCCTCGGCCATGGTGTGCGAAGGAAAGGCGCGCAGGAAATGCTTGACCGATTCCGCCATCGAGTTGACATGGCCGGGCGTGCCGGTCACCGCCTGCGCGATCATTCGACCGTCGGGCAGGAAGACGCCGGCCGAGAGATCGCCCGCTTCACGCGTGGAGGTGCCAAAGGCGGTGCGAATCAGCGTCTGCGCCTGCTCTTCCACCACCGACAGCAGGCGGTTCCACATCACCTGGGCATGGATGGTATTGCGCAGCGTGGCATGGCTGGCTGCTGGGTGTTGCGTGCTCATTGTGCGGCCTCCGCGAGTGTGGTTTCGTCTGTCGTAGCCTTGGCCAGCGGCGTTGCCTCCAGCACTAGGTGGCCGCCGGAGTCCAGCGAAAATACGAAGCCGGCAGGCACCACCGTCGTGGTTTCGTCCTCCACCACCAGCGCGGGGCCCTGCACGACGGCGCCGTGCATCAGCGCACCACGCTCGAACACGGGCACATCGCGTCCCACGCCAAGCTCGCCGTCGAACAACGCGCGCTGGCCGCTGCTGGCCACCCCGCCAGCGGCCGTCTCCGCCTCACGCGTGCGCGCGATCGGCGGCGGCGCGGTGCTGACGTTGACTGACCAACTGATGATCTCGACTGGGTTGCCCGGCAAGGTACGACCGTAAAGCGCCGCATAGGCGCGCTCGAACTCTTCGCCCAGCGCCAGTGCATCCTGCGCATCCAGGGCGCATGCGTCCAACGGAACGGGGATCTCGTGCCCCTGCCCGGCATAGCGCATGTAAGCCAGCCGTTGCTCGCCCAGCGCCTGCCCCGGCGCCGCCTGGCCAACGATGTCGCGCGCATTGGCGACAAGCTGATCCAGTACGGCGTTGACCGCCGCCGCGTCAAAGGCATCCAGACGCTGGTAGTAGCTGCGCACCGCCTGGTAGGCGATCGGCGCCCACAGGAAGCCGAGGGCGGAGCCCACGCCGGCCGATTGCGGCACGATCACGCGGCGGATGCCCAGGCGCCGGGCAAGCGCCGCCGCGTGCAGCGGCGCGGCGCCACCAAATGCGATCAGCGTGTAGTCCTCGACAGCCTTGCCAAGCTCGGTGGCATGCACGCGTGCGGCGTTGGCCATGTTCTCGGTAACGATCTCCGTGACAGCCAGCGCGGCAAACTCCGGGGTGGTGCCCAGCCCGAGGGCGATGTCGGTGCCGAGCGCCTGGCGTGCCAACGCCGGCTGCAGCGCCACCTTGCCGACGGCAAAGCGCTGCGGGTCGAGCAGGCCAAGCACGCAATTGGCATCGGTCACGGTGGCTGCGCTGCCACCCAGGCCATAGCTGGCCGGGCCGGGGTCGGAGCCGGCGCTGTCCGGGCCGACCTGCACGCGACCCAGCGCATCGATGCGCGCGATAGAGCCACCCCCCGCGCCAATCTCCACCATCTCGATCACCGGAATGCGGATCGGCAAGCCCGAGCCTTTCAAGTGCCGGTGCATGCGGCCAAATTCAAAGCTGCGCGTAATCTGCGGCTGGTAGTCGTCAATAAAGCAGATCTTCGCGGTGGTGCCGCCCATGTCGAAGGACAGCGCGCGGCCAATGCCGGCCTGCTCGGCCACGCGGCGCGACAGGATAGCGCCGCCCGCAGGCCCTGACTCGACTAGCCTCACCGGCTGCGCGATGCCAGCCTCTATATTGGTAATGGCGCCGCCTGAGGTCATCAGGAACAGCGGGCTGCGCAGGCCGAGCGCCACCACGCGGTCCCGCAGGCGCTTGAGATAGCCCGCCACCAGCGGCTGCACATAGGCATTGGCACTGGTGGTGGACAAGCGTTCGTACTCGCGGATCTCCGGACACACGTCCGACGACAGCGACACCCAGAGGTGTGGTGCCAGTTCGCCCAGGATTGCGCGCACGCGCTGCTCGTGCGCGGGATCGACGTAGCTGTGCAGGAAGGTCACCGCCACGCTCTCCACGCCTTGCGCTTCCAGTTGCGGCACCAGCGCGGCCACGGCATCGTCGTCCAGCGCCAACAGCGTTTGGCCGCGGCCGTCGACGCGTTCCGGCACGCCGAAGCGCAGGTAGCGCGGCACCAGGGGCGCGGGCTTGTCGAGGAAGATGTCGTACTGCGCGAAGCGATCCTCCCAGCCAATCTCGACCAGGTCGCGAAAGCCCGCGGTAGTGATCAGCGCGGTGCGCGCACCCTTGCGCTCGATCAGCGCATTGGTGGCAAGCGTGGTGCCGAGTATAAAGAGGTCGACCTGTGCCAGGGTCAGCCCTGCGCTAGCCAGGATGTCCTGCACGCCCTGGATCACACCGTTCTCGGGCGCCGTTGGCGTGGTCAGGACCTTGCTGGTATAGCGCTGTGCGCCCACCAGCAGCACGGTATCGGTGAACGTGCCGCCAACATCAACGGCGAGCCGTATGCCCGCCTCGGGTGAGTTCTGGTTGTGTGCAAGCATGTCGGTGTCTGGAGTGAGAGGGGGTCGGTTTCATCCCACGCGACGTGGTGCCGCGGCGCACTCGACAAATGACGTCCGTCGGGGATCGGAGACCGCCCATGGGGCAAAGTTCGGTAGACAGCTTCGCCGCATCAGGCCAGCGAGGGAGAGCCGGTAGCGTTGAAATCCAGTGGTGCAGGATAACCATCGGCCTAGGCCTGGCGGAACGAAGTATTTCACGCATGCTTATGCCCCGACACGGGCTATGGATATGCGCAATGCTTAGTTGATTTCAGCGGCAGCTGTGGCGATGGCCTTGTTGATGCTTCGAAGCGCGTCGCCAGTCACTCCCGCACCTCGTGACCATTTGGCGCAACGCCGTGAATTGCTGTTCTACGCGATGGAGGTTCAGGATCTGAGCATTTCTATACGGACGATGCTGGCCCATGATGCCGCTGCGGCTCGCAAAGCGTGAAGTGTAGTAAAGATGGGGCTTCCGCACTTTGTGTGACTGCCGCGTCGAGGGCTTTATTTCGTGCCGATCTGGCCCCACGTTGATCGTTACCATGAGCCAAGTTCTCCGGTGGGATCGATCGTATTCTCGCTCGTGTGGGTAAGCGCGTCGTCTCCAGCGACGGGCGAGGGGAGACCATCACTGTCGAGGCCTGCAGTACGGTTCGCGCGGCACCTTGTCCTGCCTGCCGTCGTTGGAGTAACCGACTCCAGGGCAGCTGTGTGCGCAGACTGGAAGAACGTCCGATGCTTGAGAAGCGGGGCGTTCTCGCCGTGGAGGTGCGTTGCTTCAAGTGTGCGAATGCCGGCTGCCCCCGTCGTACGTTTTGCCGAGAACATCCACGCCTTGGCCGGTCGGCATCAACGTCGAACGCGATCACAAGCTCGGGCGTTGCACGCGCTAGGCCACGCCCTCGGTGGTGTGGCAGCTGCCCGGCTTGCTGACGTCTTGGGCTTGCGCACCAGTGCCGACACCGCACGGCAGGAGTTGCGAAGAGCTCCTGGACGCAAGCGCAAACCACGACCGCGGGTCGTCGGCATCGATGACTCGGCGATCGCGCGCGGTCACCAAGACGGAACGTATCATCGTCGACCTGGAGCGACGTGAGCCGATCGAAGTGTTCGCCCCGGCAGGGAAACAACTGCGGTGACCGCGTGGATGCGTGCGCACCCATCAATCGAGATCGTCGCCAGGGACCGGGCGGGTGCCTACTTCGAGGCGGTCGACATCACGCTGCCGGCAGCCAAGCAAGTCTCCGATCGCTGGCATCTGCTGTGCAACCTGCGCGACAACGTCGAGAGGCTGCTGTACCGACTCGGACCGCAACTGCGCCAAGCCGCGCAGCAAGTCGAGGTCGGTGGCGTGACCCTGGGCCGGCGGGGGGTGCTGAGCCGCACCTCACTACGGTCATGGCAGCGCGTGAGCGATCCGCGGTGCGCCACGCGGCTGGCGCTGTAGGAGCGGGTGATGGCGCTACGCGCCCAGGGCGGCACGATGAAAGGAATCGCGCGCGAGCTCTCAATCAACCATCGAACCGTGTGCAAGTTCGTCACCGCGGGGGCCTTCCCCGAGCGCGCACCCAAGGCGCGGGGTCCGACGCCTTTGGATCCCCATCGCAGCTATATTGAGGAACGAATCGCCTAGGGCTGTCGCTTTCCTGAACTGATCTGGCAAGAACTCAAGCAGCGAGGCTATATGGGTAATCGCTCCGCCGTGCAGAATTGCGTGGTCCGCCTCCTCTTTCCGCAAGGCAAGGTACCGCTTGTCCAGGCATCCGGGCGCACGATGCCGTGCCCGTCGGCCCGGCGCGTGTTCGGATGGCTTGTCGGATGGAGGAAGCTCGCCGTCGAGGAGCCCAGGAGTGCGGACCACGAGCGCTTCGTGCAGGCGCTGTGCAAGATCGAACCCGTGGTGGGCGAGGTCCGCAGCCTCGCGCGGGAGTTCCTCGGGCTCATGCACCGGCGAAGTCTGCTGCAGTTCGATCGATGGTTGAGGCGTCTGTCGCGCTGCGACGCCGCGGAAATGCGTAGGTTCGCGCAAAGCCTGCGCGCCGACTTACCGGCTGTGCGGGCGGCCTTCAAGCTGCCATGGCAGCAATGGCCAGATCGAGGGTCACGTCAACCGGCTCAAGTTCCTCAAGCGCCAGATGTATGGCCGAGCGAACATCGAGCTTCTGCGGCTGCGGGTATTGAAGTCAAACTGAACGACCGGCCTGCCCTGTCTTGCTCGACGCTAGGCCGATCGCCATCGCAGGCGGGTGAACTCGTGCGGCCGGCACGAGGCTGGCGGGCTCGCCCACGTTCGTCAACAAGAAGAATGGTGGTGGTGGGCGGTGGAGACGACGGTCGTTCCACGCCACAACATCCTCCGCGCCAGTGCGCCCTCGCCACATAAAGTGCTTAATAAACAACATTAATACGCGAAAAGCGTAGTAATGTTGCTAAGGATACGCGCACAAGAAATGCTAAGTTATTGATTTACCACATCTTTTGCGCAGCATCGAGGTAGCATCTTTACTACACTTCACGACAAACAACGGTGACAGGGACCCGCGAGCCGTCGCGAAATAGACAAGTGGCTGGCATTGCGCGAAAATTATCGGCATTTGATTTTTGTACACAACTTCCCATGGCTCGGATTTAACGGTGACGATTAATGTTGAAAATCAATCACTTAGCACCGTTTCGCGCCGAAGGTATTGCGCAGAGTTGACGGCGACCTGACCGTCCGCTCGAAAGGAGATTTGGTGATAGCAGACGAGATCTGAGTCTCGGGGCTAGCGGGCTCGCCCCCGACCGGTGCCCTGGACTGACTAGTTGCCAAGGCAGGTCCGCCGAGCAGGCCAACGCCGGCGGCGGCTCCGGACCGTCCTGCGTGGCATGCCATTCTGAATGGCATGAGTGTTCACCAGTTCCCTCGCATCGAGGTCGCAGTGAAGCTGTCATGCGAGTCGATCCCGCCCATTCAGGAATGCCCTATAGCACGATTGCACAATTGACATCCGTCGCGAGCGTGGCCGCACCCGATCGTCGCACTGATGCTCGCCCCGACTAGATATTCGTACCCCGCCATCGGCCAAGGTAACGCAAAGCAACTCGTTGGAGAATTCGCCGGACGCTCCATTAAGCAGCTCAATTAGCTCGTTTGGAGCATGAGGAATTCGCATGCGTCGGACCGGCAACTCCCGGGGCAAAACGCCGCGCATTATTTGCGCCGACTCACCCCTCCCAGCCAATTAAAGATGCTATTAGATCACTTTAATGCGTGAAAGTGCGAAGATGACCACGTCTAAACCATCCTCCCGCCGACATCTTCGCAGCACTGTGCGGCTTGAAACTCACTTGGGGTGGCGGGCTGGTGCGAATCGCTCCTTCAATTCGTCGACAAGCGCACGCCGTTGAGCCGGATCGAGCAGCGTGATTTCGAATGACACCTTCCCAGAATCCCAATCTTTCAACACCCCAAGTGGCTTGCCGTCGGAATCGATGAGACGATGCTGGCGGGACGTCTCCTTCTGCTTACGGGCTGGCTTGGACTCATAACGTGCGCGGGCCTCTTCTACGTCCCGGCAGAAGGCCTGTTCGTCAGCAATTTTAGTCGCCATGGCACCGGCTACGGTGCTGCCCGCGACCTTCTCCAGAAGAGTGAGTTGATACAGTGTGGAAAGGGCAAACGCCTCCGGCTTCTCCCGCACTATCTCGAGCACGGGCTCGGAGAGTTTCATGATGGCCAGCGTCTTATTGATATTCGGCAGTGACATCCCCGTGACTTCAGCAATCGCCGACTCGTTTGGGTAGACGCCTTGGTCAATCAACGATCTCCAAGCCAACGCGTTATCCAGGGGGGATTGGGCCTCCCGCTCTGCATTCTCTTTGTAAGAGAGTTGATAGAGTTGCTGATCACTCAAGTTTGGGTGTACCAGCAAGCGCATACTCTGAATGCCAGCAACCTTAAGCGCCTTGAAACGATAGTGCCCACCGGCGAGGACACGGCGGCCGTCCCGAATCGTTGCGATCCCTGGGACCAGCTGGCCGTCGGCCCGAATGCTCTCAGCCAACTCGTGGACCCGTTCAGGGCGATAGAGTCTACGGGCATTGAATGGGTTGTCATCAATCAGGCCAAGGTCCGCTTCCTCATAGTACGGTCCACCCTGCGCGTCCACCGCTCTGGTCACAGTTGCGACCGCTTTCGCTGCGACTTCCCCGGCCCCATCATGCTTAAAGTTAGGCTTTAATACCTCAGCCGAATTGGGGGGGATAACAACGGCCGTCTCGGGTTGCTTTTCAGCAAATCCGTTCGGTTGGCGTTCAACAAGAGCCTGGGCACGCGCGAAACGGTCTGGCGGCGGTGCCGCAGCGACAGCCTTGTTAGCCTGTTCACGCATCATTTCGAGCTTGCTCTTCCCCATTATGCGACCTCCCGTTGCTTGTTCATGCTGCCCTTACCTTTCACTGGCTTGCGCGTCGACTCAATTCCCAATTTGCTCAACACGACCTTCGCTAGTTCCTCTACTTCTTTGACTGCAGCGGAAGATCCAGATAGTCCATGCACTGACAGACCAAACATCTGCGACTCTCCATAGGCATTTCTCTGCTGGAGTCCGGTCTCGAGCAGGGGAATGCCTTGATCCTCCTGCAAGATTTCCGTGCAAGCCTTGAAGACATTCCCACGCCTGGCCATTGACGGCACGCAGAAGGTTTGCAGATCCGGATTTTCTTCGAGGGCACGCCTAGCGAGTTCCTTGGCTTCTCGGCTCGCCCATACGTTGTCCATAAGTGGAATCACTGGAATCAACGCGAGATCGGAGATGTTCAGCGCAGCCCACGGGATCGAGGATTCGATGGCTGGAGGGCAGTCGATCAGGATGACTTCGTGATTCTCCGCGTGCTTCGCAATTTCGCCGATCAGCTTTTCGCGCAGCGGTGCAAGGCTAATGACCGTCGCTGGAAACGGCTTATCCTGAGAGGCCTGCCCCGCCCAAATCGTACTGGTTCCTTGCTTGTCCATGTCGACCAGCATCGTCCGATGCCCGCGCAGAGCGAAACTCGCGGCAAGCTGCATCGACACCATAGTCTTGCCGCAGCCCCCCTTCTGGTTGAAAACGGTCACGATCTTTGCCGGCATACACTCCCCAAGAAACCCAACTCAAATAAAAAATATCAGCCACGTGGAACTTTAACTTGCCTCGAACTGTGATAGGCATTTTCACGCATAAAATCCAGAAATTTATGAAGGATGCGTTGCCTGGCGACAACAGGGAGAGGGTTGCATATGGCTCCCCTTAGCGCCCAGCCGCCCAACCTTCCTCGCGCTTTCATGCATGAAAGCTGGTCGGAAGTTCAGGCGTCATCTTTCAAGCATGAAAGTACGGAGCCAGAGGACCTGCACGCAACGAAGGCTTGTGACGCTATTTCGTACTCCCGCGGCACAGACACTGACGGCCGGCTTTCATGCATGAAAGCTCCCACTTAACCTGCGCAAAGGAGGCCGCTGCCTCTCATTCCTGCCCTGGCCGTCGGTTTCGTCGCCTATCACGCAATCCGACTTAGCCCCGATGCATTGCATTTCGGAAAGGACGATAGGCGATTCGTGCAATCATCAGGTACGCAACACCCGAACCGCCCCGGTCCTTTGGCAAGAGGCATCTACTTTCATGCGTGAAAGTGAAGAAGAACGGCCACGTCTCCGCATCAAAAAGCGCGCGCTTTCACGCTCGAAAGTCGGATTCGAAACTCCACTGAGGGAAGCTTTGGTGCTGCAGCTTTACGTGATGACTGACTTGAGGCTCTGCCAGTTTCACGCATGAAAATCACCGCTTGCATCTGCAACAACAGAGTAAAGGTATGGGCTTTGATTGGTTTATGCGAACAAATGACAAATCTGTGCAGGGCGGGGATAACTTTCAAACATGAAAATCTCCGATGGCGCGTGTCTAGGAGATTTTGATCTGAAACGGTTCAAAGTTCGCGGCCAATCCTCGATCGGACTTTCATGCTTGAAACTCTGTCGCTGCGGGTCCTCACCACCCATGAACTGATCTGCTGGCGGGGTAAAGTAGGCGACGACGTCTGCACGTGGGATCAGCGAAGCTGCTGTCAGAGCAAGACTTTCATGCTTGAAAGTACACCCGCACAACAACGGATATGGCTCCTGAGGCTCTAGTCTCTCGAATCCAAGAATATTTGGAATACGCACGGGAGGTAGTGCGTGCCACGTTAAGGTGCCCGTATTCTGCGCGCAAGGAATGTTTTCAATATATTTTATACATATTTTAAGTATATCTACTCGGAGCAAACGATATGAGGGCACTTTCACGCGTGAAAGCGTTGTGCGGCGGTACTGCTGCGTGAGTAGTACAAACTGTCGACGGGCTGAAATCTAATATTGAACTCTGACGCTTGGTCATATTCGGGTCGGCTTACTTCAAGTGAATGACCGGCTGGCGAGCCAAACGCAGACTCGGCTGTGCCGCGTCAAGGCCATGGGTGCGCCGCCAAAGGCAAGGACGAAATAGGGCGGCTCAGGCCCGTCGCTCAAGAACCAGGTCCGGACTCCTGGGGCGGAACGTTCACGTTCGCACATGCAAGGTACAGCGATGGAACAAGCTTCCCCTCAGGGTGTCTCCGCATCACAGTTCGCACGAGCGTAGTGAATGTGGCCGCATCAACCCGAGCCATTGGTCCTCACAAGGTGTGTTTGTCTGCCAATGCTGCGACTTGCCGCGCCAACGCGGACCACAATGCGAGCCAGGTGATCCGCGACCGGAGGGGATTGCTCCTGTCGGGAGGACTCTCAACCAAGGGCAGGAAAGAAGGGGATACGTCAGAACCGCGCTACGGGTCGGACGATCCGAGCCGGGGTCCGTAGCTACCCCTACATCGAGGGAGACTTGAATGAGGCACCGGGGGCACTGCCTCAAGCACGATTGCACGATTCGCTGCACCCCGCCCCCTTGCTACAAGCCGAAGGCTTCAGAGCGGGAGTATGCATCACGGAGGGACGAGCCGGCGAAGCAGCGCACGTCACGCTGCTGTAGGCCATTCGCCGGCGGCTCGACCTCAAGGGCCTAGAGTCATCGCAAAGGACTGATCGTAGCCGCTGCCAGCAGGCTTGGCTCGTTTGCAGAGACGCCCAGCGTGCAGATTGCGTTTCGGGGTCTGTACAGGTCTCACAGAGCTCCGGCTCGGAGCGAGAGACTCAATACCGTGCCGCCGCTGCTTATGCCCCTGGTCCGCGAATTTCAAGATCACTCAGAGCAAGCTCGAGCCAAGCTGGACTGACTCTGAATGTGGGCCTGAGCAGCCAAGGTGTAATTGATTGGTGCAACCGCACGGTGTTAGCTGACAAGTTCGGCGGTAGATGCCCGGCCCATGAACGAACCAAGCTCCAGGCGTAGTGCAGAGTGCCCAAGGATCTCCAATTCGTCTGGCACGGTTTTGACCTTCACGCGCTTCGCGGCCATCTTGAAGGTAGCTTCCTTTTGCAGTGCTTTGCGCACTCGTGCCCGCGCATCTTCGCCCAGGTCAAGATAAGCCGCGATGCCAGCCTCGGCCTCGCTCTCCGCGGTCCTTGTCAGCTTCCGTTGCGCTTCGGTAGTCTCGGCGATCGGCTCGGCCACCGTCAGCTTAGGTGCGCCCGCATTTGCCATCTGCACTTCGATCTCGCTAAGTCGCAAATTGTCGCGGATCGCCTTCATCAGGTACATCGCCGGCGCCTTCACCTTGCCACTCTTCACGCGGAAGCGCGTCAATTCGATTGCGGCTTTAATGCGTTCATCGGTATATTCGTCCCGGTTCTCCACCAGCTCGTCCAGATGCTTCTTACTGAGCCCGAAGCCTTTGACCAGCGTCTCATAGAGGTCCTTCAGTTCATGAGGCGAATTGAAGTCGAGAACAAGCTTGCCGGAGGCGTTGTCCCGCAATTTGAACCGAAGCGCGGCAACGCGGCGAGAGCCTTGTGCGTTCTTCGTTTCAAACTCAACGTGCAAGTCGGTCAACTCATTAATCTGCTTGATACCCTTGTCAAGCACCTGACGCTTGAACTCTTTATATTCAGTGAGCGACTTGACCGAGTCGGCATTCACCCAGCGTCGTATCTCGTCCAGAGGAATCCACTCCGTGGTTCCCATGAATCGCAGGGAGCTCAAGCGTTCGTAGAGAATGTAGGCATAGCTGAAGAGCGCCGCCGACATCCGCAACGATAGATACGTATAGCGCTGAGGATCCTTCAGTTGTCGGTGGATCATCTCGTCAACTTTGAACGTGATCCTGCCGCCAGCAATCGCGACAGGCCCGAGCAAAGGTATGGAGGCCCACTGAGGATCGCCGCCTTTGCCGCCCTCAACGGTCACCTGCACCGACGACTGTTGGCACTCGCGCAGCACCTTCTTGAGGTGAGTGATGTTGTTCGACTTCTCGTACTTGGCGAGCCACTTGAAGTAGCCTAGATCAAGGTCATAGTGGGTCTGGTCCGGCCGCTCCGACACCTCGAGCCAAAGCGCGTTGATCGTTCGGCGTGCCAACAGGCTCAGCGTGGTAACGTCAATCAGGACATTGGTCTTTCGGTACCCGATATCCCGTGGCGATTCGGTAATTGCGCTGTCAGGTCCGAGTTGCTCTCGCACGGCAGTGAAGATGTCGAAGCCGAGCTGCTCCGGCGTCGTTTTCCTCACGATGTTAGCCATGCTTTCCCTCGCCCCTCAGCGTCAATGGACGTTACTATCGTGGCTAAGGTGTAATTGGTCAAGTTAACAATGCCACCATCGTCAGCGGTTGGTAGGTATGCGGCCCAGGGCAAAATYCCCAAAGTGGTATGCATTGGTGCGAATCTGCTCTTAAGCACGATTCTCGCCGTTGCCGCTATGCCCGAACCAACCAATAGCACCATCGCGACCAACCGATATCACCATAGAAATCCTGTGACGACGGCAAAGCGAACTACGGCGCGGGTTCCAGGGACTTATCCACAGCCATAACCAACGAACTACACCTTGCACCAACTGTTAACGCCTTGGCACCAATCAATTACACCACGACGCACCAAAGGCTTACACGTTAACGTACCAATCAATGCCACCTATCGACCAACCACTATCACCTCCTGACCAACGGTTAACGCTTTGCTCATCGTAACTATTTGATTCAAAAGGAGAAAATGGGCCCTGTAATAGCTGTTTGTTTACAAGCAAGAAAGCTTGCTAGCAAGTGACGAGAGCGATACAAGCTCAACCCACCGTTGCTCCCCTGACAGGCCACGATCCTCTGCCTATGTCCACCTAGTGGATGCCGAGCCCTTTTTGACAGAACATCGCAGGGATCTTCCCTCAGGTCCTTAGCCCAGCAACCCTTATGGCATAAGGCTCGCCCGGGCGATGACCAATTTCTAAGGTGTAGTCGATTGGTGTGGATTCCTGTCGCTGGCAGACAACGTGATACGCGTTCGCGCACCACAACGTTCAGATGGACAGGCACCGAGATCCTCAAGGTGTAACTCATTGGTGCAAATCCGGATCCTGCGTAGCTCCGCTCGGGCTAAAAGTGACGATAAGGGGCCAAAATAGAAGCGTTCAGTCGTTCCGATCGGTGCTCGGCGCCAACCTTCGTCCTTTCCGACACCAACGAATACCACCTTAGCTGGTGGCCTTCCGTGAAAGTTAACCATAAAGCACTTACTGAAAGCATTTCTAAAGTTCAACACCAATGGATATCACCTTGACTCGTGATTCGAGCATCATCCGCGGTGTCGGCTCGAATGCATCGAGCTTTACCTAACTGGAGTGAACCAGGCGACCGGGTACATTCGTTGGCGCAAAGGCCCGCCAACGGAGATCCGACAAAGCTCACATGACGGCCGACGCCGCACAACCTGTGCAATCAGGGGATCGGGCAAGACGGCAGCCGCTGGTCCGATCGTCAATGCCAGTGCCAAATTAGCCGGCAAGTCGCCAGCAAGTTTGCCCTGCAACGTGTAATCGATTGGTACCGGGAAGACGAGGCAAGGTGGTAGTGATTGGTATGCTTTGCTAGTCGACCACACTGCCTTTCGCAAAATGACGCCCCTCGCCTAGTCCGATGGCTTTTCGTTAGTCTCGAACGTTAGGGTAACGAGCCAAGGTGGTATTCGTTGGTGTGCACACGCCAGGGAAGCCTCACAAAGAGTGTCATCCATTGGTGTGATCTGCTCGCCGGTGGCCTCGGTGACGCAGGAGCAAGGTGGAATCCGTTCGAGTTGGAGCGACGAGCCCCGGGGTCGCTATGGTGTAAGTGATTGGTCTGACACCGCTGGCGCAGGAAAAATAGGTGAAGTATGTAACCTATTGATTATTTTGATAAAAAATCGAAGTTAGCGTCGCTCCATCCTGTCGTACCGCCCAAAGTGGTAGTGATTGGTGGCGCCCTAAAGCAATGGCGACACCAAGGTGCTATCCATTGGTGCTCCTAGCTGCGAAGGTGTAATCGATTGGTACAGATAGCGATTCGTCAGTTTACTTCGTGTTAATTCTAAGATTGAGCTTGTAAGCTATTGATATAAAAGAATGTAGCTCACCGGCGTAGCACCGCACCATGCACCAATCGCTACCACTTTGCCTTGGGTAAGAGAGCGTTGGCGGTCCCTTGGAGGCCCGCGACGGTTGCCAGATCCACCAACCGGTACCACCTTAGGTCCTGTTTCAAGTTGATTGAACGTTTATCTAAGGGTTACAGCGGTAGCGGTCACTCACAAAGGTGAATTGACGTCGCCCAGAATCGGCCAGGACTTCACCAACGGATATCACCATAGCCCAACGCATACTTCCGCGAACCTCCCGGAAGCCTGCGAATCTGGACCAATCAATGACACCTTAGACATCTTGTAGCCGCCATAGCGAAAGTAATCACTAACATTTCCAGCCCAAACACCACCAATCGCTATCACCTTGGCTCCTTCGCCGATGCCCGTTCTCTGCGGATGCTAGCGGCCACCTGCTTCAGGCCGAAGGTCTCGTCGCATTCGGCAGTTGGCGAGAGCGGGCCGTGTTAAGGCGAGAGTGCCTGTCGCTGGCAATCGCAAAGGCCGACTGAATACCCCGCTTATGGTTGGGAAACGCTATCCGCATCAGGCGCGCTCCTTCCAAGCTATCCGTCTATCCGGTTGGAGTGCTCCGCCTGGTCCGCATCCCGAGAATCGCCCGGGCCATGTCAAGGGCTGTGGAGAAAACGCGAGGGGAGGACCGCGTTTCGCTCATTTGCGGCTGCTGTTCGGCCGACCTGGTAGCGTCTCGTTCTGCTACCGCCCTGACCAGTCGAGTCATTTCCTCTAGACAATCGAGAGCTCGCTGGTGAGTGGCTGAAGATCAGCTAGTCACCAACGGTGTTCGCTTTCAAGCAATTTCAACGGTTCTCCCCGGGCGTCCCGGCGTGCCGCCGTCGGGTTCGCGGGCTGCGCCCTGCGCCTCGTGCCGAGTCGCGGCCATTCGGCTTTGATCCCTGACGCCTCCGGCCCTGTGGGCCTGCGCGCTCCGCTTGCCCATCCTTGCCTTCGTTGGAGGTGGATAGGCGGTCTTGCTGGTCCCTTCACCGTATCACGGCGTTCTCGCCGTCAAGGGCTGCGCGCTTTGGGCGCTTGCGGCCGTGGCCGTCTTCGACCCTGTGACCGCTTGCGCTGCGCCGTGCTGGACGCGGTTCCGGGCAATTCCGCCCGAGCAACCGGAGCACGATCATGTCGCAACTGTCCTTTTCCTCATTCGATTCCTCGCTGCTGGTGCGTGACGCGCAGGGGCGCTATCTGCCGGCGTCGGTGGAGAAGATTCTGGAGGCGGCGCGCCAGGTCATCGACCAGAAAATGCGGCGGGGCACGCCCTTCACGTCGTCGATGCTGGTCAAGGAGTACCTGAGCACCAAGTTGGCCGGCTTTGAGCACGAAGTCTTTGCGGTACTGTTCCTGGACTCGCAGCATCGGCTGATCGAGTATGTCGAGATGTTCCGCGGCACCATCGACAGCGCATCGGTGCATCCGCGCGAAGTCGTGAAAGAGGCGCTGCGGTTCAACGCGGCAGCGGTGATCTTCTCGCACAACCATCCGAGCGGGAACCCCCGGCGGCTCACGGATGCGCTGGCGTTGGTGGACGTACGCACACTGGATCACATCATCGTCGCTGGCAATGCCACAGCGTCATTCGCCGAGCGTGAACTGCTCTAACCTCGGGGGCCAAGGCCCCCTTTTTGCTGCGCCCGGCGCCGTGACTTGGTCCCGCTACGTTCGCGCCGGCGAAGCCGCTTCATATACGCATCGTCCACCAGATCGTCAGGGCCGAGACCCAATGCACCGTTCGCCAACGAGGCCAGCGTTCGATCGGTGAGCTTGAAGCCCCTTGGCAGTTGGCCGTAGTTCTTCGCACTGTTAGCGAACAGTGCCTTGAAAAAGTCGGCCCGGATGGGCGCGCTGCCGCTGCGGCAGCGGCCGTCAAGGGGTTCGTGGCCCCATGACGGCTTTTTCGGCGTCGGATGCCAGCGCTTGCAAGAACTCGCTCGGGGAAGGCCAGTACTTCAGGTCGAACTGGCGACGAATGGCGCCCAGCCATTCTTGAACGTAGGACTGGAATAGATGGTTGTGCTGGGACGCCGCTTCGATCACGTCGCCAACGTGGGAGCGGGCAAGGAATACGACCGCCTGATCGGCCCGTCGACGATGCGGCTGCGACTGATGATGGAAAGATGGTTTCGCGAACTGGGGTTGACAGTGCCAACACTGGAGCGCGCATCTGTCGAAAACCTGGATGCGTCGTCGCAAACGGTTCGTGTATTAAAGAGTTGGAACAGTTTCGGTGGCGACGCGACTGTCAAGGCAGCCGGACTCGCCCGCCTGCGCGAATGTACCGAGGAAGAGGAATACCTACCGTCGGCACGCCTCTCCCGAGATGAGGAGCAATTTGAAGCGATTGTGGACGTACCGGCGGCATTGGGCGACCTGCTTGACACGCTGTATTGGATTCAATCCCATACTGACGAGAAGATTGCCCCGGCACAGACACTTGAGATCGTCGACGCCATGCCGGTTGGGGCCGATCTGGGGACAGTCGCAGCCAAGGCGCTGTACCACCTGTTATACACATCGCCATGGGAAATCACGCAATACTTCGCCAACGGTATTGCGAGCATTCCCAGTATGCAGATCAAAATGCGGCATCAGCGCGAGCACGTCGGCGAACGCGTTGCATTGGCAGACTGGGAAGCCCTGCAACGCGAGACAGTGCTCTTGACGGGGTCTGGCCTGGATTCGCGCATGAGCGTGGAACTCGAGCGATTGGCTGTATCGTTGATCGATGAAGGCATGGCAAGGGACGTGCTGCCGTTAGTGATCGAGTATGCGGTAAGAGACTATCGGCAGTATCCGGAGTGGAGCGAGGCGGAAGCGACGCGCATCACAGGCATGCTTGATGAAGATTTTGAGCAAGTTCGGGAGGCACTGGGCGATCGGCCGAAGGATGAGGGCTCTGCCCGCGATGAGTGGTACGCACAACTGTCCGACCGCCTGGGTCTCAAAGAGCGCGAACGCCGCGTGGCGCAGCCAGAGCTCTGGGCGCGCTATGACGCGTGGTGCAAGTTTAAACAGGCAACTATCACCGCGATCTGCGCACATGTTGCGGCCGTTCTGCTATCGCTATTGCGCGTAGCCGCGAAGTAATCGGCTGTCGGCGTGCACGCGAGGGCGGGCGACCGCACCGCCTTCGCGTGTTCGGACGGCCCGTCGCTCGAGGCGATCGCCGCAGTGGGCTGCGGGCCGGCAGCAGGCCGGCAACCTCGCCGAAGGCATCGCGGGCTCGCGGCCCTTGCCTGCCGACCGATCCGCT
This sequence comes from Cupriavidus sp. YAF13, assembly GCF_052113425.1. NCBI lineage: Bacteria > Pseudomonadati > Pseudomonadota > Betaproteobacteria > Burkholderiales > Burkholderiaceae > Cupriavidus > Cupriavidus sp. YAF13. The sequence goes on from NZ_JBFRDD010000027.1 coordinate 89,022, forward strand.
CGTGTCGCTCGACGCGACCGCCAAGGTCAAGGTGCTTGAGCGCAATCAGGTGATGGCTGGTACTGTGATTGCCGGCGACCACCAACCGGAAGCGAGCCTTGCATGCGAGTGCGGTAACGCACTACTTGAGGCGTAGGCAGCGGGTACTGAAGCCGTGTGATTGAGCCTCGATATCAATCAGCTGCCGGTGTCTTCATCCGGCACAAGTCGGGCCGAAATCGCGCTCCGCCGGTTCGTCGTCAATTTATCGAAAAGGCGGACGGCGGCCTTCGCGAGCTCGGCATCCCCTCCTTTGAAGACAAGGTGGCGCAGCGCGCCATCGTTATGCCGCTGGAGCCGATCTGAGCCGAGACCGCAAAGTCCGGAATCGATGCCCCCGGGGCGGATGGCCACGCGCCGACAGCAGCAGGCAAGGCCCGTCTGCCGTCGGGGGGCAATTAGGCCAGTTTGAAGGGAAGCTGGCGCAGCGGCTTGCCGGTGAGGCGCGCAATGGCGTTGGCAAAGGCCGGAGCCAACGGCGGCAGGCCAGGCTCGCCCATGCCCGTCGGTGGATCGGCACTTGGCACGATGTGGACGTCGAATGCGGGGGCGTCGGTAATGCGCGCCACCGTGTAGTCGCCAAAGTTGCTTTGCTCGATGACACCGTCCTTCAGCGTGATGGCCGAGCCCTCCAGGCACATCGACAGCCCCATGACTGCCGCGCCCTGCACCTGTGCTTCCACGGTGCGAGGGTTCACCACCAGATTGCAATGCACGCCGGCGGTGACGCGATGCAGTTGGGGGCGACCGTCCTTAACGGAGGCCTCCACGACATAGGCCACCACGGAATCAAATGACTCGTGCACTGCGACCCCCCAGGCGCGGCCGGCGGGTAGCTTCTTCTTCTTGCCGTAGCCGCTCTTGTCCACCGCCAGTTGCAACGCAGTGCTGTGGCGCGGATGCTTGTCGCTGAACAGGCGCATGCGGTAAGCCACCGGGTCTTGCTTGGTGGCGCGCGCAATCTCATCGAGCAGTGTCTCCATGACGTAAGCAGTGTGGGTGGAACCGACACTGCGCCACCATAGCACCGGCACGTTGGGCGTGGGGTGGTGTACGGTTAGGCGCATCGGTAACGGGTAGGGGTCGCGCATGCCCTCCGTGGCCGTGGCGTCGATGCCGTTCTTCACCTGGAATTCCCCGAACACCGTGCCCGAGGTAATGGACTGGCCAACGATGACATGATCCCAGGCCAGCACCTTGCCTTGCTGGTCGAAGCCGATGCGCGCCCGATGCAGGTGCATCGGGCGGTAATACCCGCCCTTGATGTCATCCTCGCGGCTCCACAGCGTGCGTATCGATGCCATCATGCCGGCGGCGCGCGCGGCCTTGGCGATTGCGCAGGCCTCAACCACGTAGTCGCTCGTACTCGCGAAGCGCCGGCCAAAGCCGCCGCCCGCCATCTGCACATGGATTTTTACCTGCTCAGGCTTGAGGCCAAGTACGCGCGCGGCAGCGGCACCGTCCAGTCCAGGGCACTGGGAGCCGACCCACAGTTCGGCACGCTCGTCGGACAGCTGGACGGTGCAGTTCAGTGGCTCCATCGGCGCGTGCGCCAGGTAGGGGAACACGAATTCCGCGTCCAGCTGGCGCGGCGCGGTGGCCAGCGGCGTCATGTCGGCGTCGAACTGACGCCGGCCGGGTTGCACCGCCAGCTCGCGGTACTGGGCCAGCAACCGTTCGCTGTCAGCCTTTTCGACCGCGGTCGTGTTCCATTGCAGCTTCAGCGCCTCGCGCCCTTGCTTGGCCGCCCAGTAGCCGTCGGCGACCACGGCCACGCCTTCGCCACCACGGTCCACCGGCACGCGCAACACTGCCTTGACACCCTTGATGGCTCGTGTGGCGCTGTCGTCTACTGCAGTCAGTTGCGCGCCAAACACCGGCGGATGTGCCACCACGGCCGTGAGCTGACCGGGCAGGCGCGTGTCGATGCCGAAGTCCTGGCGCCCGCTGCTCTTGGCACGCGCATCGATGCGCGTGGTGGGACTGCCGATGATGCGAAAGTCCTTCGGGTCCTTCAGCGTGACCTTCGCCGGCACCGGCAACGCCATGGCGGCCTCGGCAAGTTCGCCGTAGCTCAGCGTGCGGCCACCCGGACCCAACACCACCCCCGCGCGGGTGCGCAGCGAGGCCACGTCCACGTTCCAGCGCGTTGCCGCCGCCGACAGCAGCATCGCGCGGGCACGGGCGCCGAGCTCGCGGTACTGCGTGAAGCTGTTCTTGACCGAATGCGAACCGCCGGTGAGATGAATGCCGAACAGCGGGTCGACGTAGGCAGCGTCGTTCGAGCCGTGCCGGCTGCGCACCAGGCTCCAGTCCGCGTCGAGCTCCTCAGCCAGGATCATCGGCAAGGCAGTCTGCACGCCCTGGCCGAACTCCAGTCGGTTGACTGTCACGGTGACCTCGCCGCTGGGGGCGATCTGCACAAACGCCAATGGCTGCTGTGTCGGCTTCAGGGTGCTCGCGGCGCCGCCGGCACTGGCGGCCTGTGCCATGGCCAGATGCGGAAATGCACCAAGCGCCAAGCCGACGGAGCCGGCCAGCTTCAGGAAGCTGCGGCGCGGCAGCATGGCGGGTCCGTCGCTCTGGCTCCGCGCCAGCAGCCGCTGCAGATTGCGCGGCATTTCGCCGTGATCGAGACTAGGCAACATAGCGAATCCTTCAGGCAAGGGCCTTGGCGGCATCGGCCACCGCGGCGCGAATGCGGGGATAGGTACCACAGCGGCAGATGTTGCCCGCCATGGCGGCGTCGATCTCGGCAGCGCTGGGTTGCTTCCCGCGAGGCAGGGACCTGAGGAAGGCGGTAGCGCTCATGATCTGGCCGCTCTGGCAGTAACCGCATTGCGCCACGTCGTGTTTGACCCAGGCTGCATGGACTACGGTGCCGACCCGGTCGCTGCCATCGGTGGCAGCTTCGATCGTGACGATGGTCTTGCCCTCGGCAGCAGAGACCGGCGTGACGCACGAGCGAATGGCCTGGCCGTCCAGATGCACGGTGCACGCGCCGCATAGGGCAGCACCGCAGCCGAATTTGGTGCCAGTCATGCCAAGCCCGTCGCGCAGCGCCCAGAGGATGGGCGTGCCGGGATCGACGTCGACCGTGTGCTTACGGCCGTTGACGTTGAGTGTGCTCATGGAGGAGGGTTCTCCGTAGGTTGTGTCAGAAGACGAATGGCATGTGCTCACGGCGCAAGCGCCCGCATCAAAGAGCTCGGATGACGCGCCTAGCCGTGCGGGACCCTGAGCGCTCTTGATTCAGCATCTGGCAGGCTCGGGGGAAAGTAACAATAGCGACGGTAGCCAGTTTGAAGGAAGGCCCCCTGAACTGTTTGCTCAATCCGCCCAACGTCTTGTCTAATTTGACGATTTCATGCCGGACCGATCAGTCTCGCGACAGGCTCGCAGGATCGAGCGTCAGACTTGTCCAGTGGGAGACCGCCGTCCCACGATGGAGTGGAGCCTGCCTTATGGCCTGCGGGCCAAGCTGTGTGGCAGGCACGGCACTAGCGTCCTTGATCGTCTAGGCGATACAAGTGAAGCCCTCGACGTGCGCATCGCTCCACAGAGCAGCGTTTTCGGGCGTGATGCGCCGCCCGGCGCGAGGCGGTTGCTTCGACGGCCGGCAGACCCACGCCGCCACAAGCAAGCATGGTGTAGGGGTGTGGTGCCAATTATTCAGAAAGTCGTCGCAAGCCTGGTACTGGTATATCGGGGAGGCAACGATGCGGTCGCGCTTGCCGGATTCATCTGGTTTCTTGCCTAAACTGACGTATCGCCGCCAAAAGTGAGCGTGGGCGAAGCTGACGAATGCTAGACTGCGTCTGACTTGGCTACAGCAGAGTTCGGTTTGAGTAAGCGTGAAGGGCCACAATTTTCAGGGGTCACGATGATGAATGTTCTGGCTCAGGCCATCGGAAGATTTGCTCAAACCGATGGCGATCACACCACCGTGATCCCGGCACTGACGCTCCACTGTCGCAAGATGCCCACCAAGCCATTGCACTGCATTTACGGCCTGGGGTTGGGCGTCGTCGCGCAGGGTGGCAAGCAGATCACGCTCGGGGAGGAAGTAGTCGACTATGGACCGGGTCAGTCCATGCTGACGACCATCGATCTGCCCGTCCTCGCACACGTCACGCAGGCCAGCATGCGAGAGCCTTTTCTTGGTCTCATGTTGACACTGGACGTCCGTTCCATCATGGAGATCGCTTCCGAAATGGATTTGCCGCGACCGGGGAGAGACTGCTCTTGTCACCCCATTACGATCGAAAAGCTCGACCCAGCATTGGTCAATGCCCTGATCCGGCTCGTCGAATTGCTGGACGAGTYGGCATTGATTCCTCGGCTGGCGCCACTGATTCAGGAGGAAATCACCGTCCGCTTGCTGACGGGGCCACACGGCCCACAATTGCAGCACCTTGTTGCTGCCGGCTCCCCCAGTCAGCAGATTGCAAAGGCCGTGGCCTGGCTTAAGCAGAACTTCACTCAGTCGCTGCATGTGGACGAATTGGCGGTTCGCGCACGCATGAGCCCGTCCACCTTCCGGCAACATTTCCGTGCCATCACTGGCATGAGCCCGTTGCAGTTCCAGAAACAGTTGCGTCTACAGGAAGCACGGCAATTGATGCTCAACCAGAACTTCGACGCGGGCTACGCCGGTGGCCTTGTGGGCTATGAAAGCGCATCACAGTTCAATCGCGAATACAGCCGCCTTTTCGGCGCCCCACCTCAACGCGATATCAAGCGCATGAGACTGAGCTGAACGCCATAGAGCTGATGAGAGGTGCACTGGAGGATTCCGTCAAGGCTATCGATCGGACAGCCCTCATGCCGAGGATCTGCGCGCGCTACGACTTCACGGATCGAATAGGCACCGCCATGAAACGGCGTCGTACGGCGGGAATCTCAGCTATCTGACCTTCAGTAGAAGCGACGTGCCGGTGTGAGAACTCGGCGTTACCCCTTGTAATAGCGATAGCAGTCCACCACGTCTGTCTCCCAGCGTTCATTTCGTTCTCTGCTCTTCGTGGCTTCGTTCGTGCTCTACCGGCCTTCGTTGGTGCAGTTGTCGAATCGGGTTCTTGCCTCCTGAAAACGCATCGGTCGTAGGCATCCCCTTTAATTTCCTCCGCCACGACGGACTGACAACGCGCGCATGCTGCGAGGGCAAAACCGGAGAGAGCCTGTTTCATCGTTGCCTCCATTCGTCGGTAATGATCTCGCGAGCATAGAACGCTCACTTTTGGATCGAGGTGGACTGTGCGCGGTAACGCACAGACGAAATTCAATGTACTCGCTTCGTAACGGGAATGGTCTTTCAGCAACCTGCTAGGCCTGGTCGGTCGGCATGATCCACAACTCGCTCACGGACGCGTGGCGCGGCCGGGTGACCATGTAGGCGACAGCATCGGCGATGTCCTCGGCCTGCAGAACCTCCGTGGTCTCGTAGAAGGCGTCAATGCTTTCGCGCATCGCACCGCTGTTGTGCGAGCCCAACTCCGTGTCGACGCCTCCGGGCTCCAGCACACCGACTCGCACGTGCTTCTTGGTGATCTCCTGCCGCAGCGATTCGGTGAACCCGTTCACGCCGAACTTCGTCATGTTGTAGACGCCGTAGTTGGCCCATGCGACACGACCAGCGATCGACGAGATGTTAACAATGTCGGCGACCCGGCGTGGTCCTTCCTCGGCGGCGGCCACCAGGTGCGGAAGGGCCGCATGCGTCATGTAGAGCAGGCCCTTCTGGTTGATCGCGATCATCCGCTCCCATTCCTCCGGATTCGCACCAACGATGGGACCAAGCAGCATCAGGCCCGCATTGTTGACGAGGATGTCAAGGCGTCCGAACCGGTCGACGACCGTCTGAACCGCCGCCTCGGCCTGGGCACGCTCGGTGATGTCGGCGGGTACAGCGAGGGCGGTCCCGCCTGCCTCCTCGACCTGCGCGGCGAGGGCATCCAGCCGATCCTGGCGGCGGGCGACCAAGGCGACGGATGCGCCCTGAGTTGCGAGAGCCCGGGCTGTGGCGTAGCCGATTCCGCTGCTCGTTCCGGTGACGAGTGCGACGGTGCCAGCGAGTGATGATGCCATGAGTATGTCCTGTACGAATTGACGTGAAGACGATAGTCAGGCGTCGTCGTGGGCAAGCGAAGAAGACAGTTTGCGATGAGCATCAGCCTGGTCGAGAAGGGTCTTGGCCTTAACCTCGAAGGTCTGCACAGCATCGGCGCCTGCAGCGAAGCGGGCCGGCGGCTCGTCGAGTCCGGCGAGCTGCACAATGGCGTCGGCGAGCTTGGCTGGGTCGCCCGCCTGTTTGCCGTCCATGCCACTCCAGGCAGTGACGGTTTCCCTCGTGCGCTCGGCATAGTCGTCGATGGAAGGCTGCGCGTACGTGGTGGAGTCGGCGGTCAGCAGTTCGGTCCGGAAGAATCCGGGCTCGACAAGCATCGTGCGGATGCCGAAGGGCGCAACCTCTGGCGCGAGCGACTCGATCCATCCCTCGATGCCGAACTTCGCGGCGGCATACGCCGAGCAAAACATTCCGCCGGCGATGCCGGCTGTCGAGGAGATAGTGAGCAGCAAGCCAGAGCGCTGCTTACGCATCACCGGCAGCACGGCGCGGGCGACGTTCATCGGGCCAAACAGCAGCGTCTCGATTTGGTTGCGGACCTGTTCGGGGCTGAGCTCCTCGAAGAAGCCGGCGTGGAAGTTGCCGGCGTTGTTGACCAGCACGTCGATCCGTCCGAACTTGCCGACGGCGGCCGCGCCCGCGGCCTGGGCGTCCTCCGAGCGGGTGACGTCGAGTTTGATGGCCAGCAAGTCGTCGTGGTCGCCGATTGCCGCCGTGACTTTCCCGGGGTCGCGGCCGGTCGCGACGACGGCGTGGCCAGCGGCCAACGCCGCCTTGGCAATGTCTACGCCCAGCCCACGGCCAGCGCCGGTGATGAACCAAACTTTCTTATCAGTCATGGTGTTCCTCTCTGTTCTTCGTGGCTGTGTGATCACGAATGTCCGCGCTAGTGGTGGTGATTCAGGCGTCGTGAGTAAGGTGAACGCCGCGGTAGTGTCTGGCGAGCTCACAAGTGCGTTGCATCCGCCTCGCCCTAGGGCAACGTCATCAGATGTGATCGTCAGGCAAACATCAGTGTGCTTACCCTTTGAATGCACCCCGATTGTGTCCGGTCTGGGGTCGAACTGCGTGCATGGATCGTCGTATTTGTTGCCTAAAACGACGGATCCTCATGCCGCTGATGACGGCTTGGATAGTGGGGGGAGCCCGTGACTGGTGACCACTAGTGAGCGAGGAAAGAGGGTGACTCTTCTACACGGAGATCCTTCAAAGCGCCCGTCCCGATGATCAGTAGGCCCATTCCGAACAGATCAAGCGGGCGGTTGGTGGTGTGCTGTTTTGTCTCGGTGAGCAATGTCGCACCGCGCCACATGGCAGCTAGGCCTAAGGGCACGTTCAGATAGAAGGCCCACTGCCAGCCGATCGATGCGATCACGAATGCCCCAAGGCTTGGCCCCACCGCAGCAGCCAGAGCACCAACCGCTCCCCATAGACTGATCGCCACCGCGCGCTTGCTGATTGGAAATGCCGCCAGCACGAGCGAGAGCGATGCGGGCGTCAGCAACGCAGCGCCGATGGCCTGAAGCGCGCGTGCTGCAATGAGCCACCCTACGTTGACAGCCAAACCACACGCAACCGACGCCACCAGAAACAGCCCTACGCCGGCCAGAAACACCCTTTTTCGCCCGTGCTTATCTGCCAACCCGCCAGACGGAGTGAGCGTTGCAGCGTAGGCGACAGTGTAGGCATTGAGCACTCAGAAGAGATCTGCCCCAGTGGCTTGAGGAAACCCCGCACGTAAGGCACTGAAGGTGGCGAACAGCATCGTGCCGGCCATCGAGACAAGGAACACCGCCACGATGGCGACCCAGAACACCGGCCAAGGTGATGCGGTGTTGAGCTGTGCATCCGGCAACGCTGGAGCAAGCGAGGCAGAGCCCCCGGTTGCTGATCTGTCTGGATTTGTCATAGGACTCTTCCGATGATGTGTGCCAGATCTGTTTCCGGTAACGCGCTTCAGGAGAGTCCGAACGTCTTGCGCAGACTCGCACCGACCGGTCCTGCCGGCATGAAGCGGCGCAGCTTGCTCAGAAGGGAGGCCTCGCCTTTGGGGGTACGGCGCATCTTCCACGCGCCGAGAGCGGCATCGACGACCGTGCTCGCGACGCCATCGGGGTCCGGTGCTTTTTGGACACTTCTTTGAATCGCCTGCGAAACGACGCTGCGCTCGTTGTCGTAGGCAGATAACTTGGAAGATGCGTGGGGGGCGTTGGTATCCAGGCTGGTCTTGGTAAACGAGGGCTCGACAAGCACCACACGGATGCCGAACTTGCGCACCTCGTGGTCCAACGTCTCGGACATCCCCTCCACAGCGTGTTTGGATGCCGAATAGAGACCCATGTACGGCGCCGGCAGAAAGCCGAGCACGGAGCTGATGTTGACGATTCTTCCCGAACGTTGCGCACGCATGTGCGGCAATACGGCTCGTGTGGTACGCAAGATGCCAAACACGTTGGTGTCGAACAGCGCCTGCGCTTCGGCAATCGACGTCTCTTCGGTCGCGCCGAGCAGCGTCACGCCAGCACTGTTGACGAGCACATCGATGCGCTTGGCCTGCGCGATGATGGCCTGGATCCCCCGCTGAACCGAGGCTTCATCGCGGATATCCATCTCGACCAGCTCAACGCCCGGTAGCGGCTGCGCTTTTGCGATGTTGCGCACGGTGCCGAATACCCGGGAGCCCCGCAGCGCAAACTTCGCGGCGGTGGCGCGGCCGATGCCCGAGGACACGCCTGTAACGACGACAACTTTGGAACTCGACATGGCAGTTTCTTTCGGTATGGGTGGATCGGTGCTGCGGTAAAGGTTCGAGCGATGAACCGTGCTGAATGCGCAGCCTCAGTCGCGGGGGTGACTATTTGCTAGCAATGGCGGTCGATTCGTCGGGCTGCCACCCACCGCCCAGCGCCTTGAATGCCGCGACAGCAGCGCGCGCTGATTCGGTTTGCGCCTGCGCGCGCGCGTCTGACGTACGTAACAGGCTTTCGTCGGCTTGCAGCACTTCAATCAGGCTGACGACGCCTTTTTGATACGCAGCAAACGACGCATTTCGCGCGCGGCCAAGCGAATCCACGCCTTGTGTGAGCATGGCCGCTTGCTCCTCGCGCTTGACGAGAGCAGAGAAGGCGTCTTCCACATCCTCCGTGGCGCGCAGCACGGCGAGCTTGTACGCGGCCAGCATCTCCGCCTCTTGCCCCTTGGCCTGATCGATCTGCGCGTTGATACGGCCGAAGTCAAACAGGCGCCAGCGCAGACCGAGCACGCCGGCAGATTGACTGGCACCGCTACCGAACAGGCTGCCGGCGCCCACCGATGTAGCGCTGCCGAGCAGGCCGCTGAGCGAGAACTTCGGGTAGTACTCAGCTATGGCGACACCGATGCGCGCGTTGGAAGCCGCTAGCCGGCGCTCGGCGACGATGAGGTCGGGGCGGCGCCTCAGCAATTCGCCTGGCGATCCGCTGATCGCAATTCGCGGGGCGGCCGGGATGTCGCCGCCTTGCGCAAGCTCCGCCCGGTGCGTGCCCGGCAACGAGCCGAGCATCACATCCAGCGCGTTCATCGCCGCATCGAGGCCAGCCTCAAGCGGAGGGATGGAAGCGCGAACCTGAGCGAGTGCGCCTTCGGCCTGCCGGACTTGAAGCTCGGCCGCCAGTCCCTTGCCGTACAGCAGGTTGATGGTGGAGAGCAATTCTTCTTGCGTCTGTACCTGGTAGCGGGCCACTTTCAAGCGCGTCTGTAAGCCGCGGATGGTGATGTAGATATCGGCAGTCTGTGCGGCCACGGCCAGCCGTGTGGCGACTGCGCCCGCCTGGGAGGCCTGATAGTCGGCAAGTGCCCCCTCGCGGCCGCGGCGCAGGCCGCCGAAAACGTCCAACTCCCAGCTTGCGCCAACATCGGCCTCAAAAGCGTTGCCGTAGCGGTCGAAGCCGGGCCGCGAATTCAAGACGCGGCCCAAAGGGGTTTCGACGGACTGGTACGCACGCGCGGCCTGGCCCGTGACATTGCCGGAGGGCAGCAACGCGGCATTGGCAGCGCCAAGCCCCGCACGGGCTTGCGTGACGCGGGCGAAGGCCTGTGCAAGGTCCAGGTTTTGTTCCAGCGCGAGCTGCACGTACCGCGTAAGTTGCGGATCGCCAAAGCCAGCCCACCACGCAGGCAGATCGGCTTCGGCATTGGCTGTCCGCTGCTCCACTGCTGTCTGGCCCTGGAATTGTCGGGGAAGTGGCACATTGGGCGTCACATAATCGGGGCCGACGGCACAAGCGGTCGCCAGGCTGGCAGCGAAGAGGGCCATAAGGGAGTGTTTTGGCAACATCGAGGATGTCTTCCATCAGGTTTTTGTGACTATAGTACAAAATGGTCACGCGTTGTTCAACTATCGCGACTCGCGTAAGCTGGAGCCTATGAAGACCACCCCCTACCCCGTTTCCGCCCGTGGCCCGGCGGACCATGACGTGCGAGACCAGATCGTTGCCGCCGCCACCGAGCACTTCAGCCGCTACGGCTACGAGAAGACCGCCGTTTCCGATCTGGCCAAGGCCATCGGTTTTTCCAAGGCCTACATCTACAAGTTCTTCGAGTCCAAGCAGGCCATTGGCGAGATGATCTGCGCCAACTGCCTGCGCGACATCGAGGCCGACGTGAATGCCGCCCTGGCCGACGCCGACTCCCCGCCGGAGAAGCTCCGGCGCATGTTCAAAGCCTTGACTGAGGCCAGCCTTCGGTTGTTTTCCCACGACCGCAAGTTGTACGAGATCGCGGCCTCGGCAGCGACTGAACGCTGGCAAGCGGTGATCGCCTATGAGGACCGCATCCAGAGGTTGCTGCGCGATGTGCTGCAGGAGGGCCGGGAGACCGGAGACTTCGAGCGCAAGACGCCGCTGGACGAGGCCACGACGGCCATCTACCTGGTCATGCGCCCGTACATGAATCCGTTGCTTTTGCAGTACAGCTTTGACTACACGGAAAGTGCGCCCGGGCTGCTCTCCAGCCTCGTGCTTCGGAGTCTTTCCCCCTGACGCGCAGATTTTTTGAGTGTGACCATTGACTAAAGTGGTCACGGGAACCAGAATGAAAGCCCAGATCATCTTGTCGATGGGGCTTTCATGCTTTCTCGTTGCTTTGTTACCTCTATCGTTATTGGTGCGTTGTCGCTCGCTTTGAGCGCTTGCGGCGAAAAGGCCCCTGCCGATCCGCGCACCGAGGCACCGTTGGTGCGTGCCGCGTTCGTTCAGCCCGTCGCTTCCGCGTCGCGTTCATTCACGGGGGTCGTCGCTGCCCGGGTGCAGAGTGATCTCGGGTTCCGCGTGCCCGGCAAGGTGTTGGAGCGGCTTGTGGATGCCGGGCAGACCGTCAAGCGCGGGCAGCCGCTCATGCGCATCGACCCTGTCGATCTGAAGCTCGCCGCGCACGCACAACAAGAAGCCGTGAGCGCCGCGCGAGCGCGCGCGCACCAGACGGCGGAAGACGAAGCCCGCTACCGCGATCTGCGTGGAACTGGCGCCATTTCCGCCTCGGCCTATGACCAAGCGAAGGCTGCGGCGGACGCCGCCAAAGCCCAGCTGAGCGCAGCGGAAGCGCAGGCCGATGTTGCGCGTAACGCCAGCCGTTACGCAGAGCTTGTTGCCGATGGTGAAGGTGTGGTCATGGAGACGCTGGCCGAGCCCGGCCAGGTCGTCAACGCAGGGCAAGCCGTCGTACGGCTGGCCCACGCTGGCCGACGTGAAGCGGTGGTCCAGTTGCCGGAAACGTTGCGGCCGGCGATCGACTCTGTCGCACAAGCCACGCTTTTCGGTAAGGAAAGCGCCGGTGTACCTGCCAAGCTGCGGCAACTGTCGGATGCTGCCGATCGGCTTACCCGCACGTTCGAAGCGCGCTATGTGCTGGATGGGGAACTGGCCAATGCGCCGCTGGGCGCCACCGTGACGATCCAGATTCCCGATCGGCTTACCACCGTGCAAGGCGATCTGCAGGTGCCGCTTGGTGCCGTGTTCGACGCCGGCAAGGGCCCGGGTGTGTGGGTCATCCAGGGTGATCCGGCGAAGGTGTCGTGGCGATCCGTCACCATCGTGCGCCTCGGCGACGAAAGCGCTCGGGTTGCTGGCCAAGTCAAGCAAGGGGACCGGATCGTCGCGCTTGGCGCACAACTGCTGCGTGAAGGACAGCAAGTCCGTGTGGCAGGGCAAGGTGCCAGGACTGCCATCGCGGGGGTGCGCCTGTGAGCCAAGGTCGTTTCAATCTATCGGCGCTCGCCGTGCGCGAGCGCGCCATCACGTTGTTCCTTATCTGCCTGATCTCTCTGGCGGGTCTCATTTCCTTCTTCAAGCTTGGCCGCGCGGAAGACCCGGCGTTTACGGTCAAGGTGATGACCATCATCACCGCGTGGCCCGGCGCGACGGCGCAGGAAATGCAAGACCAGGTGGCCGAGAAGATCGAAAAGCGCATGCAGGAGCTGCGCTGGTATGACCGCACGGAAACGTACACGCGGCCGGGCCTGGCGTTCACCACGTTGACCCTGCTCGACAGCACGCCGCCGTCGGAAGTGCAGGAGGAGTTTTACCAAGCGCGCAAGAAAGTCAGCGACGAGGTGGCCAACCTCCCGCCCGGCGTGATCGGGCCGATGGTCAACGACGAGTATGCGGACGTGACCTTTGCGTTGTTTGCGCTCAAGGCGCAGGGCGAACCGCAACGTGTGCTCGTGCGAGATGCGGAGACGCTGCGTCAGCGCTTGCTGCACGTGCCCGGCGTGAAGAAGGTCAACATCATCGGCGAGCAGTCGGAGCGCATCTATGTCGAGTTTTCCCATGACCGGCTGGCGACGCTGGGCGTGAGTCCGCAAGAGGTTTTTGCCGCGCTCAACAGCCAGAATGCGCTGACGGCAGCCGGCTCGGTGGAAACGAAAGGGCCGCAGGTATTCATCCGTCTGGACGGCGCGTTCGACGAGCTGCAGAAGATTCGCGATACGCCGGTTGTATCGCAGGGCCGAACGTTGAAGCTGTCGGACATTGCCACGGTCAAGCGTGGCTACGAGGATCCTGCCACGTTCATGGTGCGCAATGGTGGCCAGCCTGCCTTGCTGCTGGGCATCGTCATGCGCGAAGGCTGGAACGGGCTGGACCTGGGCAAGGCGCTCGACAAGGAGGTGGGCGCCATCAACGCTGACATGCCGCTCGGCATGAGCTTGTCCAAGGTGACCGACCAGGCAGTCAACATCGCCGCTGCCGTCGATGAGTTCATGCTCAAGTTCTTCGCCGCGCTGCTGGTGGTCATGCTGGTGAGCTTCGTCAGCATGGGTTGGCGCGCGGGCCTGGTGGTGGCCGCGGCCGTGCCGTTGACACTGGCGGTCGTCTTTGTGGTGATGGCTGCGACAGGCAAGAACTTCGACCGCATCACACTTGGATCTTTGATTCTGGCGCTCGGCTTGCTGGTGGACGACGCCATCATCGCCATCGAAATGATGGTGGTGAAGATGGAAGAAGGCTACAGCCGCGTCGCCGCTTCGGCATATGCATGGAGCCACACTGCGGCGCCCATGCTGTCGGGCACGCTGGTGACCGCCGTCGGCTTCATGCCCAATGGCTTTGCGCGATCCACCGCGGGCGAATACACCAGCAACATGTTCTGGATCGTCGGCATTGCGCTGATCACGTCCTGGGTGGTCGCAGTGGTGTTCACGCCTTACCTAGGCGTAAAGATGCTGCCCGACTTCAAGAAGGTCGAAGGCGGCCACGATGCGATCTACGACACTCCGCGTTACAACCGCTTCCGTGCGCTGCTCGGGCGTGTGATTGCGCGCAAATGGCTGGTCGCGGGTTCGGTCGTCGGGCTCTTTGCCTTGGCCATCCTCGGTATGGCGGTGGTCAAGAAGCAGTTCTTCCCAATTTCGGATCGGCCTGAAGTGCTGGTCGAGGTGCAGATGCCCTATGGAACATCGATCAACCAGACCAGCGCGGCCACCGCAAAGCTGGAGGCTTGGCTCGCCAAACAGAAGGAAGCCAAGATTGTGACGGCTTACGTTGGCCAGGGTGCGCCGCGCTTCTATCTGGCGATGGGGCCGGAACTACCGGATCCGTCGTTCGCCAAGATCGTGGTCCGCACCGACAGCCAGGAAGAGCGTGACGCGTTGAAGCAGCGCCTGCGCCGGGCGATTGCCGACGGCCTTGCCCCCGAGGCGCGCGTACGGGTCACGCAGCTCGTGTTCGGTCCGTACTCTCCGTTCCCGGTTGCCTATCGCGTGACCGGCCCCGATGCGGAGACGTTGCGCCGCATCGCGGCAGATGTTCGGCAAGTCATGGACGCCAGCCCGATGATGCGCACGGTCAATACCGATTGGGGGATGCGCGTACCGACGCTGCACTTCACCTTGCAGCAGGACCGCTTGCAGGCCGTGGGGCTGACCTCCAGCGCCGTCGCGCAACAACTGCAATTCCTACTCAACGGCATTCCGGTGACGGCGGTGCGCGAGGACATCCGCACGGTGCAGGTGACCGCCCGCTCGGCCGGCGACATCCGACTGGATCCGACCAAGATCGGCGACTTCACGCTGGCAGGCGCCAACGGGCAACGCATTCCGCTCTCGCAGGTGGGCAAGATTGATGTGCGCATGGAAGAGCCCATCATTCGGCGGCGCGATCGCATGCCGACGATCACGGTGCGAGGCGATATTGCCGATGGCCTGCAACCGCCCGACGTTTCGACAGCCGTCAGCGCGCTGCTTCAGCCAATCATCGAGAAACTGCCTGACGGATACCGCATTGAACAAGCGGGTTCCATTGAAGAATCGGGCAAGGCGACGAAGGCCATGCTGCCGCTGTTCCCGATCATGCTGGCAGTCACCCTGCTGATTCTCATCTTCCAGGTGCGGTCCATTCCGGCGATGGTCATGGTGTTCCTGACCAGCCCCCTCGGCCTGATTGGCGTGGTGCCAACGCTGATTCTGTTCGGGCAACCGTTCGGCATCAACGCGTTGGTTGGCCTGATTGCGTTGTCGGGCATCTTGATGCGCAACACGCTGATCCTGATCGGGCAGATTCAGCACAACAAAGATGAAGGGTTGAATCCGTTCAGGGCCGTTGTGGAAGCCACGGTCCAGCGTGCGCGGCCGGTGATCCTTACCGCGTTGGCCGCCATCCTGGCCTTCATTCCGCTGACCCATTCGGTGTTCTGGGGCGCGCTCGCCTATACGCTCATCGGCGGGACGTTTGCCGGGACGATCTTGACTCTGGTGTTCCTGCCGGCCATGTACTCGATCTGGTTCAGGATCCGGCCCGGCAGCGCGGCCGATGCGCAGCGTGATCGACACGAGACCGTGCAGGCCACCGGACAACTGGCGTCCGAGTCATATTGAATCGCGAGGGCATGTTTCCGCCGCATGGCCCCTTGATTTCAATCCACTTGCATTAAAGCGACTTTTAGACGGGACATTGGGTGCATGGCCTCCACCCAAGGCGTGCTGCTGCGCGAGAGGTCACAAAAATCGTAGTGAGGAGACAAAATATGAAGGTAAATCCAATTCTTCTGGGCTCCTTGAGCCTATTTTCTGGCATGACTTGGGCTCAGTCTAACGTTATCCTGTACGGCGTTGCAGATATGAGCATGGAATACGCAAATCACGTCGGTACGGTGCCATTGGCAAGCAATGGGTTCAATAGTGGGCCCGGAAAAAACGTCTATCGAATGGATTCTGGCGGCCTGTCCGGGTCGCGCTGGGGGATTCGCGGCACAGAGGATATTGGTGTCGGTCTGCAATCCATTTTTGTCCTTGAGAGCGGCGTTAGTCTCGATAACGGAACCCAGATGCAGGGTCGACTTTTTGGCCGCCAGGCGTTCGTTGGAGTGCAAAGCAGCTCACTCGGAAAATTCACATTCGGGCGTCAATACACATCGCTGTTCGATTCCATTGCGAATTTTTCACCAACGATCTACGCAACGCAATACTCACCAACCGTACTTCTTCTTGGTCCGGCCTATCGAGAAGACAACACGGCGAAATATAGCGGTGCTTTCGGTCCCTTCACTATCGGTGCCCATTGGTCCTTTGGAACAGGTCTTGCGTTACCCGCCACCGCGCCAAGCACAATCCCGCTCACAGGAACCGGAGRGGTTCCGGGGCAATTTCGCAGAGACTCTGCGTATGGCGTTGGAGTGAATTATTTTGGTGGAAGTTTTGGAGCCGCACTGGCCTTTGACGAATTCAATCCGAGCATGGTGAACGGGACGGGAGGTTTCAAAAAACTCGCGGTTGCCGGAAGTTATGCTGCGGGGCCTGCAAAGCTAATGGCCGGGTACCGCTGGGGAAAGAATAGAGATGGGGCCGGAAGTGAAATCCTGCGAGACGATTTCTATTGGATCGGCGCAAACTACAAGTTGAAACCGAGTGTGGATTTAACTCTGGAGTATGCGTACGACAAGATTCACCGAAGAGTGGGTGAATCGCAAATGGGCAATCCATGGCAAGTAACGGCAATCGCAAATTATTCATTCTCCAAGCGTACAAGTGCCTACGTCGTAACTTCTTTCGCAAAGAACGCGGGACTCAATCTTGATAATAGCGCCGTAAATTATGCCAACAGTCTGGGGACAGGGAATAGCTATGCCCTCGGTGCAGGTGAGACCTCCATGCTCGGGGTAGGGCTTGGAATCCGTCACACGTTTTGAGTGGTGCTTTGAGATGCCTTACAAGAATTCTCGGCGTTTTATTCAGATGGTATTTGCCTCAAGGAGCGAAAAATGATTACCAAGTCGGAAATTCTTAGTGGGTTCGCCGTCGCGGTGCTGGTGGCATCGAGCTTCACAACGGTTGCGCCCGCTGGAAGCAAGGGCGAAAAGGGACGCCCTCGGGTGGACGTTGCGCTCCATGTCAAGTTGGACGCCAATGGCAGTGCGACGAAGTGGGGAGCCTTTGATCCGTTCAGCGACGGCACGCGAACTGGCATGCCCGATTCACATGTGGACACCGCAAAGCTCAAGGTGCTCGACACGTTCGGTGCTGGCTTCGACATGCAATCGACCGACAGCGATTCGCTAAGTAACTGCTTGACTTGAACTCGTTGCTTCCCATGTTGGGCGCTGCATAAGCAGCGGAAAAATTTTGTACCCGCCTGCCCATGTTACCTCCGTGCTCTCTCGACCTTGGCAGGCGGTCTTTTTATATACGATTGCTTTCCCAACTATGTCCCACACGGGCACTTCTGCGACACTGGCGTGCGACTATCATGTTGTTTCAATTACGTTGGCTCCATGACAGCCAATTGTTTCCTCATAAATATCAGACAACAGGGATCATCAAGATTCCGCAGGGGATTGCCTCGTTCGAGGCGTCAGCCGCGGTAGCGGGCGGCAGGCTTGTCATTCGAGAAACCAGCAGCGAGCGTGGCGCGGGCTTGCTCAAACGCGTCCCATGCGGACGCCTCAGGCACCGGCGGAATCGTCACCAGTTCTTTGCGGTCAAAGCCCACCAGGGCCGCAGCAACGAGGTCATCGACCTCCATGACGTCTGGCACCTTGCTGATGTCTCCACCGGACCGTTCGTAAATCTCGGTGCGTGTCGCCGCTGGCAGAACCGCCTGGATGTAAACCCCCTTGGCATTGACTTCTGCTGCCAAGCTTTGCGAGAAAGTGAGCACGTAGGATTTGGTCGCAGCGTAAATGCCTTGGGAATACTCAGGCAGAAGCGCCAACACCGACGCAATGTTGATGATGGAGCCACCGCCGCGTTTGACCATTCCGCCAATGACTGCAGATGCGAGCATCGTGGGCGCGTGGACGTTCAGTTCCAGCAGCCTTTTCATGTCTGTCGGATCAGCCTGCTCGAAGCTGGTGATCAAGCCTGCACCTGCGTTGTTGACGAGGATGTCGATCGCCGGCTGTGCGCGCAGACGCCGTGCGACTTTGTCGAGTTGCGCAGAATCGGTCAAATCGGCCGTGAGAACCTCGATTGCCACGCCATGCGCCTGGCCAAGTTCCTCTGCCAGCGCATTGAGACGGTCGGTGGCACGAGCGACGAGTACGAGATCATGGCCGCGAGCGGCGAAACGGCGCGCATAGACAGCACCAATGCCGCTGGAGGCACCTGTAATAAGAGCGGTAGTCATAGCAAATTTATCCTGGTCAGTCTCCAACGGTTCGGCGCTGTTCAGGTTAAGCGTGGATAGCTGCTAGACTTTGGTCGTTGATATGACGAGAGCAGTCGATGAACGCCCGCCAGTTCAAGAGATTCCTGGAGTCGGTGACCAAGCTCACCGCCGGCCAGTTGGAGCAGGTACGAAGCGCGCT
>NZ_JBFRDD010000028.1:0-106616 GCF_052113425.1 Cupriavidus sp. YAF13
GCCGCGGGCGTCCAGCCTGCCGCACCCGCCGCGGCAGCGGCGCCGGCCGCAGCGGCCGCGCCCGCCGACGATCCGGCCGCACGCCTGCAAAAGCTCAAGGACCTGCTCGACAAGAGCCTGATCTCCCAGGCGGAGTTCRACACCGCCAAGGCCGAGATCCTCAAGAAACTGATCGGCTGAGCGCGCCCCTATCCCTTAAGCATGCAAGCAATCAACTGTCCAAGCTGCGGCGCGCCGGCGGCCTTCCGCTCGTCAGCCGCGGTGATGGTGGTGTGCGAGTTTTGCCACAGCACGCTGCTCAAGGACGCCGACACGGTCAAGGACATCGGCAAGATGTCCGCCGTGCTGGAGGACTACACGCCGCTGCAGATCCACACCTCGGGCCAGTGGGACGGGCAGGGCTTCACCCTGGTCGGCCGCATCCAGCTGCGCTACGACTCCGGGCTGTGGAACGAGTGGTACGTGCTGTTCGACGACGGCAGCGACGGCTGGCTGGCGGATGCCTCCGGCCAGTACATGCTGACCCGGCGCGTCACCGCCGAGCAGTCCGCCGCCCAGCTTAACGGCGTGGCGCTGCCGCGCTATGACCAGCTCACGCCCGGCACGCCCCTGTACTTCGACAAGCATCGCTACCTGGCCAGCGACGTGCGCAGCGCGCGCTGCACCGGCGGGCAGGGCGAGCTGCCGTTCACGGTAGGCGCCGGCTGGACCGCGCAGGTTGCGGACTTCCGCGACGAAGGCCGTTTCCTCACACTCGACTACGCCGACGGCGATCCGGCTGCCATCTATACCGGCCAGGCGGTCACGCTCGACCAGCTCAAATGCCAGCTGCTGCGCGAGGCCGACCAGATCGCCGGCACCGCTGACCGCTACCGCGGCAAGGCCGTGCCGCTGGCCTGCCCGGGCTGCGGCGGCCCGATCGCCTACCGCGCGGGCGTGGCCAGCTTCGTGGTCTGCCCGAGTTGCCACAGCGAGATCGACTGCTCCACTTCCACGGCGCTGGTGCTGGAAAAGCAGCGTGAGCTCGATGCGCTCAAGACCAGCCTGGCCCCGGGCGACATCGGCAACATCGACGGCAAGCCGTACACGGTGCTGGGCCTGATGCAGTGCACGGACAATGACGAGGACGAAGCCTCCACCTGGGTCGAGTATCTGCTGTTCAACGAGCAGCGCGGCCTGATGTGGCTGGTGGAGCAGGACAGCGGCTGGGACCGGGTCGAGGTGCTGGACACCTGGCCGCGCATGGTCTCCGGCACGGCCGCAAGCTACCAGGGCCAGACGTTCCAGCAAGGCTACGACTACAAGAGCGAGGTGCTGTACGCGGCCGGCACCTTCAACTGGCGCGTCAAGGTGGGCGACACCACGCGCCTGACCGAATTCGGCAAGCCGGCGCGCCGGCTTACGCGCGAGACCTCCGGCACGGAGATCGTCTGGACTTTGTCCACCACTGTTGCGCGCGCGCAGCTGGCGCAGTGGTTCAAGTCCAGCCCGGGGCTGGCCGAGGCCGCCCGCGCGCCCCAGGCAGCGCGCGCTTCGGCTGCGGGCAATAGCGCCGACCTCGCCTTTTGCCGCAAGAGCGCCAAGGTCTACGCCATCCTCCTCGCCATCCTCAACGTCCCGGTGGCGCTCGTCACCGATCGTGGCTGGTTCACTA
Source organism: Cupriavidus sp. YAF13 (assembly GCF_052113425.1). Taxonomy (NCBI): domain Bacteria; kingdom Pseudomonadati; phylum Pseudomonadota; class Betaproteobacteria; order Burkholderiales; family Burkholderiaceae; genus Cupriavidus; species Cupriavidus sp. YAF13. Next base: position 1,655 of record NZ_JBFRDD010000028.1, read on the forward strand.
TCGTCATCGGCTTCCTGCTGCTTTGGGTGCCGATCTGGCTGGTCCAGCGCTGGGCCGGAAAGGATTGAGTCAGCGTGCGCCTGCTTTATCTCGTCTACGGCATCATCGTGCTGTTCGGCACGACCTTCTTCAACATCGGCGAATCCACCGGTTCAGGCTCGTCCGGATACGCGAGCTCGCGTGGCTGGAGCGGCGGTTCCTCCGGCTCCAGCGGCTGGTCCTCCGGCGGCGGCCACAAATGAGCCGGTGGCCATGAACGCGCCAGCCCTGCCTTGCCCGGCCGTGCTCGGCCACCACCTGCTTGCCGACCTGCAAGGCGTGGCGAGCGATCTGCTGGCCGATGCCGCACTGGTCGAGCACGTGCTTTACCAGGCGGCGCAGGCCGCCGGCGCCACCGTGGTCGACGCGCGCTTCCGGCATTTCGGGCCGGGGCTGGGCGTGACCGGGGTGCTGCTGCTCAAGGAATCGCACATCAGCATCCATACCTGGCCCGAGTACGGCTTTGCCGCCGTGGATGTGTTCATGTGCGGCGCCGCCCGCCCCGAACTGGCGGTGGAGGTGATGCGCGCGGCCTTCGTGCCGCGCGCGCTCACGCTGCGCGATCAGGCGCGAGGCCCGGCGCCAGGCTGAGCACGAAGCTGGCAAGGCTTGCCGCGATGGTCTACACTGCCTGGTAACCCCGTAATTACTACAGGGTATTTGGCATGATCAGGAGTGACCTGGAGTCCGCATGCGTATCGGTGAGCTTGCAAAACACAGCAGTTGCGACGTGGAAACCATCCGCTATTACGAGCGCGAAGGTTTGCTCGACGCGCCCCAGCGCGAGGACAACGGCTATCGCCGCTACGGCGACGGCCACCTGCTGCAGCTGAACTTCGTGCGCCACTGCCGCTCCCTCGGCATGAGCCTGTCCGACGTGCGCCGGCTGCGCGATTTCGAGCGCGATCCGACACTGGCGTGCGACGACATCAACAGCCTGCTGGATCGCCAGATCGAGCAGATCCACGCCCAGCGCGTGGCGCTGGAGGCGCTGGAAGGGCAGTTGCGGGCACTTCGCCATACTTGCGACCAGCCCCATCCGGCCAGCGAATGCGGCATCCTGCAGAACCTGCAGCAGGCCGCCGCCGGCGCCGCCTGCGAATGCCATCCGCATCCGCAGAGCCACGCGTAAGGGTTGCGCCCCGGTGCCTGAAAGGTGCCGGCTATGCTACGATCCCTTTACCTGCCGCGCACCAAGCTGGTGAAAAAAGCGGCGGGCCGAGCCCGCGGTGAAGCCGTTGAGTGAGCCATTGCTCTCGCCAGTTTCGCCGTATGACACGCTTTCCCGATTTTCCATTCCAATTGCTGCCGCACCCAATGACGCCTTGCTGCCTGTCGCCGATTGCTGTCGAGCTTGCCCCTATCGGGCAGGCTGGCGCGACCGCGCGCGCAGTCCAGGCGCCGCGCGCACAAGCCAAACAGGCGATTGCCTGCCGCCGGATCAGCGTACCGCTTGATCCCGCCCGGTTCCCAGCCTGACGTTTCCCCCCACGCAGGCATACGCTGAACCGGGCCGAGTCACTCCCTGTTCGTGTTCGCGGTTTTCCCGCCGGTACTGACCGCCGGTAACGGCCCACCTTATTTCATGACCTGGCAACGCCAGGAGCCGATCCCCGACGGATCGCTCCAGCCCGTTCCGGGTCGCCGCATCGCCACTTTGCGAGGATTCATCATGACGGCATCGTCCAAACAACAACCGACCCTTTACCTGACCGAGCTTGACGTGACCCGCCTGGAGCGCATCGCAGGCCGCGCCGGCGCCGCGCCGCTGGCCGAAATGCTCGACAGCATCCTCGAGCGCGCGGCCATCGTGCCGGCCGAGGCGATTCCCAAGGATGTGGTCACCATGAACTCCAGCCTGCTGTGCGCGCTGGAGGGCGAGGCCACGCCGCGCCGCTGGACGCTGGTCTATCCGGATACTGCCGATTTCGAGGAAGGCCGCCTGTCGGTACTGTCGCCGATCGGCCGTGTGCTGTTGGGCGCGCGCGCCGGGCAGACCGTGAGCTACCGCCTGCCGGACGGACGTGAGCAAAGCGTCACCGTGGTGGAGTTGTCTTTCCAGCCCGAAGCCAACGGCCAGTACACCGTCTAAGGCCTGGTCAAAAGCTTATCCAGCACTTTTCGGGCATTTTCAGGCCGACTCAAGGCCGATTCAGGGCACCGGCCCCGGCGCGCGCTAATCAGCGCCGCCCATCCTGCCAAACGCTAGCCCGCTAGCTGGCTGCTCGCCTGCCGACCGGCCTCAGGCCTGGGCTGGCGGGCCATCAGGCATCGCTTCGGCCACCCGCCGCGCCCCCTCGCAAGCCCTCCCGTCACGCCATCGGGCGGCCAATCCGCGCCGTTCGTCCGACGTTCCAGCGTTTCACGACTCGCAACGCACCATTCGTCGCAGTGGTATTTCTCCTTGCCCGCCAAGCCACTAATCTTCAGTCCGTGCCTGCAGCGCAACATAGATTTGCCGGGGCGGCTAGTACAGCAAATTAAAAACAAGAACGACACAATCAGTTGAAGGAGTCCCAAATGAATGCCAAACGCATCCTTGGCAGCGCTCTCGCCGTGCTGATGGTGGCCTCGTCGGCCGCGGCACTGGCAGCCCCCGCCAACAGCAAGGTCGGCAAGTTCGACGTGTACGCCGACGCGTTGCGCGCCGGCAAGTTCGATACGTTCACCGATGGCGCGAAGGCCGGCAAGTTCGATACGTTCACCGACGGCGCCAAGGCCGGCAAGTTCGACACGTTCACCGACGGTGCCAAGGCTGGCAAGTTCGACACGTTCACCGACGGCGCCCGCGGCGCTTTCCGTGGCGAGATCGCAGCCAGCTCGCTGGACAACTCGCGCGGCGGCGACGGCTCGCTGTACGGCTACCGGGTCTGAAACCGACCCCGTGTTGCCTGGCGGCCACTCTGGTGGCCGCCAGGTGACACTTTTGCTCCCCGTTTTATCTCCCACCTGCCCGGCTGACCTCCTCCTCCTTTTCTCTCCCGCCGGGTGGGTGATTTTTACCCGCCGCTCCCCGCACTAGCTGCCTTTCGTTTCTCCTCCGGCAGCCTCGCAAGATCCTCGCCCCGACTACCCCGAACTACCCGAACGCCGCTGGCCGGCACGCGCCTTGTCATTCCCGTTCGCGCCCGGCACGCCTGCGCCCGATCAGGACATAGAGCAGCGGCACCGCCAGCGAGCCGATCACGGTAGCGCCCAGCATGCCGCCCAGCACCCCGGTGCCTACCGCGCGCTGCGCGGCCGCACCCGGGCCGGTGCTGATCGCCAGCGGCACCACGCCCAGGATAAAGGCCAGCGAGGTCATCACCACCGGGCGCAGCCGCTGGCGGGCGGCCTGGCCGGCGGCTTCCAGCAGGTCCATGCCGCCGCGGCGCAACTGCTCGGCGTATTCCACCACCAGGATGGCGTTCTTGGCCGCCAGCCCCATGATCACCACGCCGCCCACCTTGAAGTAGACGTCGTTCGGCATGCCGCGCAGCCAGATCGCCACCAGCGCGCCAACGAGGCCCGCCGGCACGATCAGCAGCACTGCCAGCGGCAAGGTCCAGTTTTCATAGAGCGCCACCAGGCACAAGAAGATGAACAACATCGACAAGGCGAACAGCCACGGCGCCTGCGTGCCGCTTTGCTGCTGCTCGAAGGCGCGTCCGGTCCAGCGCACGTCGTAGGCGCCGCCCAGCTCGCGCACCCTGGCCGTGAGGCGTTCCATGGCAGTGCCGGTGCTGTGTTCCGGCGCCACTTCGGCGTTGATGCGCACCGAGGCAAGCCCGTTGAACCGCTCCAGCGTCGCTTCGCCCTTGCCCCAGGCCAGTTCGGCGAAGGCACCCAGTGACACCATGCCACCGCTGGCATTGCGCACATGCACGCGGGACAACTTGGCCGGGTCCATGCGGTAAGGCGCATCCGCTTGCAGGATCACCCGGCGGATACGGCCTTCGCGCGCCACTTCGTCGATATAGCGCGAGCCCAGCGTGGCCGACAGCGCATGGTGGATGGCCTCCGGCTCCACGCCAAAGCTGCGCGCGCGCTCATAGTCGATGTGCAGGTCCAGCGCCGGCGCCGGCTGGCCAGTGGTGGCGCGCACCTCGCCCAGCGACGGCTCATCCTTGACGGCGGCAAGCAGCTTGTCGCGCGCGGCAAACAGCGCTTCGCGCCCGGAGCCGGCCTGCGCCACCAGCCGCATGTCGAGCCCGCCGGTGCTGCCCAGCTCGGGCAAGGCCGCACCGTTATACGCGTACAGCTGCGCCTGTCCCCGCCCGGGCCACGCTTCCAGCCCGGCCTGGAGCCTGGCCAGCACGGCGTCCGCGCGTTCGTCGGCGCCGCGCTCCGACCAGTCCCGCAGCGCCAGGTACATGCTGGCGCGCTGCTCGCCGTTGCCGGAATTGCTCCAGCCCAGCACCGCGAAGGTCGAGCGCACGGGATACTTGCCTGCTTTCAGCCACGCCTCCAGCGCCGCCACGGTGGCGCGCGTCTGCGCCTGCGTGGCGCCCGCGGGCAGCTCCATATCGATCACCAGTTCGCCGGTGTCCTCCTCCGGCAGGAAGCCGGCGGGGATCTGCCACATCAGCACGCCGCCGGCCACCGCCAGCGCCAGGTAGATGCCCAGCCAGCGCAGGCGGCGCCGCTGCAGTGCCAGTACCCAGCCGGCGTAGCGCGCGGTGAGCGCCGTGAAGCCGCGCTCGAACCAGGCCAGCGGGCCGCGCTGCGGGTGCGGGGCATGGCGCAGCAGGCTGGCGCACATGGCCGGCGCCAGCGATAGCGCAAAGAACAGCGAAAAGGCGATGGAGATCGCCAGCGTGATGGCGAAGTGCCGATAGATCACGCCCACCGCACTGCCCAGGAACGCCATCGGCACGAATACCGCGCACAGCACCAGCGTGACACCTACCAGCGCGCCGGACACTTCGCGCATCGAGCGGGCCGCCGCCTCCATGGCGTCCACGCCATCTTCGCGCATGATCCGCTCGACGTTCTCCACCACCACGATGGCGTCGTCGACCAGGATGCCGATCGCCAGCACCACGCCGAACAGCGTGATCACGTTCAGAGACAGGCCGAACGCGTACAGGCAGGCCACCGTGCCAAGCAGCGAGACCGGCACCACGATCACCGGGATCAGCGTGGCGCGCAGGTTGCCGAGGAACAGGTAGAGGATCAGGAAGACCAGCGCCGTGGCTTCGCCCAGCGTGGTCAGCACGCGCCAGATCGAGCGTTCGACGAACTGCGCATTGTCGGATGAGATCTCGTAGCGCATGCCCGCGGGGAAGCCGCGCGCGGCTTCGTCGAGCGCGGCGCGCACCGCGCGCGAGGTGGCCAGCACGTTGGCGCCGTCTGCCAGCTTGAGGCCGATCGAGGCGGCCACCTGGCCGTCGTGGCGCGAGCTGTAGCGGTAGTCGCTGGCGCCCAGCTCCACCCGGGCCACGTCGCGCAGCCGTACCAGCGAGGCGTCGCCGCCGGCGCGCACGACGATCTGGCCGAAGGCCTCCGGCTCGGCGAGCGGCCGGGGCGGGCGCACCAGTGCCTGGTAGGGCTGGCCCGGCACCGCCGGCGCGCCGCCGAGCTGGCCCGGGGTGACGTCGCCGTTGCGCGCCTTGATGGCCTGCTCGACGTCCGCGGCCGTAAGGCCGTAGGCATTGAGCTTGTCGGGATCGAACCAGATGCGCAGTGCGTACTCGGCCCCGTACGGCTCGGCCTTGCCGATGCCGGGCAGGCGGCGCAGCATCGGCAGCACCGAAGCGGCGGCAAAGTCGCCAAGCGCGGTTTCGTCGAGCTGGCTGTTCTGCGACACCAGCGAGACATACATGAAGGGGCTGCTGCCGGCCTGGTCGACGAAGATGCCGCCGCGGCGCACCGCCTCCGGCAACAGCGGCTCGGCTTGCATGACGCGGTTGCGCACGTTGACCTGCGCCAGCTGCGCATCGGTGCCCTGGCGGAAGCCCAGCGTGATGGTGGCGGCGCCGCCCTCGCTGCTGGCATCCAGGTAGAGCAGCCCGGGAATGCCGTGCATCTGCTGCTCCAGCACGGCGGTCACCGCATCTTCCACGGTGCGCGCCGACGCGCCGGCATAGTCCGCGTAGACGATCACGGTGGGCGGCGCCACCGCCGGATACTGCGCGATGGGAATGCGGGTGAGGGCGATCAGGCCCGCCACCATGGTGAGGATGGCAATAACCCACGCGAACGCGGGCCGGCGAAGAAAAAAGGACGCCATGGCACATTGGATTGTTTGCGCGGGCGCGGCAGCTAGCCGCCGCGCCCGCGCGGTGGAACGGATCCGGCGCGTGGGCACCGCGAGATGCGAGCGGTGAAACGCGCCGGGCAGCGTGGCACAAACGCTGTGGGGGAAGTGTGTCTGGCCGTCGCTCTAGCGGGACGGTCGGGAGAAGCCGCGCAGCAGCGCCGCGAGCAGCACCTGCTGCCGATGCGCCAGCGGCTGCCAGTCCTCGTGGGGCAGGTGCTCGAACGTGATATCGAGCGCGGCCAGCCCGTGCACGGCAGTCCACAGCGCGTTGGCGACATCGCCGGGGTCGTACATTGAATCGATCAGCGCGGTGGCTTGCTGGTCATGCACGCAGGCCATCAGCACCGCGTTCACCGGGTCTTCCGGGAAACGCTCGCCCCAGCGCAGGTCAATCGCGCGCTCGGCGTCGGCCGGCAGGCCCATCATCATCAGCAGGTGATAGCTGTGGCGGTTGGCCAGGGCCCACGCCACATAGGCATCGAGCACGGCCGGCAACGCCAGCGCCGGTGTGCCCGCGGCGGCGCGCGCGTCGGCCAGCGCCGCCGCGAGGCGTACCCAGTCCTGCGCGCACAGCTCGAACAGCAGTGCGGTTTTGTCTTCGAAATGCCGGTAGATGGCGGCCGCGCTATAGCCGCAGCGCTCGCCGACGCGGCGCAGCGTGACGCCGCCAAATCCCGCCTCGGCAAACAATGCGCGGGCAGCATTGAAAAAGGCTTCGCGCACACTTTCGCGCCGCAGTTTGGCACCGCTGGGCCCCGCAGCGGGCGCGTCAGCTACGGCAACCGGCGTGGCGGGCACGTTCACGGGCGGGGCCGACAGGCTGGATTGCGGTGGGCGGGTGGCGGACATGGCCGCGATTATAAACGCCGCTCACTTTGTAAACAACGTTTACATGCCTAATTCAGCACAAAAAAGCCCTACCAGCGAGGAGGGCGCTGCCCCGGGGGGAGAGGGCCGGGCGCTGCGCAGTCAGCCGGATGCGTGGCTCAGAGTTGCTTGGCCGCGAAGGTGTCGCACTTGCGGATGTCGCCGCTGGTCAGGCCCTGGCGCAGCCAGCGCGTACGCTGCTCGCTGGTGCCGTGGGTGAACGCCTCCGGCACGACATAGCCCTGGGCTTGCTTTTGCAGGCGGTCGTCGCCGATGGCGGCGGCGGCCTTGAGGCCTTCTTCGATATCGCCGGGCTCCAGCAGCTGCTGGTTCATGCGCTCCGCGGTGGCAGCCCATACGCCGGCCAGGCAATCGGCCTGCAGTTCCACGCGCACCGACAGCTGGTTGGCCTGCGCCTCGCCCATGCGGCGGCGCGCGGCGTCGACCTTGCCCGACACGCCGAGCAGGTTCTGCACATGATGGCCGATCTCGTGGGCAATCACGTAGGCCTGCGCAAAATCGCCGCCGGCACCAAAGCGCTGGCGCAATTCATCGTAAAAGGCCAGGTCGATATAGACCTTCTGGTCGCCCGGGCAATAGAACGGCCCCATGGCCGACTGGCCCGTGCCGCAGGCGGTAGGCGTGACGTTCGAGAAGATCACCAGCGTGGGCGGCGCATAGCGGCGGTTGAGATCGGTCTCGAAAATATGCGACCAGGTGCGTTCGGTGTTACCGAGCACCTTGCGCACGAAGACCGTCATCTGGTCCTTGGCGGGGGGATGGCTGGGCACATGCTGCTGTTGCGGCGCTTGCTGCTGCGAGCCCTGCAGCACCGAGGCGCCCTGCATGATCACGGAGGGGTCGATGCCAAAGAAATAAGACGCCGCCAGCGCCACCAGGATGGTTCCGATGCCGAGCGTCTTGGGCCCCGCGCCAAAGCCGCCGAAACCGCCGGAGCCTTCACCCCGGCGGTCTTCTACATTCTGGCTTTCGGCTTCGTCGTCGAGACGCATGGTGGCTCCGCATTACTGGTTGATCGCCGCGGCAAAAAGGTGGCCGCAGCGTGTCAATCAGTATAGCAACGGCAATGCCGCCAGCGCATGCGTGCGGTGTATCAGGCGGTAACCGCCGGTGCCGTGCTGGCAGCCGCTTGCCCTTGCGCCTTGCCCGGCTCCGCGCCACCGATTTCGGCCACGCGCAGCAGGTTGGTGGTGCCGCCCTGGCCAAACGGCATGCCTGCCGCGATGGTGATCTGGTCGCCGGGTTCGGCATAGCCCTCCGCCAGCGCCGCGCGGGTTGCCGCATTCACCATCTCGTCCACGCTTTGCACGTCCGGGCTGACGGTGGAATGCACGCCCCACGCAAGCGCCAGCCGCCGCGCGATTTCCAGGTTCGGCGTGATGCTGACGATGGGCGCGCACGGCCGCTCGCGCGCGGCGCGCAGCGCGGTGGAGCCCGACGAGGTGTAGGTCACGGTGGCCACCGCGCCGATGATCTGCGTGACCTCTCGCAGCGCCGCGCAGATCGCATCCTGGCGGGTGGACAGCGGCGCCTCATGCCCCGCGTCCAGCAGGTTGCGGTACAGCGGATCGCGCTCGACCTCGGTGATGATGCGGTTCATGATGGCCACCGCCGGCACCGGGTGGCGGCCGTTGGCCGACTCGGCCGACAGCATCACCGCATCGGCGCCGTCATAGATGGCGCTGGCCACATCCGACGCTTCGGCGCGCGTGGGCACCGGCGAATCGATCATCGATTCCAGCATCTGCGTGGCGATGACGATGGGTTTGCCGTGCTGGCGGCAGATGCGCAAGATGCGCTTCTGCACGCCCGGCACGCGTTCCGGCGGCAGTTCCACGCCCAGGTCGCCGCGCGCCACCATCACCGCGTCGGACACGCGCACGATTTCTTCGAGCTGCTGCAGCGCGGCGGGCTTCTCGATCTTGGACAGCACGCCGGCACGAGTGCCGATGATCTCGCGCGCTTCCACGATGTCGGCCGGGCGCTGCACGAACGACAGCGCGATCCAGTCAGCGCCCAGCGCCAGTGCGAAGTCGAGGTCCTTGCGGTCCTTCTCGGTCAGGGCGGGGATCGGGATCACGGCGTCGGGCACGTTCACGCCCTTGCGGTCGGACAGCGTGCCGTGGTTGACCACGCGCGTGGCAATGCTGCCGCTGGCCACCGCCTCGATCTTCAACTGCACCTTGCCGTCGTCGATCAGCAGCGACTGGCCCGGCGCGGCCACCCGGAACAGCTCCGGATGCGGCAGGTGCACGCGGGTGGCGTCGCCTGGGCTGGGATCGCTGTCGAGCACGAACGCGTCGCCGGCCTTGACCGCCACCTTGCCCGCGGCGAAGGTGYCGATGCGCAGCTTGGGGCCTTGCAGGTCGGCCAGCACGGCGATGGGGCGGCCGGTCTCGGCCTCGACCTGGCGCACGGCATCGTAGCGGCGCTTGTGGTCGTCGTGCGAGCCGTGGCTGAAGTTCAGGCGGAATACATCCGCCCCGGCTTCGAACAACTGGCGGATCACATCGATGTCGGTGCTGGCCGGTCCGAGCGTGGCAACGATCTTGGCTTTGCGCTGGCGTCTCATTTTGTCTCCTCTTCCAATCTCGGGCGGCGCGCCGCGATGGGCGCGCCGTTGTTCAAACACGTGGCATACCCGCTTGCTCGCCTACACAATCAGGATGGCGCGGAAATCATTCACATTGGTACGGGTCGGGCCGGTGACGATCAGGTCGTCCAGGCCGGCGAAGAAGCCGTAGCCGTCGTTGTTGCCAAGGTGCGCGCGCGCGGATAGTCCACGCGCCTCGGCACGGGTCAGCGTATCGGGGGCGAGCAACGCACCGGCGTTGTCTTCGGAACCATCGATGCCGTCGGTGTCGCAGGCAATGGCATGCACGCCCGGCAGGCCGTCCAGCGCGACCGCGAGCGCGAGCAGGAATTCGGCATTGCGCCCGCCGCGGCCGCTGCCGCGCACCGTCACCGTGGTCTCGCCGCCGGACAGGATCACGCAGGGCTTGCTGAACGGCTGGCCATGCTGTGCAACCTGCCGCGCGATGGCGGCATGCACCAGCGCCACATCGCGGGATTCGCCCTCGATGCTGTCGGACAGGATGTGGGCTTCAACGCCCAGCTCGCGCGCGCGCGCCGCCGCGGCTTCCAGCGATTGCTGCGCGGTGGCCAGCGTGACGCTGCGATGGCCGTCGAAGCGCGCATCGCCGGGCTTGGGTGTTTCGCCCGCGCCGCTCTCCAGGTGGGCACGCACATTGGCGGGCACTTCGATGCCGTACTTGGTGATCACCGCCAGCGCGTCGGCGCAGGTGGTGGCGTCGGGCAGGGTCGGGCCGCTGGCGATCAGCGTGGAATCGTCACCGGGAATATCGGAAATCAACAGGGTCTCGACGCGTGCGGGCGCACAGTGCAATGCCAGCCGGCCGCCCTTGAGCGCCGACAGGTGCTTGCGCACGCAGTTCATCTCGCCGATGTTGGCGCCGCTCTTTAGCAGGGCCTTGTTCACGGCTTGCTTGTCGGCAAGCGTGATGCCGTCGGCCGGCGCGGCCAGCAGCGCGGAGCCGCCGCCGGAGATCAGGCACAGCACCAGGTCGTCGGCGGTCAGGTCCTTGACCAGTGCCACCATGCGCTGCGCGGCGCGCTGGCCGGCTTCGTCGGGCACCGGGTGCGCGGCTTCCACCACCTCGATGCGCTGGCACGGCGCGCCATGTCCGTAGCGGGTCACAACCAGTCCGGAAATCTCGCCTTGCCAGTGCGCCTCGACAGCCTGCGCCATGGCGGCGGCGGCCTTGCCGGCACCGATCACCACCGTGCGGCCCTTGGGCGGCGTGGGCAGTTGCGGCGGCAGGCAGTGGCTGGCGCTGACGGCGGCAACCGCGGTATCGAACAGGTCGCGCAGCAGGGCGCGCGGATCGGTGAGGCCGGCAGGGCGCTGGGGCGCCAGCAGGGTAGGGTAGGAATCGGTGGCGAGCATGACGGGATCCGGAAGTGCTGCGTTCCCGGCCGCGAGCGGCCGGGAGTGATGCTGGCCTGCCGAGGCAGGCCATGATGGTGCTGCTGGCTTACTTGGCGCCGCCCTTGGCGATCTCATGGTTGGACATGATCTCGATGGCGCGGCACAGGGCAGAGTGGTCCTGCTTGCCCAGACCGTTGGCGGCGCAGGTGTTGAACAGCTCTTGCGCGGTGGCGGTGTTGGGCAGTGCCACGCCCAGCGCCTTCGCGCCTTGCAGCGCGAGGTTCAGGTCCTTCTGGTGCAGCTCGATGCGGAAGCCCGGATCGAAGGTACGCTTGACCATGCGCTCGCCGTGCACTTCCAGGATGCGCGAAGCCGCGAAGCCGCCCATCAGCGCCTGGCGCACGCGCGCCGGATCGGCGCCCGCCTTGGAGGCGAACAGCAGTGCTTCGGACACGGCCTGGATGTTCAGCGCCACGATGATCTGGTTGGCCACCTTGGTGGTCTGGCCGTCGCCGTTGCCGCCGACCAGCGTCACGTTCTTGCCCAGCAGGTCGAACAGCGGCTTGACCTCGTCGAACGATTCTTGCGGGCCGCCGACCATGATGGTCAGCGATGCGGCCTTCGCGCCCACTTCGCCGCCGGACACCGGTGCATCCAGGTAGGCCGCGCCGAGCTTGTTGACGCGCGCGGCGAAGTCCTTGGTGGCGATCGGCGAGATCGAGCTCATGTCGACCACGATCTTGCCGTGCGCGGCTTCCTTGCCGGCGCCCTTGAGCGCGGCGGCAACGCCCTTCTCGGCGAACAGCACGGCTTCCACGTGCGGAGTGTCCGGCACCATGATCACGATGATGTCCGCGCGCTTGGTCACTTCCTCGGCGCTGGTGCAGACCGTGACGCCGGCATCGACCAGCGCTTGCGGTGCGGGGTTCACGTCATGCACGAACAGCGTGTGGCCGGCCGCGCGCAGGTGGCCCGCCATCGGTGCGCCCATGATGCCCAGGCCGATAAAGCCGACGTTGCGTTGGTTTGCCATGTGATGTCTCCTTGATGGGATGTTGAAATCTGTTTTGGTGATGTTTGGAGCGTTGAACGAAGCCACCGGATGCGCCAGCGCCGCCTGCCATGACGACCGGCTGTTGCCCCCTCTCCCGCAAGCGGGCGAGGGGAGCAAACCAGCGCCGCGCGCTCGCAGCATGAACAGCAATTACTGCACGCCGTGTTCCGCGCGCCAGCCCAGGCCTTCGACGGTGGTCGTGCGCGGCTTGTACTCGCAGCCGACCCAGCCGCCATAGCCGATCTCATCCAGCCACTTGAACAGGAAGTGGTAGTTCAGCTCGCCGGTGCCCGGCTCGTTGCGCCCCGGGTTGTCGGCCAGCTGCACGTGCTTGATCTTCGGCAGCTTGGCTTTGAGCGTGGCGGCGATTTCGCCTTCCATGCGCTGCATGTGATAGATGTCGTACTGCACGTAGAGGTTGGGCGCGTTGACCTGCGCGATCAGGTCCAGCGCCTGCTGCGTGCGCGACAGGAAGAAGCCGGGGATGTCGAACGTGTTGATCGGCTCGACCAGCAGGTCGATCTGCTCGGCGGCGAGCGCACGCGACGCGAAGCGCAGGTTTTCCACCAGCGTTTCCTGTGCCTGATCCTGCTTGACGTTCTGCGGCTGGATGCCGACCAGGCAGTTCAGCTGGCGCACGCCCAACACCTTGGCGTACTTGATTGCCTCGCCCACGCCGTCCTGGAATTCGCTCACGCGGTCCGGGTGGCAGGCAATGCCGCGCTCGCCTGCTTCCCACTTGCCCGCCGGCAGGTTGTGCAGCACCAGGTCGAGCTGGAAGCGGTTGAGCCGGTCGGCGATCTGGTCGGCGTGGAAGGCGTAGGGGAAGAGGAACTCCACGCCGCGGAAGCCCGCGCGCGCGGCGGCTTCAAAGCGGTCGAGAAAGGCCACTTCGTTGAACAGCATGGTCAGGTTGGCGGCAAGTTTTGGCATGGATGTCTCCGGATGACTTGTCTTGTGATTCCGCTCGCGCGGATGCGGTGATTGGGGGGCGCGTCAACGAATACAGCGGGGATGCAGCGCTGCGCGCGGGCTCGTGGCCCGCGCTTGTCAGCCTGCTGTGCTTACGCCGTTTCCACTTCTTCCTTGAGGATGGCTTCCTCGATGTCTTCGATCGGCTCGAACTCGTTGATGTTGTCGATCTCGGTGCCCATCGCGATATTGGTCACGCGCTCCAGGATCACTTCCACCACCACCGGCACCGAGAATTCGGCCATCAGGTCGCGCGCTTCGGCAAAGGCCGGCGCGATGTCTTCCGGCTTGAACACACGGATCGCCTTGCAGCCCAGGCCTTCCACCACCTTCACGTGGTCCACGCCGTACCCGTTGAGCTCGGGCGAGTTGACGTTGTCGAAGGCCAGCTGCACGCAGTAGTCCATCTCGAAATTGCGCTGCGCCTGGCGGATCAGGCCGAGGTAGGAGTTGTTCACCACCAGGTGGATGTACGGCACCTTGAACTGCGCGGCCACGGCCAGTTCTTCGATCATGAACTGGAAGTCGTAGTCGCCAGAGATGGCCACCACGTCCGATTCCGGCGAGGCCACCTTCACGCCGATCGCGGCGGGAATGGTCCAGCCCAGCGGGCCGGCCTGGCCGCAGTTGATCCAGTGGCGCGGCTCGTTGACCGACAGGAACTGCGCGGCGGCGATCTGCGACAGGCCGATGGTGGACACGTAACGCACATCGCGCGGGAAGTACTGGTTCATCTCGCGGTACACACGCTGCGGCTTGACCGGCACGTTGTCGAAATCGCTCTTGCGCTGCATGGTGCGGCGGCGCTTTTGCACGTCCGCCACCCAGCTCTTGCGGCACGGCAGGCGGCCGGCCATCTTCATCTCGCGCGCCACTTCCACGAACTGCTCCAGCGCGGCCTTGGCGTCGGAGACGATGCCAAGGTCCGGGCCAAACACGCGGCCGATCTGGGTAGGCTCGATATCCACGTGCACGAACTTGCGGCCCTTGGTGTAGACCTCGATGCTGCCGGTGTGGCGGTTGGCCCAGCGATTGCCGATGCCAAGCACGAAGTCCGATGCCAGCATCGTGGCGTTGCCGTAGCGGTGCGACGTCTGCAGGCCAACCATGCCGGCTTGCAGCGGGTGGTCGTCGGCCAGCACGCCCCAGCCCATCAGCGTGGGGACCACCGGCACGTTGACCAGCTCGGCGAACTCAACCAGCAGCTCGGCCGCGTCGGCGTTGATCACGCCGCCGCCGCACACGATCAGCGGGCGCTCGGCCGCGTTGAGCATGGCGATGGCCTTCTCGATCTGCGGACGTGAGGCAACCGGCTTGTACGGGGCGAGCGGCTGATAGGTTTCCGGATCGAACTCGATCTCGGCGACCTGCACGTCGAACGGCAGGTCGATCAGCACCGGACCCGGGCGGCCCGAGCGCATCAGGTGGAAGGCTTGCTGGAACACTTGCGGCACCAGCGCCGGCTCGCGCACGGTCACCGCCCACTTGGTCACCGGCTTGGCGATCGATTCGATGTCGACGGCCTGGAAGTCTTCCTTGTACAGGCGCGCACGCGGCGCCTGGCCGGTGATGCAGAGGATGGGGATGGAGTCAGCCCAGGCCGAGTACAGGCCGGTGATCATGTCGGTGCCGGCGGGGCCCGAGGTGCCGATGCACACGCCGATATTACCGGCTTCGGCGCGGGTGTAGCCTTCGGCCATGTGCGAGGCGCCTTCCACGTGGCGCGCCAGGAAATGGTCGATGGTGCCGGCCCGGCGCATGGCCGAGTAGAACGGGTTGATGGCGGCGCCGGGCACGCCGAACGCGGTGGTGATACCTTCTTTTTCCAGCACGGCGATGGCCGCGTCAACTGCTCTCATCTTCGGCATGTCTGTCTCCAATCGTTGATGCGATGTTTGGTGAATGGCTATGGATGGCTGCGAATCACTGTTGGAGCCCATGCTATTCCCGCAAGCGGGTTGGGATAAAGGGAAGGGAGATCAGTTGATTCGATACTCGTGATATCGAATCAGGGTGCCCGAGGCAGAAAACACGGCCGCCCGACGCGGTCTGGCGAGTGTCATCGAACGACGTTGTGTGACGGCAACGATACGTGGGAATTTGCGGGAAAAGGCCGCCCGGCGGCCCCGGCGCGCACCCTGCGCACCGGCTAAATGGCGACAATGTACGGGTATTGCGCCAGTGCCAGTCTCAGTGCCAGGGCATGGCGCAGGAACCACCTATTGCCAACCAGACTGCCATGCTTACCAGGCTCCCTCCCACCCGCGAGCTGCTTGACGCGCTCAAGCGCAAGCCGCCCGCCGCATCCGATACCGCCGGTTCGCCCACGGCCGCCATGAACCTGATGCGGCTGCAACGGGGCCTGCTGGTGCTGTTCTGGGCTTGTTCGGTGGCTGCGCTGCTAGTGGCCGGCGCGGTGCTGTACACCAAGTACCAGATCAAGCAGACGCCAGCGCCATGGCTGGCGCGGCTGGTCTATAGGCTGCTGGGCGGCAGCGTGGCGGGACTGGCGGCGCTGCTGCTCACGCACCTGCCGGCGCTCGCGCGCAGGCTGCGCGATCCGCTCGGGGCATTGGCCGATCAGGTCGACCGGCACGATGAGGCGGAGAGCGCGCTGCTGCGCTCGCTGGCGCGCGTCCCGGCCCAGGCGCTGCGTGCCAAGGCGCGACGGGTGGACGTGCAGTTACGGATGTGGGAGGGCATGGCGAAGACGATCGGATTGCTGATCGCGGTGAGCCCGGCCGCCCTGGTGCTGGTCACGGGCCTGTTCGAGCTGCCGCGCAAAGGCGGCAGCCTGCTGCCGCTGCTGTCGCTCTACGGCCTTGTCTTCGTGTCGGGCGCGGCGCTGGCGGTCTTCCTGCAATTGCAGGTCAGCCGGCCGTTGCGCAGGCTTGCCTACGTGCTGGGCGAAGCGGCGGAGATCAGCGCGCAGTTGGGCAATAAAGCGCCGGCGCCGGCGCGGCGCGCGGCGGCACCGGAAGTGGCCGCCGCCGTACCCATTGCAGCGCCCGCATCCGCAGTCCCATCTCCGGCGCCGGTACCGCCCGAAGTCCTCCAGGCAAGCGCGCCCGGGGATGCAGCCGCCACCTCGCCAGAGGAGGATGCCGCGGCGCACGCGGACCACGCAGCAGCGGGGCCGCCCACGCTGCCTCCGCTGCCTCAGCTCGCCAGGTAAGTCTGGGCCAGCCGGACCCAGCAAGCCGCGCCCAGCGGCAGCACCTGGTCGTTGAAGTCGTAGCCCGGGTTGTGCACCATGCAGCCGCCAAACTCGCCTTCGCCGTTGCCGAGGATCAGGTAGCAGCCCGGCACCTCGTTCAGCATCCACGCAAAGTCCTCGCTGCCGTTCAGGCCCTTGGGGGCTTGCGTCACGACTTTGTCCGTGCCGACCAGTTCGGCGCAAACCTGCTGCGCCAGCGTTGTTTCGGCCACCGTGTTGACCATCGGCGGCGTGAGCTGGCGATAGTCGATGTGCGCTTCCACGCCGTGCGCCTGCGCGGTCAGGCTGACAATCTCGCGAATGCGCTGCTCCACCAGCGCGCGCGTCTCCGGGCGCGCCGCGCGCACGTTCAGGCCCAGCGTGACCGATTCCGGAATCACGTTGTGCGTGGCGCCGCCACGGATAAAGCCCACCGATAGCACGGCCGTATCGTCCGGCGCCACATTGCGCGCCACCACCGTCTGCAGCGCGGTGACGATGGCTGCCGACGCCGCGATCGGGTCGCGCGCGCGGTGCGGCATGGCGCCATGCCCGCCCACGCCCTTGATGGTCACGTCGGCCACGTCGGACGACAGGCTCACCGGGCCGGGCAGCACGCGGAAGGTGCCGGCGGGCACGCCTGGCATATTGTGCAAGGCGAACACGGCATCGCACGGGAAACGCGCGAACAGGCCATCCTCGATCATCGCGCGCGCGCCGCAGAGGTTCTCCTCGTCGGGCTGGAAGATCAGGTTGAGGGTGCCATCGAAATCGCGGCTATCCGCCAGCGCCTTGGCGGCGGCCAGCAGGATGGCAGTGTGGCCGTCGTGGCCGCACGCGTGCATCTTGCCCGGGATCTTGCTGGCATACGGCAGGCCCGTGGCCTCGACGACCGGCAACGCATCCATGTCGGCGCGAATGCCCAGGCGGCGCTTGCCGTTGCCCAGCTTCAACTGCCCCACCACGCCGCTCTTGCCGATGCCCGTGTGCACCTCGTAGCCCCAGCTCTCCAGCAAGGTGGCCACCAGCTTGCTGGTGGCGCCAACCTCGAAGCCGAGTTCAGGCTGGGCGTGGATCTGGCGGCGGATGCCGATAAAGGTCTCGGCATCGATCTGGATCGCCGGCAGCAGGTGCGGCAGCAACTGGAAGGGCGTCAGTGTCGGTTCGCGGGTCATGTATTTATCCTTTGCTGCAAATTGGCCAGCCTGGCCGGGGAGAGGAGGGAAGCGCTCAATGCGCTTGGGCGTTTTCGCGGATGGTCAGCACCGTGAGGATGGTCACCGCGCCACAGGCCATCATGTAGAAGGCAGGTGCCATCGGGTTGCCGGTCTTGGCCAGCATCCAGGTGACGATGAACTGGCAGGAGCCGCCGAACACCGTCACGCCAACCGCATAGATCACCGACAGGCCGCTGGCGCGCACACGGGCCGGCAGGAGTTCCATCATCATCAGCAGCATCGGCGTGGAACCCAGGTAGACGCTGGCGGTCAGCAGCGCGGACAGCGACAGCACCAGCGGCACGCTCGGGTAATGGGTCATCAGCCAGAACGCGGGATAGAGGCACACCAGCGTAAAGGCCATCGAGCCCAGCACCAGCGGCTTGCGTCGCGGCAGGCGGTCGGCTAGCGTGCCGGCCACCAGCGACATCACCAGGCACACCACACCCGTCACGCAGCCCGACAGCAGCGACAGCGACGGCGGCAGATGCAGTTCGCGGATCATGTAGGTGGGCATGAAGTACACCACCAGATAGGTGGCGACCGTGCCGCCGATGATGGTCAGGATGCCCTTGACCACAGTGCCGCCATGCTCGCGGAACAGCGTGCCGAGCGGGCTGGGCGCGTGCGCCTCGGCCGTGTGCGTCTCGTCCAGGTGAGCGCGGATATACAGCCCCACGGGCGCAATCAGCAGGCCCAGCACGAAGGGCATGCGCCAGCCCCAGCTCTCCAGCGAAGCCTGTGGCAGCACGCCATAAAGAATGGCGGCCGTGAGCGCGCCCAGCGTCGCCGCGATGCCCTGGCTGCCGAGTTGCCAGCTGACGCGAAAGCCGCGCCCCTTGACGCCGCCGGACTCCATCAGCATGGCGGTGGAAGCGCCAATCTCGCCGCCCAGCGAAAAGCCCTGCAGCAGGCGTCCGGCCACGATCATCACCGGCCCGAACCACCCAGCGAACGCGTAGGTCGGTGCGAACGCCAGGCACATCGTGCCAACCACCATCAGCCCGATGGTCAGCGTCATCGCCGCCTTGCGGCCACGGCGGTCCGCGTAGTTGCCGATCACGAAGCCGCCCAGCGGCCGCATCACGAAGCCGATGCCGAAGGTCGCCACCGCCAGCAGCAGCGAGCCGTATGCGCTATCGGACGGAAAGAACAGCTTGCCGATCAGCAGCGCGAAGAAGCTGTAGACGGTGAAGTCGTACATCTCCAGCGCATTGCCGATCGAGCATGCGGCGATCAGGCGGGACTGGCTCTGGCGCGCCGGGCTTGCGGGCGTGGCCTGGGAAGGGGCCAGCGAGGGCGCCGCAGGCAGGGTGGCATCGTTCATGTCGGATCTCCACGAACTGGTTGAGGGGGCGGGGGCCGTGGAGGCCGGCGGTTGCCGGGCATCCATCGCGGGAATGTGGGGACTCCCTGGCGATGAAGTATTGAGGCAAACACGGCAAGCCAAAAATCATATATTTTCATCCTGATAACCAAATGGCATCGCCGTCATAACCACCGTCGCGCCGCTATCGGTACAAGTACCGAGAAGCCTTGTGCCATGGGCATTCGCGGCGCAGCACCGGGTACGCGCCGTAGTGCCGCCAACGGCGCTCGGCGCACGGCTGCGGGGCGGCGCGCACCGTTGTGGGGCGCCAGGGAAAACACAAAAGGAGGAAGAGCCAAGATGAAGCTGCAGCAACTACGCATCCTGCTGGCAGTGGCCCAGCACGGCAGCATCCACGAAGCCTCGCGCAGTCTCCATGTGTCGCAGCCGGCGCTGTCCAAAGCCATCGCCGAACTGGAACGCGAACTCGGCGTCACCCTGATGTCGCGCTCCGTGCGCGGCGTCAGCCTGACCGCCTACGGCGTGGCGCTGGTCAAGCGCGCCAGCCTGGTGGAGCAGGAACTGCGGCATGCGCTGGAAGACATCGAAGCCATCCGCGGCCACGCCGACGCGCAGCTCAACATCGGCTTCACCGCCGTGGCCTCCAGCGGCCCGCTGCCCGACGCCATGGCCGCGTTCCGCAAGGGCTTTCCCAACGTCGCGCTGCGCGGCTCCGAGCTGCGCCCGCAACAGATCCTCGAAGGCCTGCGCGAAGGCCGGCTCGACCTCGGCCTGATCTCCACCAACAGCGGCCCCGGCACCGGCGCCTTCCAGTGGGAACCGCTGTTTTCCACCGGAATGTCGCTGGCCGTGCGCGCCGGCCATCCCCTGCGGCGGGTACGTCGGCTGCGGCCGCTGCTCGACGCCGACTGGCTCGTCCTCGACCCGCTCGACGACCCCGGCAGCCCGCTCGCCAGCGTGATGCGGCTGCACCGCCTCGACATGCCCAAGCGCGTGGTGCAGAGCGCCTCCAACCTGCTCGGCCTGCAGCTGGCCACGCGCACCGACCTGATCAGCATGTGGTCCGACTTCGTCTTCGACGGCACCGGCCCGCTGCGGCTCGATCCTTCGACATTGGTTCGCCTGCCGATCAGCGACGAACTACCCGAGTTCCGCGTGTTCCTCGTCTACCGCTCGGAAGACCTGATGACCCACGCCTGCGCCGAATTCAGCAAGGAGGTACGGCGCTGCGCGCAAACGATGCCGCGAGGGCGGCCCGCGGTGCGTGCGGGCAGGTGAGCGCAGTGATGCATTGCCCGAGCGCCCGAGCGCTTGATCGGATACGAATGGCCGATGCGGAGCCCAAGTCCGGGCCTCCCGCCTCATGCCTCATGCCTTATGCCTCATACCCCCACCCAAATCGCCCCCATAGCCCCCAGCACATGCCCGCCGCCGTCAAATGCGCCACAATGATGCCCAGGAGACACACAGCATGGACAAGCTAAAACAGATCGAAGCCTTTATCGCCGTCATCGAACACGGCAGCATGGCCGCCGCCGCGCTCACGCAGGGGGTGACGCCGGTGATGATCGGGCGCCGCATCAATGCGCTGGAAGCGCGCATCGGCGTGAAGCTGCTGCACCGCTCAACGCGGCGCATCGTGGTGACGGAGCAGGGCGCGGCGTTCATGGAGCAGTGCAAGAAGGCCCTGGCGGACCTGGACCGGGCCGAGATGCTGATCGCCGAGGGCAAGCACAAGGCGACCGGCCACCTGATCGTGTCGGCCCCGGCGGCGTTCGGGCGCAAGCATGTGGCGCCGCATGCGCCAGCGTTCCTGGCGGCGAACCCCGAGGTGCAGATTTCCTTCAACCTGACCGACCGCGTGGTGGACCTCGTGCGCGAGGGCTATGACGTGGGCATCCGCATCGGCGGGGCCATCGATCCGAACTTTGTCGCGATCAAGCTCGCGACCAACAAGCGCGTGGTGTGCGGCACGCCGGCTTACTTCGCGCGCCACGGCGTGCCGCAGACGCTGGACGACCTGGCGCAGCACAACTGCCTGGCGTTCAACCTGCAGGGCGGCCAGCAGCGCGGCTGGTATTTCCAGCAGGACGGCAAGACGGTGACGGTGCGCGTCAATGGCAACCTGGATTGCAACGACGGCGAGCTGCTGCATCGCTGGACGGGCGAGAGCCTGGGGCTGGGCTGGCGCTCCACCTGGGAAATCCTGCCGCAGCTGGAGAGCGGCGAGCTGATCACGGTGCTGGATGAGTACGCGCTGCCCGATTACGACATCCTTGCGGTGTACCCGCAGCAGCGGCCGGTGCCGGCAAAGATCCGTTTTTTTATCGAGCACCTGAAGGCGGCGTTCGCGGTGCCGGGCTACTGGACCGGGCGGCAAGGACGATGATGGCGGCGTGGCTCGCGGACGCGGTCGTCCTTTTTCACCTCGCCTTTATTGTCTTCGTCATGCTGGGCGGTTTGCTGGTGCTGCGCTGGCCGCGCATGGCCTGGCTGCATCTGCCGGCAGCGGCCTGGGGCGTGGTGGTGGAGTGGAGCGGATGGATCTGCCCGCTCACGCCGCTGGAAAATGCGCTGCGCCAGCGCGCGGGGCAGCAAGCCTATGGCGGGGATTTCGTGCAGCACTACGTGCTGGCGCTGATCTATCCCGAGGGCCTCACGCGCGAGATCCAGATGGTGCTTGGCGCCGTGGTGCTGGCGCTGAACCTGGCGGTCTACGTAGCGCTCTATCGCCGGATGCGGCGCCAGCGAACGCGTCAGCACGCCTGAGCGCGCAAATCGCAAATCGCAGATTGCAGATTGCAGATCGCTGAACACCGCAGCCGGCGCCACGCAGCACTACGACGCCGGCTTGAACACCGCTGCCCGCTTTTCCATATTGGCGATCACCGCTTCGCGCTGGTTGGCGCCGCCGATCAGCCGGTCCTGCTCGACCGATTCGGCCAGCAGGATGGCGGCGCCGTCGCCGTCCTCGCTCACCTGCATCAAGCGCTTGGCGGCGCGAATTGCGTCCGGGCTGCGGTTGGCGATGTCGCGCGCGGTGGCTAGCGCGGCGGCGCGCGGGTCGTCCACCACGGTGGTGGCCAGGCCCAGCGCGCAGGCTTCTTCGCCGGTGACGATGCGGCCGCTGTAGATCAGCTCGCGCAGGCGGTCGGGGCGCACCAGGCCGCGCATCAGCAGCATGCCGGCCATGTCGGGCACCAGCCCCCACTTGATCTCCATCACCGACATGCGCGTGTCCGCGGTGACATAGCGCAGGTCCGCGCCGAGCGCGACCTGCAAGCCGCCGCCGAACGCCACGCCGTGCACCGCGGCGATCACCGGCACCGGCAATTCGCGCCACACCATGCAGGCGAACTGCGGGCGGTTGGAGATGCCATGGCTGCGCGCCGCGAGGCGGTCCGCGGCGATGGCGTCGCCCTGGCCATCGCCCAGCCCGGCCATGCTCTGCATATCGAGCCCGGCGCAAAACGCGCGGCCTGCGCCCGACAGCACAACGGCGCGCAAGTCCGGTTCGCGCGCGAGGCGCTGGCCGGTCTCGATCAGCGCGTCGAACATGGCGGGGTCGAGCGCGTTCATCTTGTCGGGCCGGTTGAGCCTGACCTCGGCCACGCCGTCTTCAATGGTCAGGATGATGCGTTCGCTGCTGGTGCTCATATGGCATTGCTCCTTGCTGGAATTGGGGCCTGCGCCGTGGGTAGGACATAATCCTTGAATTGTTCGCGCAGCTTCACCTTGAGCAGCTTGCCCGTGGCGGTGTGGGGCAGCGAGTCGACAAAGGCGACGTCGTCGGGCACCCACCATCTGGCGACGCGCGCAGCGAGAAACTCGAGCAGTTCGGCGGCGCTCACGTCCTTGCCCGCGCGGCGCACCACCACCAGCAGCGGGCGCTCTTGCCACTTGGGATGTGGCACGCCCACGACGGCGGCTTCGGCCACGGCGGGATGGCCCATGGTGGCATTCTCCAGGTCGATGGAAGAAATCCACTCGCCGCCGGACTTGATCACATCCTTGGCGCGATCCACCAGCTGCACATAGCCGTCGGCATCGATATTGGCGACGTCGCCGGTGTCGAACCAGCCGTCGGCGTCGAGCGCGTCGTGCTCTGCCTTGAAGTACGCCGAGGCGATCCACGGCCCGCGCACCTTGAGCCGGCCAAAGGCCTGGCCGTCGTGCGGCAACGCGTTGCCCTGGTCGTCCTCGATGCGCAGGTCCACGCCCCACAGCGCGCGGCCTTGCTTGAGCTTGACCTTCAATTGCTCCTGCGTGCCCAGCGCTTGATGCTTGGGCAAAAGCGTGCTGATCACGCCGATCGGGCTGGTCTCCGTCATGCCCCAGCCCTGGACGAAGCGCGCGCCGAACTGCTGCTCGAAGCGCTCGATCATCGCCGCCGGCGCGGCGGAGCCGCCCACGCCGGCCAGCTTCAGCCCGAGCGAGCGCGGATCGATCTCGGGATGCGCATCCAGGTATTGGAACAGCATCAGCCACACCGTGGGCACGGCGGTGGAAAAGGTCACGCGTTCGTCGCGCAGCATGCGGTAGACGTTTTCGCCGTCCAGGTGCTGGGCCGGCAGCACCATCTTGGCGCCCGTCATGGCGCATGCGTAGGGCATGCCCCAGGCGTTGGCGTGGAACAGCGGCACGACCAGCAGGATGGCGCTGTCCACGCTCACGCCAAAGGTGTCGAACGCACAGGCCTTGAGGCTGTGCAGCATGGTGGAGCGATGCGAATACAGCACGCCTTTAGGGTTGCCGGTGGTGCCCGATGTGTAGCAAAGCGACGACGCGGTGCGCTCGTCGAACTGCGGCCAGGCGTAGTCCTCGCTGCCGGCCTCGACCAGGTCTTCATAGCACAGCAGACTGGGCAGCTTGCCGGCGAGGCCGAGCGCATCGGTGCCGGCGCGATCGGTCATTGCCACGTAGTGCCTGACGCTGGACAGGCGCGGCGCGAGCTGCGCCACCAGCGGCGCGAAGCAGGGATCGAAGAAGAGCACGCGGTCTTCCGCATGATTGATGATGTAGTCGATCTGCTCGGGAAACAGGCGCGGATTGACGGTATGCAGCACCACACCCGCGCCCGACACGCCAAAGTACAGCTCCAGGTGCCGGTGTGTGTTCCACGCCAGCGTGCCGACGCGGTCGCCTTGCTTTACGTCAAGTCCGCCGGGTCCGACGAGTGCGCTGGCGACCCGCTTTGCGCGGCGGTGCACCTCCGCGTAGTTGGAGCGCACCGTGCCGCCATCGATCGTGCGCGACACGATCTCCTGCAGCGGGTGGTACTGCGCGGCATACTCGATCAGTGAGGAAATCAGCAACGGACGGTCTTGCATGAGGCCTAGCATGATGCGCGTCTCCTGGTTTCGAATTGGTGGTGCGGTGCGTGGTCAGCGGTGGTTGCCGGTGGTTGCCGGTGGTTGCCGGTGGTTGGCGGCGGATCGATTCTGTGAGGGCCGGCCCTCTCCCCGGGCCCCTCTCGCACAAGCAGGAGAGGGGCGCCAGGCGGTCAGCGGCCCTTGAATGCGGGCTTGCGCTTTTCCAGGAACGCCGCCACGCCTTCCTTGAAGTCCTCGCTCTTCGAGGCGCGCGACTGCAGCGTGGCTTCTCGTTCGAGTTGCGCCGGCAGGTCGCTCTCCAGGCTGGCGTTGAGTGCTTCCTTGATCAGGCCGTAGGCAAAGGTGGGCATCTGCGCCAGGTGGGCGGCCAGCTTGGCCGTCTCGGCCGGCAGGGCGTCGTCCTCATGCACCTGCCACACCAGGCCGATGCGATGCGCTTGCTCCGCATCGATCTTCTCGGCCAGGATCGCCAGTGCGCGCGCCCGCATCTCGCCCGCGTAGCGGGGAAGGAAGTACGTGCTGCCGGCATCCGGCACCAGCCCGATCTTGGAGAACGCCTGCAGGAACGATGCCGAGCGCGCGGCCAGCACCACGTCGCCGGCCAGCGCCAGGCTCATGCCGGCGCCGGCCGCCACGCCGTTGACCGAGGTGATGACAGGCTTGGGCATATTGCGCAGCGCCAGGATGATCGGGTGATAGCGCTCGCGCAGCAGCGTGCCCGAATCCTGCAGCCCGGGCTCACGCCCGGCCAGGTCGGCGCCCGCGCAAAAGCCGCGGCCATTGGCGGTCAGCACCACCGCGCGCACCGCCTCGTCCTGCGCGGCGCGCTCGACGGCGGCGCGCAGCTCGAGCATCAGCGCGCTGTTGAGGGCGTTGAGCACGTCGGGGCGGTTCAGGGTGATGGTGGCCACGCCCTCGGCGGCGTGATAGAGCACGGGTGAAGTCATAGGTGTCTCCTTGTCGTAGGTGTTCTGATGCACAAATGCACAAATGCGCGAATGCTTGAGCGTGTGGAGCGCCGCGCGGCTCAGGCCGCCTTGCCAGGCGCCTTGGGCGGATGCAGTGCGTCGGCCGACGCGTCGCCCAGCTTGCTGCCACCATCGCAGTCGACGATGGTGCCGGTGATATAGCGAGCGTTGTCGGTGGACAGGAACAGCGCGGTATTGGCGATATCGTCCTTGTCGCCGTAGTCGCGCAGCGCCAGACGTGCCTTGAAGCGCGCCTCCATTTCCGGGGTGGGCGCGAGCCGCGCCATGCCCTCGGTGCCGGCGATGGGACCGGGCGAGATAGCGTTGACGCGCACGCCGGCCGGGCCCCATTCCATGGCCAGGCATTTCACCAGCATGTTGATGCCGGCCTTGGCGGCGCATACGTGGGCCTGGAACATCATCGCGTTGACCGCCTGCGGCGCGGTGATGGCGATCAGCGAGGCGCCCGGCGCATTGAGAAAAGCAAAGCAGGCGCGGAAGACATTGAAGGTGCCGATCAGGTCGATGTCCACCACGGTCTTGAAGCCGTTGGCGGACATGCCGAGCGCCGGCGCCACAAAATTGCCGGCCGCGCCCGAGATCACGATATCGATCGGGCCAAGCTCGTCGCGCGTGCGCGCGAGCGCCGCCTCCACCGCGGCGTAGTCGCGCACATCGGCCGCCATGCCGAATGCACTGCCGCCGGCATCGTTGATGCTGGCCGCCGCCGCGGCGATGCGCTCGGGGTCGCGGCTGACCAGTGCCAGCCTGGCGCCCGCCTTGGCAAAGTGCCGGGCGATGCCCAGGTTGATACCGGACGAGGCGCCGGCGATAAACACGACCTTGCCGGCCAGGACGTCATCTTTGAACGCGTTGGACATGGGTTTCCCTCACCAGGATGGGTTGGATGATGAAAGCGGATGGCCCGGCACGGGAGTCGGGCGGGAAGCTCAGCCGCGCCCGCGCGGGCGCACGGATGGCGGGGGCGCCAGGGACGGCAAATCGGGGAGCAGGATGGCGCGGGCTGGCTCTGGCGATGCCTCGGGCATCGCCACCGGACGGCTGGAACGGATCATGTCTGTCTCCTGGCTTTTGTCTTTTGCCATTTATCTTTTAAGCGGCCTCTGACTTGGGCCTCCGACATCCTACTCCGAAGCCGTGATTCGATCACGCGCGGATCTGGCAATGACGGCGCGCGCGGCGCGCAAAAGAAAAAGCCCGCACCCAAGCCGGCGTGCGGGCTGCCGTCCGCGATGGACGGGCCAGTGTGTCATGAAGCGCGCCCCCGCAGCTTCATGACGAGGTCGATGATGATGCAAAGACGCGTGGCGCGCATTGACCTGGGTCAAGCGCGCTGCAGCATGCCGGGCTCAGGCCAGCAGCGCCGTCACCAGGTCCTTGCTGCGGGCGGCGGGCACCTGCTCGAAATGCAGCGCCGCCTCGACGTGGTTCAGGTGCTCCACCATCAGCGTCACCGCGCGCTCGGTGTCGCCCGCGCGGGCGGCCTCGATGAAGTCGCGATGCTCGTCCGAGGAGCAGGCGGCGTCGCGGCGGGATTGGTAGAGCATGGTGATCACCGCGCTGCGCAACGACAACTCCTGCAGCATGCCGGTCAGCACGCCATTGCCCACCACGTCCGCCAGCATGATGTGGAAATCGCTGAGCAGGCGGGTGCGCACATGCGCATCGCTGCCGCCCAGCGCTTTTTTCTCGGCGACGAGGTGCCGGTCGATGCGCTTGTAGTCGGCGGCGGTGGCGCGCGCCACGAATTCACGCGCCAGCGCCGCCTCCAGGATACGGCGCACCGCAAACACTTCGCGCGCCTCCTCGGCGCTGGGCTTGGCCACGAAGGCGCCCTTGTCCGGCACGATCTGGATGAGCTTGTCCTTGGACAGCATCAGCAG
This sequence comes from Cupriavidus sp. YAF13, assembly GCF_052113425.1. Classification (NCBI taxonomy): domain Bacteria; kingdom Pseudomonadati; phylum Pseudomonadota; class Betaproteobacteria; order Burkholderiales; family Burkholderiaceae; genus Cupriavidus; species Cupriavidus sp. YAF13. The sequence goes on from NZ_JBFRDD010000028.1 coordinate 28,746, forward strand.
CGCGGCGCGCACCTTGGTGCGGCTGACGCGGTAGACGCTGGCCAGGGCCTCTTCGCGCAGCTTGGTGCCAGGCGGCAGGCGGTGCGAGACGATCGCCGCGACGATGTCTTCGGCGATCGCTTCGGCGGTCATGGCAGGGTCGATATGCTCAGGCATGGTTGCGCACTTGCGCAGCGTCTCGGTAGGAGGAATCCCGAGATTCTAGCGCCCCGCGGCCGTGCCGGGCAGCGGGGATGCCCCGGGGGTGGCCAGGGCGGCCTCGTGCGGCGCCGGGGCAAAGCCCGCGTCAAGGTCGCTGGCGTCGACCCTGCCGTTGAGCACGTCGTGGGCGCGCGTGCGGTCGATATCCTTTTCCCAGGCGGCGACCACGACGGTGGCGACGCAGTTGCCGATCAGGTTGCCGACCGCGCGGGCAATGCCGATGAACCAATCCACAGACAGCACCAGCACCAGCCCGATGGCGGGAATGGCCGGATGCGCCGACAGCGTGGCCGCCAGGATCACGATGGCCGAGCCGGGGATGCCGTGCGCGCCCTTGGAGGTGACCAGCGCCACCGCCAGGATGCCGAGCAGGTCGCCCAGCGCCAGCGGCGTATTGGTGGCCTGGGCGATGAACACGGCAGCCAGCGTCAGGTAGATCGAAAAGGCATCCAGGTTGAAAGAGTAGCCCGTGGGGATCACCAGGCCCACCACCGATTTCTTGATGCCGAGGAATTCCAGCTTCTTCATCACCTGCGGCAGCACGCTGTCGGACGATGCGGTGCCCAGCACCACCAGCAGTTCGGCGCGCAGGTAGCGGATCAGCTTGAAGACGGAAAAGCCGCACAGGCGCATCACCGTGCCCAGCACCACCATCACGAACAAGGCCACCGCGCCGTAGAAGACCAGCACCAGGTAGCCCAGCTGCTTGAGCGAGCCGATGCCGTACTTGCCCACGGTGAAGGCCACCGCGCCCAGCACGCCCAGCGGCGCCAGCTTGATGATGAAGCCCATCATCTTGAACAGCGTATGCGAGAAGGTATCGATGATTGTCACCAGCGGCTGGCCGCGCTCACCCACCAGCGACAGCGCGCAACCGAACAGGATCGATACCAGCAGCACCTGCAGCACGTCGCCGCTGGCGAACGCGCCCATCACCGTGCTGGGGATCAGCTTGAGCAGGAAGTCCACCATGCCCGCGCTCTTGACCTTCTCGGCGGTGTCCACGTAGGCGGACATGGCCGAGGCGTCGAGCGAGGCCGGGTTCACGTTCATGCCGGTGCCGGGATGGAAGATGTAGGCCAGCGCGATGCCCAGCGCCAGCGCGATGGTGGTGACCACCTCGAAATAGAGCACGGCCTTGATGCCGACCCGGCCCACTTTCTTGAGCTCGCCGGCACCGCAGATGCCCGCCACCACCACGCAGAACACGATCGGGCCGATCAGCATCTTGATCAGCTTGATAAAGGCATCGCCGAGCGGCTTGAGCTTGGCGGCAAATTCGGGGAAAAACAGCCCGAGCGCAGTCCCGAGCACCAGGGCGACAAGGACCTGGCCAAACAGGGATCGGAAAAAGCGAGAGAAGCGGGAGAAGGCGGCTTGCGGGCGGCCGGAATCCGGCCGTTGCTGGACTGCTGGGTGCATCGTTGTCTCCATGCGGACGCGTCCTGGACTTTGGCTGGCGCATCCTGTCATTGCTGCAGGAATTACCGGTTGCCCGCGTGGCGGGACAGCCGGCCTGACGTGCCGTGCGCGTTGCCGGGTGAGGGCTGCGCCGCATCGTGGACTCGCCCTCTTGTTGGAGCGGAATCCACGCAACTCGCTGTCCGGAACGGATTGTCCGCAGCGCATTGTCGGAACGTGGAAGCCAATATAGTGCATATCATTTTTGTATGCAATTTTTGAATTCACTGTGCTACCATGAATCGCACAAAATAGAGCTCTCGCACGAGAGTCACGGCGCACCGGGATGGTCCGGCAGCGCCGGCCCGGCACCCGAGGCACCGCTGGCGCGGGGCTTGCATGATCCGGCGCCACCCGCATTCGCGCACTACCAGCAGGAGACACGCATGGCAGCAACCCTCACGCCCGCTACCGAAACCGGGGCGCGCATCATGGCCTGGGCCGATACCCTGGCCGTCCACACCGAGCAGCCCGGCATGCTCACCCGCACCTATCTCACCGAGGCTCACCACGGCGCCGCCGCACAGCTCACCGAGTGGATGCAGGCTGCCGGCATGACGGTGCGCCGCGACGCGGCCGGCAACGTGATCGGCCGCTACGAAGGCACCGCGCCCGATGCGCCCGCGCTGCTCACCGGCTCGCATTTCGACACCGTGCGCGATGGCGGCCGCTATGACGGTAACCTCGGCGTGATCCTCCCGGTTGCCTGCGTGGCGCAGTGGAACCGCCAGGGCAAGCGCTTCCCGTTCGCCATCGAGGTGGTCGGTTTTGCCGAGGAAGAGGGCGTGCGCTTCAAGGCCACGCTGCTGGGCAGCCGCGCCATCGCCGGCACCTTCGACACCAATGTGCTCGACAACGTGGACGACTCGGGCAAGACCATGCGCGAAGTGATGCGCGCGGCAGGTTTCGATCCCGCCGGCCTGCCCGCCGCCGCGCATGCGCGCGAGCAGGTGCTGGCGTTCGTGGAAGTCCATATCGAGCAAGGTCCGGTGCTGCTCAACGAAGGGCTGCCGCTGGGTGTCGTGACCGCGATCTCCGGCGCCACCCGCTTTATCGTGGAGCTCGAAGGGCTGGCTGGCCACGCCGGCACCGTGCCGATGGACATGCGCCGCGACGCCGCCATGGCCGGCGCCGAGATCGGCCTGTTTATCGAGCGCCGCTGCGGCGGCCTGCCGGGCCTGGTCGGCACGATCGGCCAGTTCAACGTGCCTAACGGCGCCGCCAATGTGGTGCCGGGCCGCGCGGTCTTCTCCATCGACATCCGTGCCGGCGAAGACGCCATCCGCCAGGCTGCCGTGAACGACGTGCTGGCGGAAATCGAGCGCGTGTGCGCCCGGCGCAATGTGCGCGTGCAGCTGCGCAAGACCCACGAGGCTGTCAGCGTGCCGTGCGCGCCCTGGCTGCAACAGCAATGGGCGGATGCCATCGCCCGCCAGGGGCTGCCGGTGCGGCACCTGCCTTCCGGCGCCGGCCACGACGCCATGGCCATCGCGGCCATTGCCGATGTCGCGATGCTGTTTGTGCGCTGCGGCAACGGTGGCATCAGCCATCACCCCACCGAGATCATGACCGCGGAGGACGCCGCCAGCGCGGCTGCCGTGTTCAGCGATTTCGTCGAGCATTTCGACAAGCATTCCGCGCGGCAGCCGTAAAGCGCCCGCATCCGCCATCCTGAGAGACTTTTTCGAGAATCAACATGACCGCAAGAGACAACGTGAACCCGCTGCAGACCACGCTCACCAACTACATCGACACCCAGCGTCCCGCGCAGGAAGCCTTCCTCGCCGAACTGGTCAAGGTGCCGTCGGATAACCCGCCGGGCGATTGCGACGCGCACGGCGCGCGCGCCAAGGTGCTGCTCGAAGGCCTGGGCTTCAAGGTCGAAGCGCACAAGGTGCCGGACGAGCTGGTCAAGGCCGCTGGCATGATCAGCGCCACCAACCTGCTGGTGCGCAAGACCTTCGGCACGGGCGGCCCCACCATCGCCATGAACGCCCACGGCGACGTGGTGCCTCCGGGCCTGGGCTGGACCAAGGACCCGTACGGCGGCGAGATCGCCGACAGCGAGCACGGCCCGGTCATGTACGGCCGCGGCGTGGCGGTGTCCAAGTCGGACTTCGCCACCTACACGTACGCCGTGCTGGCGCTGATGGAAGCCGAAAAGCAAGGCGCCAAGCTCAACGGCACGCTGGAACTGCAATTCACGTACGACGAGGAAACCGGCGGCGACATCGGTCCCAAGTTCCTGCTCGACCAGGGCCTGAGCAAGCCCGACTACGCCATCTCGGCTGGCTTCTCCTACGGCATCACCTCGGCCCACAACGGCTGCCTGCACGTGGAAGTGACGGTCAAGGGCAAGCAAGGCCACGCCGCCATGCCGCACACCGGCGTGGACGCGATCGAAGCCGCCACCCACATCCTGCAAGCCATCTATGGCCTGCGTGCCGAGCTGGCCACGCGCAAGTCGAAGACGCTGGGCATCGATACGGCCACGCTGAACGTCGGCCTGATCAAGGGCGGCATCAACACCAACGTCGTGCCTGACCTGGTGACCTTCCGCGTCGACCGCCGCATGATCCCCGAGGAAATCGGCTTCGACGCCGAAGGCGAGCTGCGCGCCGTGGTCGAGAAGGCCGCCAAGGACCGTCCGGGCATCGAGGTCAAGGTCGAGCGCATCATCCTGGCCGAGCCGCTGTCGGAACTGCCGGGCGTGGAAAAGCTGATCGGCGCCCTGAAGGGCCGTGCCGAGGAAGTGTTCGGCGTGGAGATCCCGGTGCAAGGCGTGCCGCTCTACACCGATGCCCGCCACTACACCAAGTACGGCATCCCCACTGTGCTGTACGGCGCCGGCCCGCGCACGCTGATGGAAGCGCGCGGCCACAACTCGGACGAGAACCTGCGCCTGAACGACCTGAACCGTGCCACCAAGGTGGTGGCGCTGGCGCTGTCGGATCTGATCGGTTGATCCGTCATGGTCCCGGGGCCGATATAAGCCCTGGGACTACAAGAGGGGGCAGGCGCTCGCCGCGCCCTCTCGTCAGCCTTGATCGCAAGATCATGCGCTTGACGAATATATGTATCAAAGCAGATCAACCTAAAATTCTTGAAGAGAATTAATCCAGGTGGATCGGCTGTCTGCCGGCTTGGTGCCGGCCAGGTCTTACGGCCTGGCCGCGCGCTCCAGCGGCGGCGTTTCGTCCCCATCTCCCAGCGACCGCTGCATCAGCACCGTATCGATCCACTGCCCGTGCTTGAACCCGACGGACTGCAGCCGGCCGATGGTGCGAAAGCCCACCCGCTCGTGCAAGGCCAGCGAGCCGGCGCCTTCGCCACTGGCGGTGCAGGCCACCACCGCCACCATCTGCCGCCACGGGCCGCTCTCGCAGCGCGACACCAGTGCGGCAAGCAGCGCCAGGCCAAGGCCCTGGCCCCGATAGCGCTCGTCGATATAGACCGAATCCTCAATGGCAAAACGGTAAGCACTGCGCGTGCGGTAGGCGCTGGCGTAGGCATAGCCCAGCACCTCGCCACCGCGTTCGGCCACCAGGTAGGGCAGGCCCTGGCGTTTCACCTCGGCGTGACGCAGGCGGATGTCGTCCACGCCCGGCTCGACTTCTTCGAACGACGCGCGGCCGTGACGCACGTGGTGCGCGTAGATAGCCTGGATGGCGGGGATGTCGGCAGCGGTGGCGTCGCGGATCGACGGGCTGGCGCAGGCCTGGACGGCGGCGGTGGCATTGGCCACCGCCATCGGCGTGGCGGTGGCGGCGCTGAGTGTGGCGAGAGGGGCTTTCATGATGCTGGCGCGGCGAGCGGTCTGGGCGGGTGAACCGGTTCGAGCGCAGTCGATGCCGGAGGAAAAGCGATACGTGGATGAGAGCCGTGTTGCAGCAAGCTGCCCGGCGGTGGCAAGGGCCAGGGCACGCTGCTACCTTAACTTGCGCCGATGCTATAAAGGAAGCTTCGCTGACTTATGCAGCGCATAAGAAATTCTTTGGCATGCGGCATCTCAATCCCGACTTCCTGCAGGCCTTTTCGCTGGTTTGCGATCTCGGCAGCTTTTCGGCGGCGGCCGAGCGCCTCGGCTTGAGCCAGCCGGCCGTCAGCCTGCAGGTGCGCCAGCTGGAGCAGCGCTATGGCCTGCGCCTGCTCGAACGGGTGGGGCGCCATGTGCTGCCCACCACCGCCGGCGAGGACTTGCTGGCGCACGCGCGCGGCGTGGCCGGCGCGCTGGCCGCCGCGGACGACAGCATGGCGCGCCACGCCGGTGGGGTGGTCGGCCGGGTGCGGCTGGGCACCGGCGCCACCGCCTGCATCTACCTGTTGCCAGCCGTGCTGCGCGACCTGCGCCGCGCCATGCCGGCGCTGGAGATCGTGGTCAGCACGGAGAACACCGGCGAGGCGCTCAAAGGGGTGGAGGACAACGCCCTCGATCTGGCCTTCGTGACGTTGCCAGCCTCTGGCCGGATGTTTGACATCACGCCTGTGCTGGAAGACCCGTTCGTGGCCATTGGCCCCGCCGACGATGCGCCGCTGCCCGCTACCGTGACGCCCGCCGACCTGGCCGGCCGGCCGCTGGTGCTGTTCTCGCCCGGTGGCAATACGCGCCGGCTGGTGGACGAGTGGTTCCTGCGCGCCGGCATCAGCGCACGCCCGGTGATGGAGCTCGACAGCGTCGAGGCGATCAAGGAGCTGGTGGGTGCCGGGCTAGGCTATTCGGTGCTGCCGGGCATGGCGCTGCCGCCGGGCCAGCCGCGCGCGCGGATCGCCGTGCGCCCGCTGGCCCCACCGCTGGCGCGCACGCTGGCGCTGGTGCTGCGCCACGACAAGCCGCTGCGCGCCGGGCTGCGTGCCACCGTGGCGGCCCTGCTGCGGCTGGCGCCGGAAAAGCAAAGCCCGGCCTGAGCCGATATGCCACCTCTCGGGGGGCGTGCGGGCGGGCTACGCCGCTTGTATAGTGCGGGTTTCAGCCCCGGCGCCGGGGCATCGGTCGAACCAGGAGTGCCACCATGATCACCATCTATCACAACCCCCGTTGCTCGAAGTCGCGCGAAACCCTTGCGCTGGTCGAGGCAGCCGCTGGCCGGCTGGGCGAGCCCGTGGAGATCGTGGAATACCTTAAGACGCCGCCCACGTTGTCCACGCTCAAGCAGCTCCACACCATGCTGGGCGTGCCGGTGCGCGAGATGGTGCGCGACAACGAAGCGCCTTACAAGGAGCTGGGCCTGGCCGATCCGGGCCTGACCGATGCCGAGGTGCTGGGCGCGGTGGCCGACCACCCCATCCTGCTGCAACGCCCGCTGGTGGTGCGCAACCGCCGCGCCGCCATCGGCCGCCCGCCCGAGAACGTCGCCCCCTTGCTGGCCTGAGCCGGCGCCGGCAAACCTTGGCCCCGGAATAAAACCGGCCCCCACCTAGGTGAGGGCCGGCCCGGTCAGGGAGGCTGAACTGCTTCAGGCGGATCGTCTAAGGAACACCCAGCCAGTGCATGGCCTCCTGGCCGAAAGCGATTGCCGCCAGGACCACCAGCAGGATCACCAGCGTCACCGCGCTCACGTAGACCGTGGCCTTGGCGACGTCGGCGTCGTCCTCCAGGGAATGCAATCGGGTGGACTCGCGCGAGGATGAGGTCACGTGCGGCCAGTGCAACCGGCCGGCCATCTGGCGCAAGTGCAGGTTGGGATGGAAACGCATGGGCGACACCTCCTGGGCTTGGCTCGCGAGGCCTTGCAAGCGGTATATGGCGTGGCGCCGCGGCAGCCCTGAAACGGGGCGAGTTCGGATGCCATATACGTCTTAACTATAGCTGGCGTGGCCCAGGATGCGAGGCCGGCGCAAGGCGCGGGCAATCCGCAGGCCGGCCTGCTCAGGCCGTGGGAGCCGGTGGCGCGCCGTCGCTCTCGGCCAAGGCTTGCGCGGCGGCCAGCGCGGCCTCCCGCGCGCGCAGCGCGGTGAGCATGTTGCAGAACAGCGCGCCTTGCTCCAGCGCATCGTCCAGCGCCACATGGGTGTGCGGCAGCGGGTCCTTCCACTCGGCCGGCAGCGCCGGCTTGACGGTCTTGCGGTAGGGCAGCCCGGTCAAGGCGAAGCCCAGCGTCTTGATGTCGAGCGCGGCCCAGCCAAACGGCGAGCGGCCGGCAAAACGCATCATGTACCAGAACATCCAGGTGAAGTCGAAGCCAGCCGGAAAGGCCACGAAGACCGGCTTGCCAGGCAGGCTTTCCACCCACTCCACGTAGCGCACCATGGCCCGCTCGGGCGGCTCCAGGTCCCGCCGGCAGGCGGCCCAGGCTTCCGGCTGGGTTTGCCACCACTGCATCTGCGCCGGATGCCCGGCCGCGCCCGGCAGCGTTTCCAGGTTGGCCGAGAAGGTGCTCAGCACGGTCTTGTCCGCCAACATCGCGGCGGAGGCGAACGACAGCATGGAGTGCGGCCCGGGGATGGGGCCGTCGGCCTCCACGTCAGTGCTGACATAGATCTCGGGGCGGGTGTCGGGTGCCTGTTGCTTGGCCATGGCCTGCCTTGGGAATGAGGTTCGAGAAAAGCCGGCGGCGGGCATTGGCCCACTAGCCTGCCAGGCCACTAGGCCACATCGATCAGGTGGTCAGCCACGTACGGGTTGTGCTTGCGCTCCTCGCCAAAGGTGGAGACGGGCCCGTGGCCGGGGACGAAGGTGACGTCTTCGCCCAACGGCCACAGATGGGTGCGGATCGAGCGGATCAGGTCAGCGTGGTTGCCGCGCGGAAAGTCGGTGCGGCCGATCGAGCCGGCGAACAACACATCGCCCACGATAGCAAGCCGGTTGGCGCGCGAGAAAAACACCACGTGGCCGGGCGTGTGGCCCGGGCAGTGGTAGACCTCCAGCGTCTCGCTGCCGAACTGCACGGTGTCGCCCGTGTCGAGCCAGCGCTGCGGCTCGAAGATCTCGGCGTGGCCAAAGCCGAAGCGGCGCGTCTGCTCGGGCAATTGCTCGATCCAGAAGCGCTCGTCCTCGTGCGGCCCCTCGATCGGGATCCCAAGCTCGCGCGCGAGCGACGCGGCGCCCGCGCAATGGTCCACATGGCCGTGGGTGAGGAAGATCTTCTCCAGCGTCACGCCGTGCTCCTTGACCGCGGCATGGATGCGGTCAAGGTCGCCGCCGGGATCGGTCACCGCGGCGCGGCCGGTGGTCTCGTCGATCAGCAGCGCGCAGTTCTGCTGGAAGGGCGTCACGGGAATCAAGAGGACTTGCATGGAGCGGAATTCAGGTGGGGGAACGCGGGATATCGCGAAAGCCGCGGAAGACACGGGCGCCTGATGCGCCACAAGGGGCGCAACCGCCGGGACGGCCCGCGATTGGAATCGTCCTCGCATTGTAGCGTCGGGCACACTGGAACGTGCTGCGCCCGGCAGTACGGCCAAGCCATGAAGCCGTGCGAGCATCACACCGTGAAAGCCTTGCCAGGACTGGCATTGCGCCCGACCGCCGCCGAATCGGGTACGGCTTTTGCCGCGTGTTACAGACAATTCGTAACATAATCAAGACCATAGGTGTAACTGCGTGATGCTAGACTCCCGCGATGTCTTGGTTACCCCCCTATTTCTCCCGCCCCGGGCGGATCGTCCGCCTGTGCCTGCACGCCACGTGCGCGCTGGCGCTGGCCGCCTGTGCGATCCCGCCGGCGGATGAAGCGCAGGAGGGCATGCCCACTGCCGCCACCCCGGGAAGTGCCAAGGCTGCCAAGCCGGGTAAGACGGCAAAGGGTGACAAAAACAGCGGCAAGAAGGGCAAGGCCGATGACGCCACCAGGGGCGAGGCGACCGATCATGCCCAGAAGGACAACGGCAACGGCTGGGGCCTGTTCCGCTGGGGCGGCGGCAACGATGCGCTGGGCGAGGGCGTCGGCCAGGGCTCGCTGGAAGGCTTGCGGCCCGATCTGGGCTCCTTTGAGCAGCGCGGCATGGCGTCCTGGTATGGCAGGGGCTTCCATGGCCGCAAGACCGCCAATGGCGAACGCTTCGACATGCGCGCGATGACCGCCGCGCATCCCTCGCTGCCGCTCGACAGCTGGGTGCTGGTGCGCAACCTGCGCAACGGCAAGGTTGCGGTGGTTCGCATCAACGATCGCGGGCCGTATCACAGCAACCGCGTCCTCGATGTCTCCTATGGCGCCGCCAAGCGTCTCGGCTTTACCGAACACGGCTCGACCCAGGTGGAGATCCGGCGCCTGTCGCGCCCCGAGGTGGCAGCGCTGGGGCCACAGATCGCGCCGGGCGATGACGATGCGGGCGATGGCGGCGACGATGCCTCCACCGGTTCCGAGATGGCCGAGAATCCCGCCAAGCCGGTGCGCACGGCCCGCAAGACGCGCAAGCCGGCGACCACCAAGCGCAAGAGCCGCTGAGCCAGGGCGCGGACCATGCAGCCAAGCCAGGTCCGTGACGCCGCCGGCGCCCGCCTCGCGCTTTCCTCCGGCCTACTCCGTGGCTTCGCCGTCCGCACCGTCCGCACCGTCCGCGCCACCCTCGGCGCGCTGGGCCAGCGCCAGCCGGTACAGCGCATCCGTTGGCGCGCCGGTAATGGCGGCGGCAAGCTTGGCAGCCCGCTTGGCCGGCAACTCGGCCAGCAGCAGGCCCAACACCTGCTGGGCGCGGGCGTCGGGCAGGCCGGCATCCGCCGCCGCGGGTGCTGCCCCTTCCACCACCAGCACGAACTCGCCCTTGGCACGCGACGGATCGGCGGCCAGCCAGGCCGGCGCCTCGCTCACGGGCAGCACCTTGATTTCCTCGAACAGCTTGGTCAGCTCACGGCCGATCAGCAGCCGCCGGCCGGGGGGCAGCGCGGCGGCCAGCGCCGCCAGCGTGTCGGCGATGCGGTGCGGCGCCTCATACACCACCCAGGCATGGTCCAGCGTGGCCAGCTTGGCGATGGCATCGGCGCGCGCACGCGCCTTGGCCGGCAGGAAACCGGCAAAGGTGAAGCGGCCGTCACCGCTGTCGAGCATCGCGCCCGCCACCGACAACGCTGCCACCGTCGCGCTTGGGCCGGGCAGCGGCACCACCGCGTGGCCCGCGGCGCGCGCCGCTTCCACCAGCCGCGCGCCCGGATCCGAGATGCCGGGCGTACCCGCATCAGACACATAGGCGATGCGCTCTCCGGCCGCCAGCCGTGCGTTGATGCGCTCGGCCGCTTCGCGCTCGTTGTGCTCGTGCACCGCCAGCAACGGGCGGTGCAGGCCTACACGCGTGAGCAGTTGCCCGGTGTTGCGGGTGTCCTCGCAGGCCACGGCGTCGACCAGGCCGAGCACGTGCAGCGCCCGCAGCGAGAGATCGGCCAGGTTGCCGATCGGGGTGGCCACCACATACAGGGTGCCGGACGGGTAGGACTGGCCGGCCGCCAGGGAGATCCAGTCAGTCATGCTTGAGAACTTCCGTTGAAACCATCATTCAAATCCACGATGTCGCCGACGCAGGCGCGGGGAGCACGGGCCGAGTCCCGCGCGCTGGACTACCTGGAAAGGCAGGGCCTGGCGCTCGTGGTCCGCAATTATCGCTGCAAAGGCGGCGAGATCGACCTGATCATGCGCGCGGCCGACGGCACGCTGGTGTTTGTCGAGGTGCGCCAGCGCGCCAGCCGCGCCTTTGGCGGTGCGGCGGCCAGCGTCACGCCGGCCAAGCAGCGGCGCATCCTGCTGGCGGCGGCGCATTACCTGGCGGCGCAGGCAGGGCAGGGCTTGGAGCCGCGCTGCCGGCTGGATGTGGTCGCGCTGGAGCCGGGCCGCCTCGAATGGATCCGCGACGCGTTCGATGCCGGCGCGGCGCAATGAAGCGGCAGGCAGCCCAGGCGCCTGCGTCATAATGCGCGGTATCTTGCGGCGCATGCCGTATTTGAAAAGCGTTTGAAAACAAGAAGGCCGATCGAGCCATGCATATCGATAGCATCCAGCAGCATTTCTTCGACAGCGCGGAGACCAAGCGCCAGGCCGCCACGGTGATGGCGCCGCACATCGCCGCGGCGATCGAGCGCCTGGTTGGCGCGCTCACCAGCGGCAACAAGATCCTGGCCTGCGGCAACGGCGGTTCCGCCGCCGATGCCCAGCATTTCGCGGCCGACCTGATCGGCCGCTTCGAGCGCGAGCGCCCGGGCCTGGCGGCGATTGCGCTGACCACCGACAGCTCCATCCTCACCGCCATCGGCAATGACTACGATTTCAGCGTGGTGTTCTCCAAGCAGGTGGAAGCGCTCGGCCAGCCGGGCGACGTGCTGCTCGCCATGTCCGCCTCCGGCAACGCCGCCAACGTGATCGCCGCAGTGCTGGCCGCCAAGCAGCGCGACATGAGCGTGGTGGCGCTGACCGGCCAGGGCGGCGGCGAGCTCGCCGGCCTGCTCGACGAATTCGACGTCCACCTGTGCGTGCCCAGCGAGCGCGCGGCGCGCATCCAGGAAGTGCACCTGTTGACCCTGCATTGCCTGTGCGATGGCATCGACGAAGCGCTGCTGGGCGAGGGGTAAGGCCTGTGCCCACCCGAGCCTGCCGCGCGCGGTGCTGCCGCCTTTTGCTATCTCAGCCCATTTTTGCCTCACCGCTTTCAGCAAGGACCGCATGACGACTCTGCCCAACCCGCGTGAATCCCGCGCCGCCCGGCTGACCGGGCACCTGCCGCGCCTGGCCCGCACCGCCACCATGGTGGCGGCCCTGACGGTCGCGGCCACGCAGCTCGCCGGCTGCTTTCCGGTCATCGCCGCCGGCATGGCCAGCGGCGTGACCATGGCCACCGACCGCCGGCCCACCGCTACCCAGACCATCGACCGCGGCCTGCAGCTCGAAGCCGAGAACACGCTGAACTCGCGCTACAACGGCCAGGCCCGCGTGAGCGTGTCGGTCTTCAACCGCAAGGTGCTGCTGACCGGCGAAGCCAAGGACAACCCGGTCAAGCAGCAGATCGAGCAATACGTAAAGGGCCTGCCCAATGCGCGCGAGGTGGTCGACGAGCTCGAGATCATCTCGTCGCCGTCGTTCGTCACCAGGAGCGAGGACACCTTCATCACCAGCAAGGTCAAGACCATGCTGGTCACCGCCGATGGCGTGCCGTCCAACTCGATCAAGATCGTCACCGAGAAGGGCGTCGTCTACCTGCTCGGCGTGGTCACGCCGCCCGAGGGCGAGCGCGCCACCGATGTGGCGCGCAATGCCAGCGGCGTGGTCAAGGTGGTCAAGGCATTCGACTATGTGACCGAAGCCGAGGCGGCCAGGCTCGACGCTGCCTCCACCGGGCGGACCGTGCCGCCAGACGCGGCGCCCGCTACATCTGGTACGCCCGCACCGGTGCAGTCGGCGCCTGCGCAAGCTGCGCCCAACGGCGCTGGCGGCGCCACGACCAGCCCGGTGGCGTCGCCCGTCGCCTCGCCGGTGGCATTGCCGCCCGGCCGTAACCTGCCCTGACCGGCCACGCGCGAAAGGCGGCCCGCCAGGCTCCCGCCTTTCGCGCAGCGCCCGCGCTCACTCCGACCCCGATTCAGCCAACGCTGCCGGCCGCTGCCCGCGCCTGGCAGCAGCCGGCGCAGTTCGATCTGCGGATTTCGCATCACATGCGCGCGCCGCGCTGTGCTAGGGTTGGCACGCCCTCGCGGCGCGACCCCGGAGCGAACACCATGAACCAGACCCCCACACCGGCTGCCCTGACGGCGCTGATGGCGCTAACGGCGCTGACGCTGCTGGCCTTGCCAGCCTGCGCGCGCGCGCAGGCGCCCGACGCCACCGCGCTACAGGCGCGCAATTGGGCCGCCGCCTGCGCCGGTTGCCACGGCCCGGCCGGCCGCGCGCCTGCGGGCAGCGTGGTGCCGGCACTCGCCGGGCGCGACCAGTCCGAGCTGGTCCGCCAGATGCAGGACTTCAAGCAAGGCAAGCGCGAGGCCACCGTGATGCAGCAGATCGCCAAGGGCTACAGCGACCAGCAGATCGAGGCCATCGCGGGCTGGTTCGCCGCCGTGCGCTAACCCTGCAACCCGGCAAGGAGATTTCCAGATGCAACGACGTGAATTTCTCGGCGCGCTAGCCGGCACGGCCATGTTCGGCACGCTCGGCGCGCAGGCCGCGACTCGCAAGGCAAAGGTGGTGGTGGTAGGCGGCGGCTATGGCGGCGCCACCGCCGCGCGCTACCTGCGCGAATGGAGCGCCCAGGGCATCGAGGTCACGCTGGTCGAGCCCAGCGCCAGCTTTGTGTCCTGCCCGCTATCCAACCTGGTGCTCGCCGGCAGCAAGCGCATCGGCGACATCACCTTGTCCTACGATGCGCTGGCAAAGCGCCACGGCGTCAAGGTCGTGCGCGACCATGTCAGCGCGATCGACGCCGCGCGCCGCGAGGTACGCCTGGCAGGTGGCGGCACGCTGGCCTACGACAAGCTGGTGCTCTCACCCGGCGTGGACGTGCTCAGCGCCGAGATCCCGGGCCTTGCCCAGCCCGGCGGCGACCAGATCCTGCACGCCTGGAAGGCCGGGCCGCAAACGGTGGGCCTGCGCCGCCAGCTCGAGGCCATGCGCGACGGCGGCACCTTCGCCATCAGCATTCCGCTGGCGCCGTATCGCTGCCCGCCCGGCCCCTATGAGCGCGCCTGCCTGGTCGCGGACTACTTCACACGGGCCAAGCCGCGCAGCAAGGTGCTGATCCTTGACGCCAATCCCGACGTCACCTCCAAGGCAGCACTGTTCAAGCAGGTCTGGGCCACGCGCTACAAGGGCATGGTCGAGTACCGGCCGCAGTACAACGCCGTCGATGTGGACCCTGTCACCCGCACGCTCAAGTTCGAGGTGCAGGACGACGAGCGCGCCGACGTGCTCAACCTGCTGCCGCCGCAGCGGGCCGGGGCCATCGCCGTTGCAAGCGGGCTGGCCACCGCCAACGGCCGCTGGTGCGAGGTCGATTTCCTCACCTTCGAATCCAAGGCCGCGCCCAATATCCACGTGCTGGGCGATGCCATCCAGATTGCGCCGCTGATGCCCAAATCGGGCCATATGGCCAACCAGCATGGCAAGGTGGCCGCCGCTGCCATCGTGTCGCTGCTAGCGGGCCACGCGCCCAATCCCGAGCCGCTGTACAACAACACCTGCTACAGCTTCACCTCAGAGCGCGAAGCCATCCATATCGCCAGCGTGCATCGCTACGATGCCGCGCAGAAGACCATGGTCACGGTGCCCGGGTCGGGCGGGCTATCCGCGGCGCCCAACGCGCTGGAAGGCACCTATGCGCAGGCGTGGGCGGATGCCATCTGGGCCGACATGCTGGGCTGAAGGCAGCCCGCGGCAGTCCAAGGCAGTCACGGCGCGCACCGGCAACGGTGCGCTTTGCTTATGCCCTCGAGGTTGCAGCGCAGCCTGAATCTGGAAGCACTGCACAAAGGGGTAAACACTATATGCGCAATTACGCATATACGAATATATTGAACGGCATGGATGAGATGGATCGCGTGTTCGAGAAAGTGTCGGGGTATTTCAGCCTGCTGGCAGAGCCCACCAGGCTGAAGATCCTGCACGCCCTGTGCGATGGCGAGAAGCCGGTGGGCACCGTGGTGGATACGGTGGGATCGTCGCAGACCAATGTGTCGCGCCATCTCACCGCGATGTACCGCGCGGGCGTGCTGTCGCGCCGCAAGGAGGCCAACCTCGTGTTCTACGCCATCGAGGACGAGAGCGTGATCGAGCTGTGCCGCACGGTCTGCGTGCAGGTCGCCAGCCGGCTGGAAGACAACGCTTTGCCAGCAAGCATGGTCGATCGCTTCATGCCGCAGGCCACCCCGGCACCGCGCCGGCGCAGCCGCTGAGCAATGCGCCGGGCGCCAGGGCAGCAGCGCTCGCACCAAGGTTCGACGGCAGCCGTCCGTTTGCGCGGGCGCTGACCCACAACAGGCTCGCCGACGGCGCCGCTGGCGCCGCACGCGCGAGCCGGAGGAGACCGCAGTGCCGGAACAGAGCCGCCCCGGGCGCATCGTGCGTGCGCCGGAGCATTTCGTCAGCGCCTCGCTGCAGCAAGACATCACGCAGCATGGCGTAGGTGCGTCCGACAGCCCTCGCCGCGACTTCCTGCGCAAGAGCTTCCTGGGCGCCGCAGCCGCGCTGGCCGCTGGCGTCGCCAGCCGGGCCCGCGCAGCGGATGGCGCTGCCGGTGACGACGCCATCCTCACCCCGCAACCCTGGGCCACCACGCTCGGCCAGCCGGTTGCCGCGCATCCCTACGGCCAGCCGTCATCGTTCGAGAAAAATCTGGTGCGCCGCGAGTCGCCGGGCCTGACCCGGGTATCGGCGGCCTCGGTCTCTTTTGCCCCGCTGCAAGGCTTCTTCGGCATCATCACGCCCAACGGCCTGCACTTCGAGCGCCATCATCAAGGCTGGCAGGACATCGATCCGGCCCGCCACCGCCTGATGATCAACGGCCTGGTGAAGGCGCCACGCGTCTACACCATGGACGACCTGATGCGCCTGCCCGCGGTGTCGCGCATGCACTTCATCGAGTGCGGCGCCAATACCGGCATGGAATGGGGCAACGTGGCGGTGCCCACGGTGCAATACACCCACGGCATGCTGTCGTGCTGCGAGTTCACCGGCGTGCCGCTCAAGGTCCTGCTCGACGATGCCGGCGCGGACTTCAAGCGCGGGCGCTATCTGCTGGCCGAGGGCGGCGACGGTTCAGGCATGACCCGCACCATCCCGATGGCGCTGGCCGACGAGATCATCGTCGCCTGGGGCATGAACGGCGAGATGCTGCGCCCCGAAAACGGCTACCCGCTGCGGCTGGTGGTGCCCGGCGTGCAGGGCGTGTCATGGGTCAAGTGGCTGCGCCGGCTGGAGCTCGGCGACCAGCCGTGGAACACCAAGGACGAGACCGTGCACTACGTGGACATGATGCCCGACGGCATGCTGCGCCAGTACACCTCGATCCAGGAGTGCAAGTCCGTCATCACCACCCCCTCCGGCGGGCAGCAGCTGGTGGGGCGCGGCTTCTACAACATCAGCGGCCTGGCGTGGTCCGGGCGCGGGCGCGTGAAGCGCGTCGATGTCTCGGTCGACGGCGGGCGCAACTGGCGCACCGCAAGGCTGGAAACGCCGGTGCTGTCCAAATGCCTGACGCGCTTCAACCTGGACTGGGTGTGGGACGGCTCCCCCGCCATCCTGCAGAGCCGCGCCATCGACGAGACCGGCTATGTACAGCCACGCCTGGCGCAACTGCGCGCGGTGCGGGGTGCGCGCTCGATCTATCACAACAACGCCATCCAGAGCTGGCAGGTGGCCGATGGCGGCGAGGTATCCAATGTCCACGTTGACTAGCGCCGGGCGCGCGGCACTGATCGCCATCGCCGCCGCGCTGTGCGGGCAAGCGGCGATGGCCGCCGCGCCGGACGCCAGCGCGCGTGCGGCGCTCGGCCGCACTGCCACGCCGGCCGAGGTCAAGGCCTGGGATATCGATGTGCGGCCCGATTTCCAGGGCCTGCCCAAGGGCAGCGGCACAGTGTCGCAGGGACAAAAAATCTGGGACGGCAAATGCGCCTCCTGCCATGGCGACTTCGGTGAGTCCAACGAGGTGTTCTCGCCCATCGTCGGCGGCACCAGCGCCGAGGATATCCAGCGTGGCCGGGTGGCCTCGCTGACCGGCAACCAGCCGTACCGCACCACGCTGATGAAGGTCAGCACGGTCAGCACCCTGTGGGACTACATCCACCGTGCGATGCCATGGAACGCGCCCCGGAGCTTGTCCGCCGACGACGTCTACGCAGTCACGGCCTACCTGCTCAACCTGGGCGATATCGTGCCGGCGGACTTCACGCTGTCGGATGGCAATATCGCCGAAGTGCAGCAAAAAATGCCGAACCGCAATGGCATGACCCTGCAGCACGGCCTGTGGCCCGGGCGGGGCCAGGCGGATACGCGCAATACGGCGTGCATGAAGGATTGCACGCCCACGGTCAAGATCGTGTCGACCATGCCGGCCTATGCCCGCGATGCCCACGGCGACCTGGCGGCGCAACAGCGCACCGTGGGGCCCACGCGCGGCTGGGCTGCCGGCGCCAGCGCACCCGCGGCCACAATCTCGGCCACACCTGGCGAGACGGCGGGTGCGAAACTGGCTAGCCAGTACCAGTGCATGGCCTGCCACGCCACCGATCGCAAGCTGGTCGGCCCGAGCTTTGCCGAGGTCGCGCGCAAGTACAAGGGGCAGGATGCACAGGACGCGCTCGCCCACAAGATCCGGGCAGGCGGGCAGGGCGCCTGGGGCAGCATGCCGATGCCGCCCCAGGCACAGATTCCCGATTCCGACCTGCGCACCGTGGTGGGGTGGATTCTTGAGGCAAAATAGCGGACTGGCCGCCCCGTGGCGCGGCCAGCGCGCCGCCGCGCCGGCCGTGCCGACAGGCAACACTGGCAGCGAGCGGGCTTTTCGCCGTCCCCACGGCTCTTCAAAGTTCGGAGCATATCCATGAAGCAGTTTGTCATCGCAACGCTGATGCTGGCTTGCGCCGCCTCGGCCAACGCTGCAGTCGATGCCGCCAAGGCCCAGGAAATCGCCAACAAGAACGCCTGCATGGGCTGCCACCAGGTCGACAAGAAGCTGGTTGGCCCGGCCTACAAGGACGTGGCGGCCAAGTACAAGGGCGACAAGAACGCGCTGGCAACGCTGACCAAGAAGGTCAAGAGCGGCGGTGCTGGCGTCTGGGGCCCGGTGCCGATGCCCGCCAATGCCGCGTTGAGCGACGCCGACCTGAAGACGGTCGTGGAGTGGGTGCTGGCAGGCGCCCCGGCCAAGTAAGCACGCCAGGGCAAGCCCTGCCCGGACCGGTTACGGCTTCGGGACCAAAGGGGCGCCGACGGCGCCCCTGTGCGAGGGCGGCAATGCACCGCCCGCTGCGGCGCGAAAAATGCGCGGCAGGCCAACAGAAAACCAAGCCGGAACGGAAAACGCAGGAGAAGAGGAAACAATGCATTCAAAACGACGAGACGTATTGCGGGTCACCTCCATGCTCGCACTGATGGCCGCCACCGGCCTGATCAGCAAGGCGCAGGCGGCGGAGTGGAACAAGACCGCCTTCGACGGCAAGAGCGTGGCCGACGTCATCAAGGCATTTGGCGGCAGCGGCACCGAGAAGAGCACCGCCATTGTCTTTACCGCCCCCGACATCGCCGAGAACGGCGCCGTGGTGCCGGTCGCCGTGACCAGCAACATCCCTGGCACCGAGCAGATCGCCATCCTGGTGGAAAAGAACCCCAACACGCTGGCAGCGGATTTCATCATCCCGGCCGGCACCGAGCCCTTCGTCTCCACGCGGGTGAAGATGGGCCAGACCTCGATGGTGTACGCCGCCGTCAAGGCCGGCGGCAAATGGTACGTGGCGTCCAAGGAAATCAAGGTGACGCTGGGTGGCTGCGGCGGCTGAGCCACGCGCTCATTCATCCAGGCGGGTTTCCCGCCCCACCATTACCTGAAAGAGGAAAGAACATGGCAGACCCGATGCGCGTACGTGCCGCCGAGAGCGGCGGTGTGGTCGACGTCAAGATCCTGATGAAGCACGACATGGAAACCGGCCAGCGCAAGGATGCGTCCGGCAAGACCATTCCCGCCTGGCATATCCAGAGCGTGACGGCCCAGTGCAAAGGCAAGGACGTATTCCAGGCGCAGTTCGGCCCGGCGGTATCCAAGGATCCCTTCCTGAACTTCAAGTTCAAGGGCGGCGCCAAGGGCGACAAGGTCACGGTGACCTGGGTCGACAACCGCGGCGACAAGCGGACCGACGAAGCGACCATTTCCTGATCCGGCCTGCTCCGGTGAAGTGATGGGCAGGTACCGGCCTGAGCGAGCGGACGGCTGCATCCTCTGCTATGGTTCAGGTCGAATGTCGGGCCCGGGCCGGCGCATGGTGCGCGCGGGGGCGCGACCGGAAGGATAGCAATCATGCGGCGAGCATTTATTCGAGCAACGGCGGCGCTGGCGGCGATCGGCCTGGCCGCCAAGGCGGCGGCGCAAGCGGCGCCGGCGGCTGCCGGCAAGGGCGGGCGCGTCAAGGTGGTCTACCAGCTGTCCGAAGGCACGGACCAGGCGGTGCGCGCCATGGCCAACCTGCGCAACCACCTGAACGCCGCGCCGGATACCAAGATCGTGGTGGTGGCGTTTGGCTACGGCGTGGACTTCATCGTGGAAGGCGCGCGTGACGCGCGCGGCAACACCTTCGAGGCCGCAGTGGGCGCGCTGGCCAGTTCCGGCGTCGAGTTCCGCGTTTGCCGCAATACGCTCATGGCGCGCAAGATTCCCGAGTCCAGCCTGCTGATGGAAGCCAAGGTGGTACAGGCTGGCGTGGTGGAAGTGGCCAAACTGCAGTTCGATGAGGGCTATGCCTACATCAAGCCGTAAATACGCAAGCCGTAAATACAGGTTGTAAGCAGACAGGTTGTAAGCAGCACCCGCGCAAGAGCCGGCCCGCACCGGGCGCCGATAACGGGAAGACAAGCCATAAGATGGGCCCGCACGGCCTGGCGCCACACGGCGGCAGGCTCCCGAGGCCCCGAGGAGAAGCCCCATGAAAACGATCAGACGCCGCCACACCGGCGCCGCGCTGGCGCTGGCCGGCACCGTGGCGCTCGCCGCCGCGGCGGTGCACGCCCAGGGCAGCACCGCCGAGGAAATCGCCAAGTACCGGCAGATGCTCGCCGAGGGCAACCCCGCGGAACTGTGGGAGGCCGCCGGCGAAGAACTCTGGAAAAAACCCGCCGGCCCCAAGAACGCCTCGCTCGAACAATGCGACCTGGGCAAGGGCCCCGGCGTGACCAAGGGTGCCTACGCCGAGCTGCCGCGCCTGTTCAAGGACACCGGGCGCGTAATGGACCTGGAGCAACGCCTGGCCTACTGCCGCGTGACGCTGCAGGGCCTGACCCAGGAAGAGGCCCTGAAGAATCCCTTCGCCTCCACTGGCAAGCCATCCGACATCGAGCGCCTGGTGGCCTTCGTGGCCGGCGAGTCGCGCGGCGTCAAGATGAACGTGGAGCTGAACCATCCCGAAGAAAAGCGCGTGTACGCCCTCGGCCAGAAGATGTTCTTCTACCGTGGCGGCGCCTACGACTTCGCCTGCGCCACCTGCCACGCCGTGGACGGCCAGCGCATCCGCCTGCAAGAATTGCCCAACCTGCTGACCAAGCAAGGCGCGCAAGCCGCCTACACCACGTGGCCCGCCTATCGCGTCTCGCAGGGCGAGGTACGCTCGATGCAGCACCGCCTCTACGACTGCCTGCGCCAGCAGCGCTTTCCCGAACCCGCCTATGGCTCCGACGTGATCACCGCGCTGAGCCTGTTCCTCGCCAGGAACGCGAACGGCGGCACGTATGACGGTCCGGCCATGAAGCGCTGAGCGAAGGGAGAGCAGAGATGAAACAAGCGCATAAATACGCACAAGGCACGCTGGTCGCGTTCGCCATGCTGGCCTGCATGGGTGGCATGGCTCACGCGGAGGACAGCGCCAAGCCGGCCAAGGCCACAAAGCCCGCGAACGTCACCGCCAAGGCCGCCGCCGTCAGCGACGCCGACATGAAGAAGCTGATCGAAAGCTCCTTCACCTCCAAGGGCCCCGCCACGGTCGAAGGCGTGCTCGATCGCGACGCCATGCAGAAGGCTTGCAGCGATTATCCCGACCGCTCCAAGGTGCCGGCCGCAGTGGCCAGGAAGATCGAGGCCGCCGAATTCAAGCAGATCAAGTACCCCACCGACAAGCAATGGCTGGGCGACTGGAAGGAAGGCGAGAAGACCGCCCAGAACGGCCGCGGCATGCAGTTCTCCGACGCAGTCGGCAGCCCCAACGGCGCCAACTGCTACGCCTGCCACCAGATGACCAAGGCCGAGATCTCGTTTGGCAATATCGGCCCGTCGCTGTACCAGTACGGCAAGCTGCGCGGCGACTCCGAGGCGGTGCTCAAGTACACCTGGGGCAAGATCTGGGATTCCAGCGCGTTCTCGGCCTGCTCCAACATGCCGCGCTTCGGGCACAAGGGCATCCTCACCGAGCAGCAGATCCGCGACGTGATGGCGCTGCTGCTGGACCCGGCCTCGCCGGTCAACCAGTAAGGCTGCGCGATGACACCCAGCCGCATGGCAGGCTCCCTCCGGCGCGCGCGCGTGCTGCTGCTTGCCGCACTGGCCTGGAGCCGCGCGGCCACCGCGCTGGAAATAGGCGACACCGTGCGCCTGCCGCCGGTGCAGTTGCTCGACGGCCGGGTCCTGACACCCGCCGACCTGGCTGGCAGGCCGCTGGTGGTGGAAGTCTGGGCATCGTGGTGCCCCTTCTGCGCACTGCAGAACCCGCGCCTGCAAAAACTCTTTGAGAGCACCGGCGGCGCGCGCGGCGGGCTGCAGGTGCTGGCGGTCAGCCTCGACAAGGACCCTCGCGACGCCACCGCCTACATCGCCAAGCACAGCTACACCTTCCCGGCCGCGATGGACACGCCCGCGCTGCGCGCCGCGCTCGGCAAGCGCCGCGGCCTGCCCGAGCTGTACGTGATCGACGCCCACGGCAAGGTCGTGCAGAAGGAGGTCGGCGAGATGCTGGAAGAGGAAGTCGCGGCGCTGGCCAGGTACGCCACGCCAACGCAGAAGTAGCCACATCGGCCATATCGGCCATATCGGCCATATCGGCCATATCGGCCATATCGGCCATATCGGCCGCATCGACCACACCGGCCACATGGCCCACAAGATGCCGGGTCGCAAGAGCCAGACACCGGCGCATGACATGCACAGGACGAGACAATGAACCGACGCGAGTTCCTGCAGGTGCTGGCTATCGCCGGCGCCGGCGGCATGACCTTTCCCGCCACCGACGCGCAAGCCGCGCAGGCCGCCGGCAAGCTCTATGACGTGCCACGCTTCGGCAATGTGCACCTGCTGCACTTCACCGATTGCCACGCACAGCTGCGCCCGCTGCATTTTCGTGAGCCCAACGTCAACCTCGGCGTAGGCGGCTACGCGGGCAAGCCGCCGCACCTCGTCGGGCAGGCCTTCCTGCGCCACTACGGCATCGCCCCCGGCAGCGCGCAGGCCCACGCCTTCACCTATCTCGATTTCACCGAAGCCGCGCGCCGCTATGGCAAGGTTGGCGGCTTCGCCCACCTCGCCACGCTGGTCAAGCAGCTCAAGGCCAGCCGGCCCGGCGCGTTGCTGCTCGACGGCGGCGACACCTGGCAGGGCTCCGCCACCGCGCTGTGGACGCGCGGGCAAGACATGGTCGACGCCGCGCTGGCGCTGGGCGTGGACGTGATGACGCCGCACTGGGAGATGACCCTCGGCGCCGAGCGCGTCACCGAGATCGTCGAGCGCGACTTCAAGGGCAAGGTCGCCTTTCTCGCGCAGAACATCAAGACCAACGACTTCGGCGATCCCGTCTTCGACCCCTATGTGATCCGCGAGATGAACGGCGTGCCGGTGGCCATCATCGGCCAGGCTTTCCCCTACACGCCGATCGCCAACCCGCGCTACTTCACGCCCGACTGGACCTTCGGCATCCAGGAAGAGAACCTGCAGCAGGTCATCGACCAGGCGCGCGGCAAGGGCGCGCAGGTGGTCGTGCTGCTGTCGCACAACGGCATGGACGTGGACCTCAAGCTGGCCTCGCGCGTGCGCGGGCTCGACGCTATCCTGGGCGGCCACACGCACGACGGCATGCCGGCGCCGGTGCCGGTCAGCAACGCCGGGGGCACCACGCTGGTCACCAACGCCGGCTCCAACGGCAAGTTCCTCGGCGTGCTCGACTTCGACGTCAAGGGCGGCAAGGTCAGCGGTTTCCGCTACCGCCTGTTGCCGGTCTTTGCCAACTACCTCGCCGCCGATCCCGCCATGGACGCGCTCATCGCCAAGGTCCGCGCGCCGTATGAGAAGCAACTCGGCGAAGTGCTGGCGCGCAACAGCGGCCTGCTATATCGCCGCGGCAATTTCAACGGCACGTTCGACCAGTTGATCCTGGACGGCCTGATGGATGTGCAGGGCGCCGAGATCGCCTTCTCGCCGGGCTTTCGCTGGGGCACCACGCTGCTGCCCGGGCAGGCCATCACCATGGAACACCTGATGGACCAGACCGCCATCACGTATCCTCACACCACCGTCACCGCAATGAGCGGCGAGACCATCAAGACCATCCTCGAAGACGTGGCCGACAACCTGTTCAATCCCGATCCCTACTACCAGCAAGGCGGCGACATGGTGCGCGTGGGCGGCCTGCAATACACCATCGACCCCACCGCATCGATGGGAAAACGCATCACCGAGATGCGCCTCAAGGGCCAGCCCATCGACGCCGCCAAGACCTACAAGGTAGCCGGCTGGGCCCCCGTCTCGGAAGAAGCCCGCCAGAGCGGCAGCCCACCGATCTGGGACCTGATGGCCCAGTGGCTGCGCGCCTCCGGCGAGGTCACCGCCCGCCCGTTGAACCTGCCGACGGTGCGCGGCATGACCGGCAACGCGGGCATGGCAACGTGATTGAACAGCCGCGAAAAACTGAGCTACAATCGTTCGTCACGGGCCGATAGCTCAGCTGGGAGAGCGCTGCGTTCGCAATGCAGAGGTCGGGAGTTCGATCCTCCTTCGGTCCACCAGATTCGCAGTACAAGACAGCGCACTACGTTTAACAACGTAGTGCGCTTTTTGTTTTGGCGTACGGCGTTCCCTGATGCGCATGCCGACGCGACGGCGGGCATGACGGCATGACGGTGCAATGCGCACGTCGTTCTCACGGCTCACTGCGGTTACTCGCGGCGCGTCTTCTGCGAAACCGGGACCACCGACGGATTTGCGGCCGTGGGTGCCGGTGCGGACGGCGCTGGGGACGGCCTGATCTGCAGGGCAGGCGAGTGCGGCAACCGCACGGGGGCGATGCCCTCGGATCCGAGCTGCGCTTGGCCGTTGTCATAGCCGGTGGAGACAGCTTCGAGGTAACCCCGCGCAAACGTCTGCTCGGGCGTGACCAATGACTGGGCCGGTGCGGCGGGCTGGGCATGGGCGATGCTGTTCGCGCACAGCGCGAGCACGCGAATCAGCAGGACCCCTCGGCGCAGCGCTCGCATCGCTGCCTGCATGCGCGAACAAGGCCGGCTCTCTCGTGGTGCATGGCGGTTGATCTTCATGACGGTTCTCCAAAGGAGCGATAGCTCCAGGTGGGAAGGTGGGGACGTGGAAGGAAACGAGCATCGGCGCCGCGCTCTGAACCCTTAACCGCATGGACCATGCCATCCGCCTGGCGGCACTATTAGCGGATGCGTCGCCACTTTTCCGGGTAAACCTGTTGGAGAACGACAGACACGCAGGCTGGCCGCGGTTGGTCGGGCCGCAACATGCGATCGATGAAGGCTAGGGGAATGCCCGGCCCGGTTGTGGATAACTACGCAAAACCCTGGGGATAAGCAGGCAGGAAAGCTGTGTCCCGGCTGGGGGTGGGTTGTGGGGCGTATACGAACAACTTTCGGGCGGTTTTTGCGCCCCACGTATACGCCCGCCAGATATCCCGCGAGAGCAGGGTATTCCCTGGGACTTATCTTATTCGTAAGTCATTGAGTGAAAAGGGAAAAACCGGCTTATCCACCGAAAATGAGGCCGTTTACCTACTACTACTATATTGGTATACGTAAACAATAAAGAAAGACATAGGGCCACCATTGCGGCGGACGTATACGTTGCCTGCATTTGGCGCAGCGCTCCGCACGTATACCTGCGTCGAAACTTTGGCCGCCACGTATACGTCAGACGTCCGCCTGCCGCCGCCTCGGCGTTTACCTCAACTCAACTCAACTCAACTCAACTCAACGCGGCACCTTGAATGCTCTCCTTGCCCGCAAGACTTCCTCGCGCGTCTCGCAGCCCTCCCGGTGATCGTTGACCAGGCCCATCGCCTGCATCAGCGCGTACATCGTGGTGGGGCCGACAAAGCGCCAGCCGCGCTTCTTCAGGTCCTTGGACAGCGCGGTGGATTCCGGCGAGACGGCCATGGTGCGCAGCACTTCCGGCGTCAGCAGCTTGGGACGGCTGGCCGGATCGGGTTCGAAGCGCCAGAAGTACGCGGCCAGCGACGGCTCCGTCTCCAGCAGCTCGCGGGCGCGCTGCGCGTTGTTGATGGCGGCCTCGATCTTGCCGCGGTGCCGCACGATGCCGGCGTCGCCCAGCAGCCGCTGGATATCACGTTCGCCGAAGCGGGCCACCTTTTCAATCTCGAAGTTGGCGAAGGCGCGGCGAAACGCCTCGCGCTTGCGCAGGATGGTGAGCCAGCTCAGGCCGGCCTGGAAGCCTTCCAGGCATAGCTTCTCGAACAGGCGCCGGTCGTCGTCGACGGGAAAGCCCCATTCGTTGTCGTGGTAGTGGCAGTAGTCTTCCAGCGTGCCGCACCAGCTGCAGCGCTGGCGTTCCGTGTCCGCCACGATGTTTGTCACTGGTGGCGCCGCATTCTTTGCTGCTTTCGGTGCCGCTTTCTTCGGCACCGTCTTCGGCACCTTCGTTGCCACTTTTTTTGTCACGTCGCTATCTGCTGCCATGGGTGCGTTCTCCTTCGATCTGCCATCTTAAAGCGACTCGTGCGGCATGTCGCGGCCGCGCGGCCTCGGGGCGCATTTGCTACGATGCCGCCCGTAAAGGACGAATTTATGATGAGGACTGACATGGAAAAACGACTGGCGACCATCGAAGAAGACGGCTGGCAGCTCGACGACGGCGAGGTCATCGGCGAGGCGCACCCCGAGACGTTCTGGGTGCCGGCGCTGGCTGAGCGCCAGGCTTTGCAGGCCGGCCAGCTGGTGAAGCTGATCTTTCGCATCGTCACCGCCGACGAGCAGGACCGCGAGGAGCAGCATGTGGAGCGCATGTGGGTGATCGTGACCGGCCGCGAGGGCGATCTCTACAGTGGCGAGCTGGACAACCAGCCCTATTGCACAGAGGAAATGGCACCCGGCATGCCGCTTTGGTTCGAGGCGCGGCATGTGATCAATATCCATAAAGAGGGCGAAGAAGAATAACCACCCCGGCTAAGCGCCCAGCCGGCGCATATCGCCTGGAATCGCCTGGAAATGTCGGCCTGGCGGTACACTGGGCGCGCATGATGCAGGCGGTTACTGGTGCCGGCAAACGCAGTATCCGCACCAACGGCCGCCGCCTTCCCCAACCTTCTTAGGCGAAACCTCATCTGATGCGCTGGATATTCGGGGTGATTGGCTTGGTGCTCGGCATGGTGGCGGCCGGGTTTGGTGGTGCGCTGACAGGCGCGGTCCTGGGCTTCGGTTTTGGCTGGATGGTCAGCGACCGGCCCACCCGGCCCTCTGTTGACGGCGAAGCGCGGGGCGCGGCGGCGGCTCCGCTCGAAGCCCGCGTGCTGCGGCTTGAGCAGGAGCTGTCCACGCTGAAGCGCGAGCTGGCGAGCCTGCGCGGCGAGAGCGTGGACACTCCATCGGCCACATCAGCCACATCGGCCCCTGGCGCAGCGCCGGGTACGGTGGCAGCCAGCGAATTCCCGTCCTTCGAGCCGGCTGCCAGCGCCGCCGTGCCAGCGCCGTTCCCCCCGGCGGCGATCCCGATCCCGGTCGAGGCGGCGCCTGCGCCGATCTCCGCGCCCGTTCCGGCATCGGCGCCTGCTCCCGCACCGGCAAGCGCGCGCCACATTGAACCACCGCTTTCGTCCACGCTCGGGCCGCGCGAACCCGACTTCGTCGAGCGTGCGATATCCGCCGCGCGCGGCTGGCTGCTTGGCGGCAACAGCGTGGTGCGGGTGGGCATCCTGATCCTGTTCTTCGGCGTGGCGTTCCTGCTCAAGTATGCCTCCGACAACGCCATGCTGCCGGTCGAGTTCCGGCTGGCTGGCGTGGCGGCTGGCGCGGTGGTGCTGCTGATGGCGGGCTGGCGCCTGCGCGAGCGGCGCGCCGCCTATGCGCTTGTGTTGCAGGGCGGTGGCGTGGGCGTGCTGTATCTCACCGTCTTCGCCGCCACCAAGCTCTACGGCCTGCTGCCGGCCGCGGCCGCGTTCCCGCTGATGGTGGCCATCTGCGCGCTCGCCGGCGGCCTCGCGGTGCTGCAGAACGCCCCGGCGCTGGCCTTTACCGGCAGCGCCGGCGGCTTCCTTGCCCCGGTGCTGATCGCAACGGGCGGCGGCAGCCATGTGATGCTGTTTGGCTACTACGCGCTGCTCAATGCCGGCATCTTTGCCATCGCCTGGTTCCGGGCCTGGCGCCAGCTCAACCTGCTCGGCTTTGCGTTTACCTTCGGCATTGGCACGGCCTGGGGCGCGCTGAACTACCGGCCCGAACTGCTCGCCACCACGGAGCCGTTCCTGATCCTGTTTTTCCTCATGTATACGGGCATCGCGCTGCGCTATGCGCTGCGCCGGCAGGTCAGCCTGAAGGACTACGTGGACGGCACGCTGGTGTTTGGCACGCCGCTGCTGGCCATGGGGCTGCAGGCCGCGCTGGTGCGCAACATTCCTTTTGCCATGGCATGGAGCGCGGTGGCGCTCGCGGCGTTCTATCTTGGCCTGGCGGCGTGGCTGGCGGCGCGCCGCGATCGCCTGGGGTTGTTGTTTGAAGCCGTGCTGGCGCTGGGCGKCATCTTTGCGTCGCTGGCGGTGCCGCTGGCGTTCGACGAGCGCACCACAAGCGCCGTATGGGCCGTGGAAGGCGCTGCCGTGGTGTGGGTGGGGGTGCGCCAGCAGCGGCGCCTTGCGCTGGCCAGCGGGCTGCTGCTGCAGCTGGCGGCCGGTGCGGCGTTTGCCGCGGGCAGCTTGTTCGAGGCCACGCAACTGGCGTGGCCGGTGCTGAACAGCCGCTACGTGGGCACGCTGCTGCTGGCGGTGGCCGGTGTCTTCAGCGGCTGGCGCCTGCACGGGCGGCCCGAGGCGCGTGCCTGGTCCGCGCCATGCGCGCCGCTTGGCCAGGGGGCGGCGTTGTGGGGGCTGCTGTGGTGGCTGGGCGGCGGCGTGATCGAAATCCTGCACTGGTACAGCGTGCGGGGCTGGCAAGTGCGCGCGCTGCTCGACATGCTGGCGCTGTTCATGGTGCTGAGCGCGTGGCTGGCGCACCTGGCGCGGCGCGTCCTGGCGTGGCCGCTGGCCAGCGTGCCGGCGCAGGGCATGGCGCCGGTGCTGGCGGTCCTGGCCGTGCTTAGCTGCATCGTGCAGTCGGCGTCGCCCTTGCTCGGCTTTGGCGCGCTCGCCTGGCTGGCCGTGTTTGGCGCGGCCTGGCTGCTGCTGTGGCGGCAACAGGATGATGAGCGCGATGCCTTGCTGGCGCCCATGCATGCCCTGTTGTTCTGGACCGTGTGCGTGCTGCTGTCCACCGAGGCTTACTGGCGGCTGCGCGCCTATGTGCCGGAGGGCGCCTGGAGCTGGAGCGCCTGGGCCTATGGCTATGGCGGGCTGCTGGCGCTGCTCTCGGCCTGGGGCTGGCGCCTGCGTTGGCCGGTGGGGCGTTTCCAGCGTGCCTACCTGCTATATGGCGCGCTGCCGCTGGTGGCGCTGCTGTGGCTGTGGAGCATTGCCAGCGTGTCCAGCGACGGCGATGCCGCGCCGCTTTCCTACCTGCCGCTGCTCAACCCGCTCGATGTCGCCCAGCTGCTTGCTATGCTGGCGGTAGCGCTGTGGCAGCACCGGCTTGCCGCCGCGGGCCTGGCCACGCGGCCACGCGTGCTCGGGTACGCCGCGATCGCCACGGTGTTGCTGTGGCTAAACGCCGTGCTCCTGCGCACCCTGCACCACTGGGCCGGCGTGCCCTACACGCTGGAGGGCCTGGGCGGCTCCACGCTGGTACAGGCGTCGCTGTCGATGTTCTGGACCGTGCTGGCGCTGATCACCATGGTGGCGGCCACCCGCCGCGGCTCGCGCGCGCTGTGGTTTGTGGGGGGCGCGCTGCTTGGCGTGACGGTGGTCAAGCTGTTCCTGCTCGACCTGTCCTTCGTCAAGGGCATCGAGCGGATCATCTCGTTTATCGGCGTGGGCGTGCTGCTGCTGTTGATCGGCTACTTCTCGCCCCTGCCGCCAAAGCAGGAGGAGGCGACGTGACGGCGGTTTTCCGAACCGCAGGCGGGCGGGTGCTGCCGATGCTGATGGCCGCGCTGCTGCCATCGCTGCTGTCGTCGCTGTTGCTGCCGCTGCCCGCGCGGGCTGAGCGGTTCGCGCTGGCGACCGAACGCGACGCGGCGTACTACGCCGTGACCCTGGACGCCGATGTCTACGCCCATAGCACGCGCCCCGGGCTGGCTGACCTGCGCGTGCGCAACGCAACAGGCGAATTGCTGCCTTACGCGCTCGATCTGCCGCCCGAGCCGGCGGCCGAGGTACGCACGCTGCGCGAGGTGCCGTGGTTCGCGCTGCCGGCCGCGCAGTCGCGGCAGTCCGCGCCCCTGGGCGTGGTGATCGGGACCGACGGCGCGCTGCGCGCCGCCAGCGCCCCGCCGGCAGCCGGCACTGCCGGAGCATGGCTGATCGACCTGAGCCAGTTGCGCGACGACGCCAGCGCGGTGGTGATCGGCCTGCCGGATGGCGATTACCTGGGCAGGGTGGACGTTGCCAGCAGCGACGACCTGCAGCACTGGCAGGCCGCGGGCGGCGCGCAGCTGTTGCGGCTGAGCCGCGAGGGCAGCACGCTGAGCCAGGACCGCGTTACGCTGGGGCGCCTGCGGGCGCGTTACCTGCGGCTGCAGTGGCAGGGCGCGCCGCCCGTGCCGGCGCGCGTGCAGGTGGAGACAGTGGCGGCCAGCCAGCCTTCGCCGCTGGCGCTGCAATGGCGCGATGGCATCGTTGCCACGCAGGCCAAGCCTGGGGGCGATTACCTGTTCGACAGCGGCGGACGCTTTCCGGCCGAGCGCGTGCGCGTTCGCCTGCCGCAGACCAACACGGTGGTGCAGGCCACGCTGTGGTCGCGGCCCGATGCGCAGGCATCCTGGCGCATGATCAGCAGCGCACAGCTCTACCGTCTTTCCGGGGCGGCGGGTACCGAGCAGGAAAGCGCGCAACTGGCGATCGGGCGCAACACGGATCGCCAGTGGCGCCTGAGCGTGGATGCCCGCGCCGGTGGGCTTGGCGCCGGCATGCCGGTGCTGGCGCTTGGCTGGCGCCCCGCCGTGGTGACCTTTGTCGCGCGCGGCGCGCGGCCGTTCTCGCTGGCGGTGGGGGAGCCGGCAGGCGCGGCGCAAGAACCCGGGGCGCTCGCGCGGGCTGAGCTGCTGGCCGGGCCCGCACCGGTGATCGCCGACGCCCGGATCGCAGGCATGACGGCATCGCCGCCGGCGGCCGTGCCTTCGGACACCCAGCGCCACCGGCGCTTTATCCTGTGGGGTGCGCTGCTGCTGGCGGTCGGCGTGCTGGGCTTGATGGCCTGGCGGCTGCTGCGGGTGCTGGGCGCGCCGCAGGCGCCGCCGGACTGAGCGCAAAGAAAAAGGCCAACCTTGCGGCTGGCCTTTTCCAATCCAATGCGACGTAGGGCGGTATTACTGCAAGGGTTTGCCGGTACGGTCGTGCATGAACAGCAGCGCGATAAAGCTGATCGCAGCCGCGGCAATCACGTAGTAGGCCGGCGCCAGCTTGCTGCCGCTCGATGCGATCAGCCAGGTCACGATCAGCGGGGCAAAGCCGCCGAAGATGGTCACGGCGAAGTTGTAGGCCAGCGACAGGCCGGTGGAGCGGACCTCGGTGGGGAACTGCTCGGCCAGCACGGCCGGCGCCGGGCCGGTGAAGGCCGCCAGCAGGATGCCCAGGATCACCTGGACCATCAGCAGGGTCTGGGTGGTCGGCGAGACGTTGAGCCAGTGGAACAGCGGATAAGCCAGCACGCCGATGATCAGCGCCACGGTGCCCAGCATGCGCTTGCGGCCCACTCGGTCGGACAGCATGCCCATCAGCGGGCACAGCACCAGGATGATGGCGCCGCACAGGGCGGTCGACTGGAAGGTGGCGCCCAGCGGCAGGCCGAGCTGCTGCTTGGCGTACGACGGCATGTAGAACACCAGCACGTAGGTGCAGACCGTCCACAGGATGGTCACGCCCAGGCCGGCCAGCACTTCGCGCGGATGGTCGCGCAGCACCTGCGTGAGCGGCGAGAACTTGACCTTGCTGACAGCGCGTTCGGCGCGGCGGGCCTCGAAGGCAGGCGGCTCTTCCAGGTGCGAGCGGATATACATCCCGACCGGGCCGATCAGCAGGCCGAACAGGAACGGGATGCGCCAGCCCCAGGCGTCGATCTGCTCCGGCTCCAGGCCGTTGATCACCAGCGCGCCCATGGCAGCGCCCAACATGAAGGAAATGCCCTGGCTGGCCTGCTGCCAGCTCGCGTAGGCGCCGCGCTCCTCGTCGGGGGCGTGCTCGATCAGGAAGGCGGTGGCGCCGCCAACCTCGCCGCCGGCCGAGAAGCCCTGGATCAGCCGGGCCACCACGATCAGCGCCGGTGCCCACATGCCGATCGACGAATAAGTGGGCGCCAGGCCGATGATGGCGGTGCCGAGCGCCATCATCAGGATGGTCAGGGTCAGCGCTGCCTTGCGGCCGACGCGGTCGGCGTAGACGCCGAGCACGATGGCGCCGACTGGGCGCATGAAGAAGCCCACGCCGAAGGTGGCGACGGTCAGCAGGAAAGACGTGAGGTCATTGCCGGTGGGGAAGAACAGCTTGGCAATGATCAGCGCAAAGAAGCTGTAGACGGTGAAGTCGAACCACTCCAGGCCGTTGCCGATGGTGGCGGCAAGGATGGCCTTTCGTCGTTGGGTTTTGGATATTTCGTGGACTTGAGGTATTGCAGCGTTGGCTTGCATGTGGCGTTTGATGCGGTGGGAAATCGGCGGGAGGCCTGCCCCGAAACCGGGCATGCGTTCTGAAAGGCAGAATAGTAAGCGATTCTTTAATTGGCCAGCAGGATGGCAGCGTGTGGAGTCAGGTCCGCATGGCCGGCTGAGCGGCCAGCGCCCCATGGAATGTTCCACGTGAAGCACGCATGCGCGTGCCCGCATCCTGGTGGCGCGATGGCGGGGATTCAGGGCTGGCTGGCGTGATGCTGGCGCGCGCTGCGGGCATCGGGCGTCTCGCCCGGGCCGGCGTCTTGTTGCGATTCTGGCGTATCCGGCCGCTGGCGCGTGAGCCACAGCCACAGGGCGCTGCCGACCCACCCGGCCACGAAGACGGAATCGCCCACATGGTTGAGCAGCGCCGGGGCGTCAGGCGCGTTGAATACATCCACCAGCAGGGGGGCGGGCAGGCGGGCGGCGATCCATAGGAGCACAGCCGGTCCGCTGGCATACACGCCTGGCTGCCACCAGTTCGCATGGGGCAGCAAGGGCCTGTGGGCTGTGCGCTTGACCACGGTGTTCTCCAGCCTGACACGCTTCATGGCGCGTCGTATCCAGTCATGCGGGGTTTGCCCGGGCCCGCGCGGACAACGCATTGCGCCGCGCAAAGCTGGACCGGACCCCGTGCTGGAATCATAAGCCGATTGCCCGCCGCGTGTCCGAATCTTTAAAGCGTCGTGTGGTGCACCCCACGCTCGCGGGGTGGGCAGGGTGCGCATGCGGTGGTGGGAAGTGCGGTGGCGCCGCGTGAATTCAAGTTTTTTGATGGAGGTGTCCGCAAATGGGTGGCGCTGGGGCAGGGCAGTCTTGTCAAACTAAACACTGCTATCAAAAGGATTTGAAGGCCGCCATCATGCTTCCCGCCATCTACATCTCCCACGGTTCGCCCATGCTTGCCCTCGAGCCGGGCCCGAGCGGCGCCGCCTTCGACGCCCTCGGCCAAGTGCTCAGGGCGCGCAAGCCGCGCGCCGTGCTGGTCGTCTCGGCGCACTGGATCTACAGCACCCTGGTGGTCGGCACCCGCGAGCGGCAGGAGGCTTGGCACGACTTCGGCGGCTTCCCGCGCGCGCTGTATGAACTGCGCTACGACGCCCCGGGCTCGCCGGGGCTGGCCGCTCGCGTCAAGGCGCTGGTCGAGGCCGCGCAAGTCCCCGGCGCCGCGGTGGTGCTGCAGGACGATGAGCGCCCGCTGGACCACGGCGCCTGGATGCCGATGCGACATCTCTTCCCGGATGCCGACATCCCGGTGGTGCAGCTGGCCTTGAACCCCTATCTCCCCCCCGCAGCCCAGATCGAGATCGGCCGGGCGCTGGCGCCGCTGCGCGACGAGGGCGTGCTGGTGCTCGGCTCGGGCAGCTTTACCCACAACCTGCAGGAAGTCTTCGGTGCCGGGGGCCGGCGCGAGCAGCACGGCTCGCCCGTCGAGCCCTATGTGGAGGCATTCCGCGGCTGGATGATCCAGGCACTGGACGATGCGCTCGCTACCGGTGACACCACGCGCTTAGCGGACTATCGCGCGCAGGCGCCGTATGCGCGCCGCGCCCATCCCGCCGACGAGCATTTGCTGCCGTTCTTCGTGGCGCTGGGCGCGGCGCTGGGCCCGCATGAAGGCGTGCCCGCCGAGCAGGCGCCGGCCGGCGTGGCGCGCGTGGCACGCGTGGCCGATGAGGTCACTTATGGCGTGCTGGCGATGGATACATTCGTGTTCGAAGGGGCCGGCACGCACCCTGCCCCGGCGTGGAGCGAGGCTGCCTGAGCCAGCCCCCCGGGCGTCATGCCTTGCGGGCCAATAGGTAAGGGCGCGCCAGGCGCGCGCCCGCCGCGGCGATCCAGCCCATGGTGAGGGCAACCACCCCCAGTCCGTATTGCAAGCTGCTGACATGGGCCACGCCGCCAATCATCACCGGCCCCATCAGCAAGCCGATATAGGCAAAGCGCGCCACGCGCGAGATGGCTTCCGCCGGCGCCACACCCGGCAGGCGCGAAGCCGCCACGAAGAAGATCGGCACCATGTTCGCCGCGCCCAGGCCCATCAGCGCGAAGCCGACCAGGGATGCCGCCGGCGCTGGCCACGACAGCGCCAGCAGGATCCCCGCGAACGCTACCCAGGCACTGGCGCCGAGCGTGGGCGCATCCGACCAGCGCGCGCGCAGGCGGTCGCCGCCAAAGCGGCCGCAGGCCATCCCACCGGAGAAGGCGGCATAGCCGGCGCTGATCCAGGCGTCCGGCGCCAGCGCCACCTCGCGCATGTAGACGCTGGACCAGTCATACATCGCACCCTCGCCAACCAGGCCCAGGAACGCCATCAGGCCCAGCAGCCAGAGCGCGCGCACCGCATGCGCGCGGTGATGCGCGGAAGGTGCCGGCACGGGATGGTCGTCCAGCAGCCAGGGCGCCGCGCCCGCCGTGACCGCAGCGGTCAGCACCGCCATGCCGAGGGCGTGCGCCAGCGGCGGCACGCCCAGGCCCAGGAGCACGCCGCCAACCGCCGCGCCTGCCATGCCGCCCAGGCTGAACATGCCGTGCAGCGCGGACATGATGGGCCGCGCGCGGCTGGCTTCAACTGTGGCGGCCTGCGCGTTCATGCCCACGTCGAAGGCCGCGTTGGCCATGCCGAAGGCGATCAGCGCCAGGATCAGCAAGGCAAACTCCGGCATGGCCAGGATGGCCACGGTAGCCAGGGCGTAGACCAGCCCGCTGCGTCGGCAAGCGGCCGCGCTGCCCACGCGCCCCACCCAGCGCCCCACCGGACCCATCGCCGCGATGGCGCCCCCGGCCACGGCCAGCATGGCCAGCGACAGCACCGCATCCGACAAGCCGAAGCGCGCCTTGATGGTCGGGATGTGCACGCCCCAGGTGGCAAAGGTGGCGCCGTTGACAAAAAACAGCGCCATGGTGGCGCGCGCGGCGTGCTCCACGCGCCGCGCGCAGACTGGTGCGGCGGCGAGCGTTGCGCAGGAGGAGGAGGGCGGCTGGGTCAGGTCGGGGGAAGCAGAATCTGGCATATTGGCGGCGGGCACGGTCAACCGCGCCGGGGGCAGCGCGGGAGGTGCCCTGGCGGGCGCTGCAGGGTAATCGAGCCCTGCATCGTCGCATATCGGTGCGTCGGGCGCATGACCGGCGGCGCAGCCGGCCAGCCAGCGTGGCCGGCTACGCCGCCGCCGCGTGGCTGGACGCGCGCAGCAGCCCGCGCTGGTGCAGGGCAAAGCCGAAAGCCGCCAGCGCCGTCAGCGCCAGCGCCACCATCACCCACAGCATCAGCCAGTAGCCGCCCGCGGCGCGCCACAGCAAGGCGCCCAGCCAAGGCGCGGCGGCCTGCATCAGCAGCACCGGCGTCATCATCAGGCCGTTGAGGGTGGCGTAATGGTGGCGCGAGATCAGTTCCGGCATGGCCATGGCGCGCAGCATGGTGTTGATGCCGTTGGCGCAGCCATACAGCACCGCCGCCAGCATCAGCCATTTGCCATAGCCGAGCGCAAAGCACAGCAGGCCCAGGCTCATCACCAGATAGACCGGCAGCGACAGCCGCAGCGGGTGGCGCACGGGAAAACGCATCATCACCAGGCGGCCCACCACTTGCGCCGGGCCGATCAGCGCCGCCACCACCAGTTGCTCGCCCAGCGGCAAGCCCTTCTCGGTCAGCATCGGGATCAGGTGGGCGCCCAGCAGCGAGGCAATCACCGCCAGCGCGGTGAAGGCCAGCACCACCGCCCAGAATACCGGCTGGCGCAGCGCGATCCCGGCGATGCCCGGTTGCGCGGCATCCGCCAGCGGGGCTGGCGCCGGCGCGGCCGCGTAGGTGGCATGCGCCGCATAGCGCAGGCGGGCGTGCAAGGGCGCGCAAACGAAGAGGTTGAGCCCGGCGAAGCACAGCAGCGTCTCGCGCCAGCCCAGGTGCAGCACCAGCCATTGCGCCAGCGGCACGAAGATGGTGCTGGCAAAGCCCGCCATCAGCGTCACGGTGACGATGGACTTCTGGTAGCCATCGCCAAAGGCCTGGCGCAGCACGACGAAGGCGGGCTCGTACAGCGTGGTCGCCATGGCCAGCCCGATGGGTATCCACATCAGCAGGAAGGCCGCCTGGTTCGGACTCCATGCCCACAGCAGCAGGCCGGAGCCGGCCAGCACGGAACCCGCGCACATCACGGCGCGCGCCGGCACGCGGTCGAGCAGGCGGCCCACCGCGAACGAGCACATCGCCCAGACCAGCAGCCCGAGCGAATAGCCGCCGGCAAGGAAGGGCTTGGAGTAGCCCAGCGTCGCGCTCATCGGCCCGATGAACACGGTGAAGGCGAAATACAGCGTGCCCCAGGAAATCGTTTCGGTGATGCCAAGGGTCCAGACCAGCTGGCGTGGCGAGATGGCGCGTGGGCCGGGTGGGGCGTCTTGTCGTGTCATGGCGCGCCTGGACGCGGTATGTACCGCCGCGCAATGGCCGCCGCGAGGAGGCGGATGGCGCGCTTGGCGGCGAGGGGGTGAGCGGGAATTGTAGCGGGCATCCAGGCGGAATGCCCACCTTGAGTCACATGGGCTGGCGGCTATTGCTTACCCGTGGGCGGCCCTTTGAGCTCCACCATATTGCCGTCCGGGTCGTGCACGTAGATCGAGGGGCCTTTGCCTTCGGCGCCGAAGCGCATCTCCACAGGACCCGGTTCCACGCCGTGCGCGCGCAAGTGGGCGCCGATCGCGTCGGCATCGAATGGATCGAGGCGCAGGCAGAAGTGGTCGAGGTTGCGGCCTTCCCTGCCCGGCCCGGCGCCGCCGGCACGGCCCAGGGGGCCGTCCAACGCTACCAGGTCGATCAGCCCGCTGCCCGCACGTAACTGGATCAGGCCGAATTCCGCCTGCACGCGTTCGACATTGCAGCCAAGCACGTCCACATAGAAACGCATGAGCGCCGTCACGTTGCCGGTACGCAGGACGAGGTGATCGATGCCAAGGATGCGGAACATGGCCAAAACTCCCAGCGCTCCCAGCGCTCAGATATCCGGAATCAGCCGCTTGCCCAGGCTGACCGCCTCGTCCTGCGCGTACCCGAGGCTGCGGTAAAAGTCGATGACCTTGCTGTTGCCGCTGCGCACCAGCAGGTTGATCTTGGGGCAGCCCCGCTCGATCAGCAACTGCTCGGCGTGCGCCATCAGGCGGCGGCCGTAGTCGCGGCGCTGGTGATCCGGGTGCACCGCCAGGTAGTAGACCCAGCCGCGATGGCCGTCGAAGCCGACCATGGCCGATGCCACCGGGCGACCCTCGACTTCGCCCACCAGGAACAGCTCGGCCTGCTCGGTCAGCTTGCGGGCAATGTCTTTCTTCGGGTCATTCCATGGCCGGGTCAGGCCGCAGGCTTGCCAGAGGTCGATGATGGCGGCTTCGTCGGCGGCCAGGTAAGGGCGGATCTGCATGCGGATCGATGCGCCGCGGCAGGCGGCGGCAATGTTAAGTCCTTGACAGTGTAGCCCCCAAACCTGTGCCAGAATCGTTGCTCGATGTTTGTTCAATCGTTGTTCATCACAAACAAAACAAGCAAAACTAGCAGGATCACCCTGCACGGAGACCCCACAATGAGCGAAACGACCACGCACGCCCGCGCCACCTTCAGCCACATGGAACAAGGCACGCGCGAGGACTGGGCGGCGATATCCGCCGAGTTCATGCCCTTCGCGCAGGCGCTGGCCGACCGCGTGCTCGATCACCTCCGGCTGCTCGACGGCGACTGCGGCGGCTTTCCCATCGACCGCCTG
The DNA here is from genome assembly GCF_052113425.1 of Cupriavidus sp. YAF13. NCBI lineage: Bacteria > Pseudomonadati > Pseudomonadota > Betaproteobacteria > Burkholderiales > Burkholderiaceae > Cupriavidus > Cupriavidus sp. YAF13. The sequence goes on from NZ_JBFRDD010000028.1 coordinate 66,941, forward strand.
ACCCACTGCCTGCAGACCGCCACGCTGGCCCACCGCGACGGGCGCGACGAGGAGTACGTGGTATGCGCGCTGCTGCACGATATCGGCGACACGCTTGGCAGCTTCAACCATCCCGACATCGCCGCCGCCATCCTCAAGCCCTTCGTCAGCCCGGAGAATCTGTGGATGGTGGAGAAGCACGGCGTGTTCCAGGGCTACTACTTCTTTCATCACCTGGGCCTGGACCGCAACCTGCGCGAGCAATTCCGCGACCAGCCCGCGCTGTTCGAGCGCACCGCGGAATTCTGCGCCAAGTACGACGGCGCGGCCTTCATGCAGGACTACGACACGTTGCCGCTGTCGTTCTTCGAGCCGATGGTGCGGCGCGTGTTCGCCCGCCCGCGCAACTCCATGTACGTGAAGGAAAACGAGAGCACGCTGGCGCAGCCGGCCTGAACCTGGCCACCATAGGTTGACTGCAGGAAGTTGAATTTCTGTCTTGACGGAAATTTCCGAACAGATAAACTGTCAGGCATGGAACTTCAACCGGTCGCACAACGCTTTGTCCTGCACTGGGGCGAAATGGGCTCTAAGTGGGGCGTCAATCGCACCGTCGCGCAGATTCACGCCCTGCTGTTCCTTGCCGAGCACCCGCTGCCGGCCGAGGAAATCGCCGACACGCTCAACGTCGCACGCTCCAACGTCAGCAACAGCCTCAAGGAGCTGCAGAACTGGAAGCTGATCCGCACCGTGCACATGATGGGCGACCGGCGCGATCACTTCGAGACCATCACCGATGTGTGGGACCTGTTCCGCACCGTGGTGCGCGAGCGCAAGCAGCGCGAGTTCGATCCCACCATCGACGCCTTGCACGAATGCGTGAACAATCCCGCGTTCGCCAAGGAGAGCAAGGAAGTGCAAAAGCGCATCATCGCCACCTTGCAGCTGATGGAAACGCTGGGCAGCTGGGGCGACGAAATGCTGCGCCTCTCGCCCGATACCCTGGTCAAGGTGATGAAGCTCGGCGCGCGTATCCAGAAGCTGGTGCGTGGCGACCAGCGCGCCCGCGAAGCCGGCAAGTAGCACAGGCATGAAAAGCAGGCCGCCGCGGTGGCCGCTTTTTTGGGCCAGATATTTCTCTTAAGACAGAAATTAATGTAAATAAGGATGCTTGAGATGGACCCCACCAGCGGCACGCTGTACACCGTCATCCTCAACCTGCTGATCGTGCAGGGATTGATGGGTGCCTTCGATACCGTCTGGCATCATGAACTGCGCTGCGCCTTGCCGCAGCAGCACAACGCCGCGCCGGAGCTGCGCCTGCACGCGATCCGGGCGGTGCTGTATGGCGTGCTGTTTGGCGGCCTGGCGTGGTTTGCCTGGGGCGGCGCCTGGCTGGTGCCGCTATGGGCCATCGTCGCCATCGAGATCCTGCTCACGCTGCGCGACTTCGTGGTGGAAGACCAGACCCGCAGCCTGCCGCCGAGCGAGCGGGTGACGCATACCGTGCTGGCCATCAACGGCGGCGTGATCTTTGGCCTGCTGGCCTGGCATTCGCAAGCCTGGTGGGACCTGCCATCGGGCCTGCACCTCAATCCGCAAGGCTGGCAAAGCTGGGTGCTGAGCGTATTCGCGCTCGGCGTGGCCGCCTCTGGCGTGCGCGATGCGTTCGCAAGCCGCTCGCTGGCGGCCCGCGCCGGCGCTACGCCGTCGTTCGATTTCGCCGGCGCCGATCCCTCCCGGCGCGCGCAATCGTTCCTGCTGACCGGCGGCACCGGCTTTATCGGGCAGGCGCTGGTGCGCTCGCTGCTGGCCGATGGCCATCGCGTGACGATCTGGGCGCGCAACCCGCGCGTGGCGGCGCAGTTGTTCGACGGCCGCGCCGCATGCGTCGGCTCGCTGGCGCAGATCGATCCGGCTGTGCGCTTCGATGTGGTGATCAACCTTGCCGGCGCGCCCATCCTCGGCCCGCGCTGGAGTGCCGCACGCAAGCACAGCCTGGTGCAAAGCCGCGTGGCCACCACGCGCGCGCTGGCGGCGTGGCTGGCCGCTGCGGCGCACCGGCCGCGCCTGATGATCAACGGTTCGGCGGTGGGCTTCTACGGCATCCAGGGTGACGACGACCTGAGCCAGCGTACCGAGGCCAGCGCGCCGCAGGACATCTTTGCCTCGCAGTTGTGCCAGCAGTGGGAGGACGCGGCCCGCGCCGTGACGCCGCTCGGCATCCCGCTAGCCATCCTGCGCCTCGGCGTGGTCTATGGCCATCAAGGCGCGCTGCCCGCCATGCTGATGCCGGTGTGGCTCGGCTTCGGCGGCCCGATGGGCAGCGGCCGGCAAGCGCAGAGCTGGGTACACATTCACGACGTGCTCGGCGTGATCGCCTGGCTCTGCCGGGGTGACGCCGCGCAAGCCGCCCCGGCGGTTGCCGCCATCTATAACCTGGTTGCGCCGGATACCCCGAGCCAGGCCGGGTTCGTGCGCGCGGCGGCTGCGCTGCTGCGCCGGCCCGCCTTCATGCCTACGCCCGCATGGCCGATGCGACTGGCATTGGGCGAGCAGGCCACGCTGCTGCTCGACGGGCTGCGCGTGGCGCCTGCGCGCCTGCAGCAGGAGGGCTATGCCTTCCGCTTCCCGACCCTGCAGCTGGCGCTGGAGGACCTGCTCGGCAACGGGCGGGCATGTCGATGAGCACGTCGGCCGCGCATGGCACGGATGGTGGCCCGCAAAGCCTGTACGGGACCATGCTGGGTGCCGCCCTTGCCAGCCTGCCGCCGGTGCTGCAGCGCGTGCATCGTGCCGAGGGCGTGCACCTGCGCGGCTCGCTAAGGGTGCGCTGGAGCGCGCGGCGCTGGCTGCGCGCGCTGATGCGGCTGTCGGCGCTGCCCCGGCCCGCGGCGGCGGCGGCGACCCTTGTGAGCATCTCGCCGGAGCCCGCCGGCGAGCGCTGGCACCGCAGCATCGGCGGGCACATCGTGGCGAGCCACATGCGGCTCGCGCGGGCCGGGCAGGTGACGGAGCGCATGGGGCCGCTGGCAATCGTGCTGGCAACGCGTGTCGATGGCACCGGCCGGCTGTGGCAGGCCAGCCGCGGCGTCAGCCTGTTCGGCCTGACCGTGCCGTGGCTGCACGTGCTGGCCAGCGAACGCGCACGGGATGCGCACAGCTATCGCTGCGACGTGCGCATATGGGCGCCACGCCTGGGCTACCTGCTGCGCTATGACGGCGTGCTGACCATCCGCGAACCCGAACCCGAACCTGAACCCGAACCTGAACCTAACCTGGAGAATGTGGCATGAGGTCCAATTCAACCATCGGGCGCAATGCGTCCGTCAGCCTGCCCCGCGTACCGGCGTGGATGCCCGCCGTACTGCGGCTGGCAGCGCTCTATAACCTGCTCTATGCGATTGCGCTGAGCCTGTGGCCGTCGCAGATCTTCGACTGGCTGGGCATGCCGGCCACGCCCGACGCCATGATCCGCTGCATCGGCATGATGGTGGGTGTCTACGCGCTGGGCTACTGGATCGCGGCGCAGGACATGCTGCGCTACTGGCCGCTGGTGGTGGTGGGACTGGTGGGCAAGACGCTGGGGCCGCTGGGCTTCTTGCACGGCGCGCTGACCGGCGTGTTCGCATGGCGCAGTGGCTTGTTCGTGCTGTGCAGCGACCTGATCTGGTGGGTGCCGTTCTGGGGGATGACCCTGTTCGCGTTGAAGCATCGGGACCGCTGATATCGCTGCGTTAGCAATGCCTTAACCCTTTCCATCTCCCGGCATTGCTCTGCCTTCGCGCAATTCCCAAGCAAAAGGAGAAATTTCCTATTCTTTCATCGCACCGTGTTGGGTATAGGTTGAGGCACCCCAAATGTAACCTATAGGAGGTGCACTTTTATGGCGCTGCCCAACACGCCCTTTCGCCCATGCGGGCCTGTTCTGCATACCCGGCCARCCCTGTTCGTGCTGATCAACTACGCACCAGGAGACGGCCAGCCGGACTGGTGCAACGCCTCTTGCGAATTCGTGGAGGAGGGCAATGCCGATGCCGGCTCGGCACTGGCCGTCCATATCTCGCCCTTTGACGCACTGCTGAACGCGGCGTTCGTGTCTAGCCCGGGCAAGCCTTATCACGTCGCGCATGCGGCGGCTTTCGATCCCCGGACGTTGATCCGGGATAGCGGCGGAAAGCTCCATATCAACCTGCACTGCGGCTGGGCCGCGAGCGACGGCCGGATCGTGGTCCGGCGCAAAGGGGCGCTCGCCAGCGTTTGCATGATGCAGACCGACGAGATCCCGCCAGCGCGGCACGATGCCATCGAGCTCGAGATCGACCAGCAAGGCATTGCCAAGTATGAACGCCTGCGCGAACACGCCGGGCTCTTCGCGCACGCGGATTCGCATTGCCTGCTGGAAAGCTGGACGGAACAGCAACGGCATCAGGCCGTGGCGCTGGCCATACAGCGCATGCCCGGAATGGTCTCCGTGGGGGCGCAGATCAACCAGGTTGCCCTTTACGACCCCGAAGCCGCGCAATGGCACTTCGTGCCCATCGCGGTTTTCTTCGACAAGCCGGAGCGCAAGGCGGTTGCCTGAACGGCCGGCTTCAGGCCGGCTATCGAGTTTCCGCAAGAACACGCTATTAGAGAGGGTCTTCTTATGATGAATTTGCGATGTGCGCTTCGCGATGGGGATCGCACCAGTAACAACGGCATGCTGATGGGCACCGGGGAGATGACGCACCACGGCGCGCGGGTTGGCGTCGAGGGGGACTTTGCCACCTGCCCGGTGTGCAAGAGCGGCGGCACCGTCACCAATGATTGCTACCCCGCGTTCAGCCTGATGGACAAGCAGATCCTGGTGGAAGGCGCCCGCGTCAACTGCAAATGTGCCGTCAAGCCGATTGTCATTGCCTCGCAGAACACCTTCACCATTCAGGTGAACCGTGGCGGTCGCACGCATTTTCTGGCGGATAGCGCTGCCGCCGCGCCGGTGGAGACATCGAACAAACTGGTGGCGGGGGCGCCCAGGGAAACGTCTGAAAACGATCCCACGCTGATCTGCCAGAACATGAGCAACGCGGAGTTCTACGCCACGATGAACCGGCTGCGGGACAAGGCTGTGCGGCTGCTGGCTGACCGTCTGGTCGAACTGGACCGGTGGAATCGGGCGGATCAGGACAAGGTCAGGCTTTGGTTTGGCAACGCGAGGGAGGATACGCGCGAGACATTGCGTGATGGGTTGGCCCGGATGCGGGAGGTCATGCGCGGGCTGACTGACAGGAACTATGAGCGCCAAACAAAGGAAGCGCTCGCCCGGGTTGGGTGCGTGCCGCGCGCGAAGGGTGATGAGATTCCAGCGGCCGCCTCCATCTGCAAGCCGGACGGGACGTATTCAATTTTCATTGGACACCTTTTCTGCACGATGCCGGATGAGGCTAATCGAAATAAGGCTACTCCATCGGCCAATGATTCCAAACTAACGACTTTGATTCATGAGGTATCGCATTTTCCAGCAGCAATGAATACGGAGGATTCATGGAGCAATATCAAGTGGGCACAAAAGCAGGCTGCTCGTGATAAGTTCTGCCTGAATAATGCGGATAGTATCGCTGCCTACGTTGCAAACATTCCAAATTGGGATGGACTGACGCCGGTGTGGAGGCCATAGTGAAACGGCTACTCGTTGCGACCGTATTCTTGTTTTCACTTCCCACAATGGGGTGCACCTTGGGGTACGTTGACTACGAGCCCGTGTTTTCAAATGGTCGATCTGATCTATCGGCAAGTGAGGTCATGCGTCTGGCAAATTGGCGGGCACAACTTAGGCTGTGGCTCCCGAGTGGAGGGAAGTATCTGGTCTATGTTCGCCAGAATGCGCGCGTAGGTGTGTCAGCCAAGCTGGCGGAGCAGAGGCGAAAGAACCTATTGTCTACGCTTTCGAATATGGGTATCGACAAGGTGGACATCGAAGAATCAGCTGTCCGTAGATTTAGCGACGACCTGAGGCCAGGTCCGGAACTGCGCCACCTCACCAACGTTGCGGAGATTTCAATCATCCCGCGATGTCCGCATCCCTGCTGCCCCGGGCCGCAGCCACTGGAGAAGTAAGCGGAACACGGGTCCTCTGCCTCCATTTCGTTGGACTCAACCGCCAGCCCGGGCGAAATCGTGATGCCGGGCATGTCGCGACAGAAACAAAAAGACCCCACATTTCCGAAAATGTGGGGTCCGACAACAACCGAAGCGCCCCCTCGCGGCGGCGCTCCGTTCAAGCTAAAACTCAAGCCACCTGCTGCGCCGTCTCCGGATGCCGGAACTGCTCAAGCAGCGCCGTCCAGCGCGTACGCACCTTCGCCAGGTTGTCGTCCTTGACGTGCCCGAAGCCGCGAATGTCGTCGGGCAGGCTGGCCAGCGTGATCGCAGTCGCGTGATTGGCTGCGCTCAAACCACGCGTCAGCTCCTCCAGCAACGCACGATACTCGCCGATCAGCGCGCGCTCGGTGCGGCGCTCGGCGGTCTTGCCGAACACATCGAACATGCCGCCGCGCAGGCCTTTGAGCTTGGCCAGCACGCCGAAGAGCTTCATGGTGGACGGGCCGAAGCGGCGCTTCACCAAATGGCCCTTTTCGTCGCGCTTGGCCAACAGCGGCGGCGCCAGCCAGAAATTGAGCTGGTAATCGCGGCCGGGCTCGCCTTCGAACTGGTTGCGCAGCTTGTCGAGGAAGACCGGATCGGTATAAAGGCGCGCGACTTCGTACTCGTCCTTGTAGGCCATCAGCTTGGACAAGTTGCGCGCCGCCGCTTCGGTCAGCGGCAGCGGCTTGCCACTGCCGACCAGTGCGCTTTCCGCAGCGCGCACACGGTTCACCGCGTCGCGGAAGGCCTGCGCGTAAGCGGCATCCTGATAGGCAGTCAGGTGCTCGGCGCGGTGCGCGATCAGCTTTTCCAGCAGGGCGCCGGAGGAGGTGGGCAGCTTGACCACTTCCGCGCCTTCGGCGGTGTTGCGCAGCTTGCCGGTGAGCGACAGCACGTGCTCGGGGTCGTGCGCCATGTGGCGGCCCCAGTCGAAGGCGGCCTTGTTCTTTTCCACCGCCGTGCCGTTGAGCTCGATGGCGCGCACCAGCGCGTCCAGCGATAGCGGCAGCCAGCCCTTTTGCCAGGCGTAGCCCAGCACCAGCGGGTTGGTGAAGATGGCGTCGCCGATCAGCGCCACGGCCAGGCCGCTGGCGTTGATGAAGTCGCAGGTTTCGCCCACTGCATTGCGCACGTCCTGTTCCGCCGACAGGCCGGGGAATTGCCACTTGGGATTCTTGATGAACTCGGCGGTGGGCGTCTGTGCCGTGTTGACGATGGCGCGCGTGCGTCCTACCTGGGTCTTGGAGATGACATCGTCGGTGGCGCTGACGATGGCGTCGCAGCCAATCACCAGATCCGCTTCGCCCATGGCGATGCGGGTGGCGTGGAGCTGGTCCGGGTGCGCGGCAATCTGCACGTGCGAGAGCACCGCGCCGCCCTTTTGCGCCAGGCCGGCCATGTCGAGCACGGTCACGCCCTTGTTTTCCAGGTGCGCGGCCATGCCGAGCAGGCCGCCGATGGTGACCACGCCGGTGCCGCCCACGCCCGTGACCAGCACGCCGTAGGGATGTTCAAGGCCGGGCAGCGCCGGTTGCGGCAAGGCCGGCAGGTTGTCCATCGACACGCCGTGGCGCTCGGGCTTCTTCACCTGCGCGCCTTCGGCCGTGACGAAGCTCGGGCAGAAGCCGTTGACGCACGAGAAGTCCTTGTTGCAGGACGACTGGTTGATTTGCCGCTTGGTGCCAAGCTCCGTTTCCAGCGGCTCCACCGACAGGCAGTTCGACTTCACCGAGCAGTCGCCGCAGCCTTCGCAGACCGCGTCGTTGATGAAGGCGCGCTTGGCCGGATCGGGGTAGGTGCCGCGCTTGCGGCGCCGGCGCTTTTCGGTGGCGCAGGTCTGGTCGTAGATCAGGATGGTGGCGCCGGGCACCTCGCGCAGCTCGCGCTGGATCTTGTCGAGCTCGTCGCGGTGGTGTACTTCCACGCCTTGCGGCAGCTTGATGGCGGCGCTGTACTTTTCAGGCTCGTCGGTGACGACGACGATTTTCTTCGCGCCCTCGGCCGCCACCTGGAAGGCCACGTCCTGTACCGACAGCTTGCCGTCGATCGGCTGGCCGCCGGTCATGGCGACTGCGTCGTTGTAGAGGATCTTGTAGGTGATGTTGACGCCTGCCGCGATCGATGCGCGAATCGCCAGCAGGCCGGAGTGGAAGTAGGTGCCGTCGCCCAGGTTGGCGAACACATGCTTGTCACCGGCGAAGGGCGCTTGCCCGATCCATGCCACGCCTTCGCCGCCCATCTGGCTGAAGGTGCTGGTGCTGCGGTCCATCCACACCGTCATGTAGTGGCAGCCGATGCCGGCCAGCGCGCGCGAGCCTTCGGGCACGTTGGTGGAGGTGTTGTGCGGGCAGCCCGAACAGAACCAGGGCTTGCGCTCTGCCGCCACGCGCGGCACGGCCATGGCTTTTTCCTTGGCCTCGATCACCGCGATGCGCGCGGCAATGCGCGCGCGTACGTCGGCGGGCAGCTCGAACTTGTCGAGGCGCGTGGCGATGGCGCGGGCGATGATGGCGGGCGACAGTTCATAGTGCGCCGGCAGCAGCCAGTTGCTCTGCGGGATCGACCATTCGCCGCCTGCATTGTCTTTTTCGTCGAACTTGCCGTAGACCTTGGGGCGCACGTCGTCGCGCCAGTTGTAGAGCTCTTCCTTGAGCGCGTACTCCATGATCTGGCGCTTCTCCTCGACCACCAGGATCTCCTGCAGGCCTTCGGCGAAGGCGCGCGCGCCATGCGCTTCCAGCGGCCACACGCAGCCCACCTTGTACAGGCGGATGCCGATGCGCGCGCAGGTCTCGTCGTCCAGGCCCAGGTTGGCCAGCGCCTGGCGCGTGTCGAGATAGGCCTTGCCGCCGGTCATGATGCCGAAGCGCGCATGCGGCGAATCGATCTCGATGCGGTCGATCTTGTTGGCGCGCACATAGGCCAGGCCGGCGTACCACTTGTAGTCGAGCAGGCGCGCTTCCTGTTCCAGGGGCGGATCGGGCCAGCGGATATTCAGGCCGCCCGGCGGCAGGATGAAATCCTGCGGCAGCACGATTTCCACGCGATGCGGATCCAGCTCCACCGATGCCGACGACTCCACCACATCGGTCACGCATTTCATCGACACCCACAGGCCGGAGTAGCGGCTCATGGCCCAGGCGTGCAGGCCGTAGTCGAGATACTCCTGCACGTTCGAGGGATAGAGCACCGGCAGGCCGCAGGCCTTGAAGATATGCTCGGACTGGTGCGCCAGCGTGGACGATTTGGCGGCGTGGTCGTCGCCCGCCAGCACCAGCACGCCGCCATGCTTCGAGGAGCCGGCCGAGTTGGCGTGCTTGAAGACGTCGCTCGTGCGGTCCACGCCCGGGCCCTTGCCGTACCACATGCCGAACACGCCCTCGAACTTGGCGTCCGGATACATATTCACCTGCTGCGAGCCCCATACCGAGGTGGCAGCCAGGTCTTCATTCAATCCCGCCTGGAACACGATGTCGTGCGCGGCCAGATGCTGCTTGGCCTTCCATAGCGCCTGATCCAGCGCGCCTAGCGGCGAGCCGCGGTAACCAGAGATAAAGCCGGCCGTGTTCAGGCCGGCGGCGCGGTCGCGCTCGCGCTGAAGCATCGGCAGGCGTACCAGCGCCTGCGTGCCGCTGATATAAATGCGGCCACGCTCCAGCGTGTATTTGTCTTCCAGGGAAACATTTGCGAGCGCGCGGCGGATGGCGTCGCTGACCGGAGGGGTCAGGGGGGCATTCATAGGTGCTCCTCTATGGGGCATGCAGTCGGGATCGCCGACTCACTTCAGTTGTGGGCGACCGTACGCCGCCTCTTGTGAAGGCGGAAAACGGCCGTGTCTCGTTGCAGCATGGTAGCACCGCCCCCAAGGGGGCGGCACCTTGCGACGCAGCAAAAAGCGCGCCCGCCACAGGCGTGCTTTCCCGAATGGACACGCTTCGCGTGTACACTGCGTTGCAAACAGGTTTACGCAACAAACGGGCAGATGCGGACCGTGCGCCATATCTCCAGGGATTGTGCCCCGGTGCAACCCGCCCCATCCGAGGCCGACCGGCCTCCAGGACCCAACATGACTATTTCCTCCCGCCAGGGCACTGCGACCCTGGCCGTGCTGATCGACGCCGACAATGCGGCGCCCGCCATCGTCGAAGGCCTGCTGGCCGAAGTCGCCAAGTACGGCGTAGCCGCCGTCAAGCGGATCTACGGCGACTGGACCAAGCCCAACCTGGCCGGCTGGAAGGAGCGCCTTCTGTCGCACTCCATCCAGCCGATCCAGCAGTTCCGCTACACGGTCGGCAAGAACGCCACCGACAGCGCGATGATCATCGACGCGATGGACCTGCTGTACACGGGCCGCTTCGACGGCTTCTGCATCGTCTCCAGCGATAGCGACTTCACCCGTCTGGCCTCGCGCATCCGCGAGCAGGGCCTGACCGTGTACGGCTTTGGCGAACGCAAGACGCCCAAGCCCTTCGTCACGGCCTGCGACAAGTTCATCTTTGCCGACGTGCTGCGCAGCGACGCCGATACCGACACCGATACGGAAGCCGACGGCGCCGCCGCGCCCGCGCGCAAGCGCAACAGCGGCGAGCTGCGCCAGGATTCGCGCCTGGTGCGCTTGCTGCAAAGCGCCTCGCAAGCGGTCTCCGACGAAGAAGGCTGGGCCACGCTCGGCGGCATGGGTAACCACATCGCCAAGCAGGCACCCGAGTTCGACTCGCGCAACTACGGCTATGGCAAGCTCTCCGAGCTGGTAGCCGCGACGGGCCTGTTCGAAGTCGAGACCCGCAACGGCAACAACAACAAGACGCTGTGGGTGCGCCTGAAGCGCCGTTCGAAGTCCGGCGAAGCCGAGCCCCGCCAGGGCGACGAGCGCCAGGCCGAGAGCCGCCAGCCCGAGAACCGTCAGCCTGAGAGCCGTCAGCCCGAGAACCGCCAGGGCGAGAACCGCCAGGGCGAGAACCGCCAGGGCGAGAACCGTCAGGGCGAGAACCGTCAGGGCGAGAACCGTCAGGGCGAGAACCGTCAGGGCGAGAACCGTCAGGGCGAGAACCGTCAGGGCGAGAACCGCCAGGGTGAGAACCGTCAGCCCGAGAACCGCCAGGGTGAGAGCCGTGTGGGCGAGAATGCCCAGGCGGAAAGCCCTCAGGCTGAGAACCGCGAGAACCGTGACAACCGCGAGCGGCGCGAGAATCGCCGCAACAAGCGGCGTGGTGGTGATCGCCAGCCTTTCCCGCAGCAACAAGGCTCACGGCCGGAGCGTGCGCAGCAGGCCGCACTGCCTGTGCAGCCCGCGCCGGTACCCGAATTTGCTGCCCCGGCTCCCGCTAGCGAAACCGCCCCGACGTTCGTGGTCGATCCGATGGACGTGCTGGAGCGCGTGGAGCAGGCTTACAACGGCGCCGAGTCCGAGGACGAGCAGGACGACGCCGATGCTGGCGAAAACGGCGAATCGAACGGTGGCCGCCGCCGCAAGCCGCCCAAGCCTGAGGTCACGCTGAGCGAGATCCCGTGGCCGATCGACAGCTCGATCTTCGTGGCGCCGTCCTCCACCGTGGTCGCGGCGGTTGTCGAAGCCGCCGAAGTCATCGAGATTGCCGAGGTGGCGCCGGTTGTGGAAGCGGTCGAGGTTGCCGAGGTCGTCGAGGTCGTCGAAGTCGTCGAAATCGCTCCGGTTGTGGAAATCGCCGAGGTGGTCGAGGTTGCCGAGCCGGTCGAGCCCGTGGTTGACGTCAAGGCTAAAGCCAAGGCCCCGGCCCGTGCGAAGAAGACCGCCGCACCCGCCAAGAAGGCTGCCGCACCGGCCAAAAAGACCGCTGTAGCCGCCAAGAAGGCTGCTGCGCCGGCCAAGAAGGCTGCCGCTCCCGCCAAAAAGGCTGCGCCCGCAGCCAAGAAGGCAGCCGCCGCCGCACCGGCCAAGCGCGCACCGAAGAAGACGGCGAAGGCTGCCGAATAAGCCGCACTCGTCAGAACGCAAAACGGCGCCGCAAGGCGCCGTTTTGCATTTCAGCCGGCTTGCGCCGCCAGCCGCATGACTACCGCGTCTATGGGACTACCGTACCAACTGGTTGATCTCGATGATTGGCATCAGCACCGCCAGCACGATCAGCAGCACCACCACGCCCATGCTGAGGATCAGCAGCGGCTCTAGCAGGCTGGTGAGGAACAGCGTGCGGCGCTCCAGCTCCGCGCCTTCGCCCTGCGCCGCGCGCTCCAGCATGATCGGCAGGTTGCCGGTGGCTTCGCCGGAGCGGATCAAATGCACCAGCACGGAAGGAAACTGGTTCTGCGCCGCCAGCGCGCGCGCCAGCGAGGCGCCTTCGCGCACCCGCGTGGTGGCGTCATCCACATTGGCTTTGAGCGCCTCGTTGGTCAGCGTTTCCCCGGCTGCCTGCAGGCTGCGCAGGATGGGCACGCCGGCGGATACCAGGATGGCGAGCGTGCTGGCGAAACGCGCGGTGTTATAGCCGCGGATCAGCTTGCCGACCAGCGGCGCGGTCAGCAGCCAGCGGTGCCACTCCAGGCGCACGCCGGGCTGGCGCAGCAGGCTGCGAATTCCCAGGCTCACCGCCACGATGAACGCCAGCGCGGCCCACCACCAGTTGCGCACGAAATCCGACAGCGCCAGCATGATGATGGTCAGCGTCGGCAGCTTCTGCTTGGTGTTGGCGAAGACGCTCACCACCTGCGGCACCACATAGGACAGCAGGAAGATCACGATGGCGAACGCCACCACGGTGACGATGGCGGGGTAGGTAAAGGCCAGCCGGATCTTGGCGGTGAGCGAGTTGCGCGTCTCGATATAGTCCGCCAGCTTCTCCAGCACCAGGCCGAGGTGGCCCGAGTGCTCGCCGGCGGAAACCAGCGCGCGGTAGATATCCGGAAAATCGCGCGGATGGTGCAACAGCGCCACCGAGAGCGAGCTGCCGCCGACCACGTCCGCGCGGATGCCGGCCAGCAGCTCGTGCACATAGCTGCGCTCGGCCTGGTCGGCCAGCGCCGCCAGTGCTTCGTCCAGCGGCAGGCCAGCCACGATCAGGCTGGCGAGCTGGCGCGTGAACAGCGCTTGCTCTTGCGTGGAGAGCCGGCGCACGAAGGCAGCGGTGCTGCTTTTCTGCACGCCGCCGACGCCTGCCAGCGGATCCACATTGAGCGGTGTCAGCCCGCGCGCGCGCAACTGGCCGCGGGCCTGCTTGGGGCTGTCGGCTTCGATGACGCCGCGATCGGTCTTGCCGGCGGCGTCGACGGCCTCGTAACGATAGGCTGGCATGTCTCTGGGCTCGCCCTTAGTCGCGCGTGACGCGCAAGACTTCTTCCAGCGCGGTCGCGCCCGAGTCGATCCAGCGCTGCGCATCGCGGCGCATGGTGTGCATGCCGCGCTCCAGAGCCACCTTCTTGATCTCGGATTCGGCCGACTGGCGGTGGATCATGGTGCGGATCTCGTCATCCACGCTGAGCAGCTCATACACGCCCATGCGCCCCTGGTAGCCCGAGTGGCCGCATTTGTCGCAGCCCACCGCATGCCACACGTGTTGCAGCGGTTTGCCTTGCGCCAGCAGCACGTCGGCTTCGTCGGGTGTGACTTCGATCACTTCCTCGCGCTTGCAGTGCTGGCACAGCCGGCGTACCAGCCGCTGCGCCAGCACGCCGAGCAGCGACGACGACAGCAGGAACGGCTCGATGCCCATGTCGACCAGCCGCGTCACCGCCGAAGCCGAGTCGTTGGTGTGCAGCGTGGCCAGCACAAGGTGGCCCGTCAGCGAGGCTTGCACCGCGATCTGCGCGGTTTCCAGGTCGCGGATTTCGCCGATCATCACCACGTCCGGATCCTGGCGCAGGATGGCCCGCAGCGCCTTGCCGAAGGTCATGTCGATGCGCGGGTTGACCTGGGTCTGGCCGATGCCGTCGAGGTCGTACTCGATCGGGTCTTCCACCGTCATGATGTTAGTGGTACGCGAATCGAGCCGCGACAGCGCGGCGTACAGCGTGGTGGTCTTGCCCGAGCCGGTCGGCCCGGTCACCAGCACGATGCCGTGCGGCTGGCGGATCAGGTGATCGAAGCCGCCCAGCGTGCCCGGCGCCATGCCGAGCTTGGCGAGATCCAGGCGGCCGGCCTCCTTGTCGAGCAGACGCAGCACCGCGCGCTCGCCGTGGCCGGTGGGCAGCGTGGAGACGCGCACGTCCACGGGACGCCCGCCCACGCGCAGCGTGATGCGGCCATCCTGCGGCAGGCGTTTTTCCGCGATGTCGAGCTGCGCCATGATCTTGATGCGCGAGATCAGCGCGCCGTGCAACGCCTTCTTCGGGCGCACCACGTCGCGCAGCGTGCCGTCCACGCGAAAGCGCACCACCGAGGATGACTCGAACGGCTCGATGTGGATATCGGAGGCGCCTTCGCGCGCGGCCTGGGTGAGCAGCGCGTTGATCATGCGGATGATGGGGGCGTCGTCCTCGGACTCCAGCAGGTCTTCCACGGCGGGAATGTCCTGCATCAGCCGCGACAGATCGACTTCGCCCTCCACCTCGCCAACCACCTGCGCGGCGCTGCCGCTGTCCTGGCGGTTGTAGGCCTCGGACATGGCGAGCTCCAGCGCATCGGGCTCCAGCACGCGCAGGCGCAGCGGCCCGTGCACGCGCGCCACTTCGGCCAGCGCTGCGGGCGAGGTGGCGCGGCTGACCCACACCTCCAGGCCGTCGGTGCGCTGGTGCGCGATCAGCAGGCGGGCCTCGCGCGCGAAGCCGTACGTGACGAGGCGCGCGGCGATGGTCGACGGCGGCTCCAGCGGCTCGTCGGGCACGGCGGCGGGGGCGATGCTTGTGGCCATGGCGAGTCTCAGTTCACCGGGCGGACGGCGTCCACCGTGGCGTTGCCAAGATTGACGCCCGGCGGCAGCGGCGTGCCGTTGGCCGCGGGCGCCTGGGCTTGCGGCTGTCTTTGCTGTTGTTGTTGCTGCTGCTGCTGCTGCTGCGATTGCGGCAGCGTCTGCTCCAGCGGCAGCGGACCCGGCACCGGCCCGCGCGAGCGCGGATCGACGAACGGTGCCATGGGCGCGTCCGCCGGCGGCAGGATCGGCGTATTGCCGTCGCGCACCATGATGTTCGGCGAGGCGAAGCCTTGCTGCAGGCCGCGCATATAGTCATAGCGGTCCTGCGTCAGGCGGTCGGTGGCGCCGGCGGTGCGCATCACGTACGGGCGCAGGAACACCAGCAGGTTGGTCTTGCCGCGGTTCTTGTTTTCGTAGCGGAACAGCCCGCCGATCCATGGCAGGTCACCCAGGCCCGGCACCTTCTGCACGCCATCGCCGTAGGTGTCCTCGATCAGGCCCCCCAGCACGATGATCTGGCCGTCGTCCACCAGCACGTTGGTTTCGATCGAGCGCACATTGGTGGTCGGGCCCTGGGTGAGGGCGGCAGTGCCCTGCACCACGGACGACGATTCCTGGTAGATCTGCATCTTCACCAGGCCGCCATCGGTGATCTGCGGCTTGACCCGCAACGTGATGCCGACGTCCTTGCGGTCGAAGGTCTGGAATGGCGTGACTGACGCCGAACTGCCGGTCTGCGCGTAGGAGCCGGTGGTGACCGGGATGTTCTGCCCGATCAGGATCTTGGCTTCCTCGTTCTCCAGCGTGATCAGGTTGGGCGTGGACAGCAGGTTGACGCTGCCGTCGGCGCCAAGCGCATGCAGCAGCGCGCCCAGGCCCATCGCCCGGTTGACGATGCCGAGGTTCAGGCCGGCCAGGTCGGGCACCAGGCCCGAGACGCTCGGAATGGCGGCGGCGCCGTTCGCGTTGATCGCGGCGGCGGCACCCGTCAGGTTGATGATGTTCTGGCCGCCCGTGCCGAAGTTGGTGCCGGCAAAGGCGTTGGTGTTGCTGTTGCGCGAGTTGAGCAGGCCCTGCCACTGGATGCCCAGCTGGCCGGTCTGGGTGGAAGACACTTCCACGATCATCGACTCGATATAGACCTGCGCGCGGCGCATGTCGAGGTCTTCGATCACCGCGCGCAGGTTGCGGTAGACGGGCTCGCTGGCCGTGATGATCAGCGAGTTGGTGGCCGGGTCGGCCTGGATGATGCCCCCGGTGGTCGGCAGCGTGTTGGTGGCGAAGGAGTTCGCGAAGGCCGAGCTGCCACCGCCGGATCCCGAGCCGCTGCGCGAGCTGCCGGTGCTGCCGCCCGTGTATTGGCCGGTGTTGGGCGTCGAGGTGTTGAGCAGGCCGGTGCCGCCGGCGACGCCCGCCGCGCCGGTTGCACCCTGCGTGCCGGACTGGCTGGTGTTGAAGGAGCTGTCGGCCGCGACGATGGCGCGCAGCGTCTGCGCCAGCTTGGTAGCTTCCGCGTTCTTCAGGGGCACCACCCAGATATTGCCTGGGCGCGCATAGGGCTGGTCGAGCTTCTCGATCAACTGGCGCGCCTGCTGCAGCCGTGCCCGGCTGGAGGCACGGATCATCAGCGAATTGYTGCGCGGCTCCGCCACCACCGAGGTGCGCAGGCTGGCGTCGGCGCCTGCCACGGCCCCGCCAGCAGCGCCGGCGGAACCCGGGTCCAGCAGCTTTTGCAGCACCAGCGCGGTGTCGCTGGCGATGGCATTCTTGAGCGGCACGAGCTCGACCTCGCCCGAGGCCGGCGCGTCGATGGCGGCGATGATGCGGCCCAGGCGCTGCAGGTTCTCAGCGTAGTCGGTAATGACCAGCGTGTTGTTGGCCGGGTAGGCGGTGATGGTGTTGTTCGGCGCGATCATCGGGCGCAGCACCGGCACCAGGTTGTTGGCCGACTCATAGTTGAGGCGGAACACCTGGGTCACCACCTGGTCGCCGCGGGACCTGCCGCTGCCGACCACGATGGGCGAGCCCTGCAGCTTGGCGTCGGCTTCCGGCACCACCTTGGTGAAGCCGTTGCTCTCGACCATCGCATAGCCTTGCATGCGCAGCACCGAGCCCAGCGTTTCCAGCGCCTGCGAGCGCGACACCGGCTGCTCGGTCACCAGGTTTACCGAGCCCTTCACGCGCGGGTCGATGACGAAGTTCTTGCCGGTCGCCTGCCCCACCGCTTTCACCACCGATTCCAGGTCGGCATTGACGAAGTTGAGCACGACCTGGTCGCGGTTGCGCGGGGTCAGGTCGGGCGGCTGGCCTGGCTGGGCCGCCGGCTGGCTCGGTTGCTGGGCCCACAGCGGCGCGGGTGCCAGCAGGGAGAGGCCGCAAAGCAGCGCGGTGGCGCGGGCGCAGCGGGTCTTGAGCGAAGGTCGAAGGGCTTGGGTTTTCATATTCGGTTCCGGGCTGCGGGCATCGGCGCGAAGGTTTCGCGCCGATGCCGGGGTCAGAAGCGCAGCCGTGTCACATTGTCCTCACGTCGTCCCAGCAGGCTCAACAGGCCTACCAATTGCGTAGCGGCGTCGGGGTCGGCGTYGGCCGTGCCCTCGAAGCGCGCCTGGCGGCCCAGGATGCCGCTGCCCTGCAGGTGCAGTGGCCCGGCGAGGGTAGTCAGTTGCAGCTTGCCGTCGGCGCCCGACCAGTCGATCTCGGCGCGGTAGCTGCCAAGCGGGCGCACCCGGCTGACGGCCGATGATACTTGGTCAAGGCGCACGGTCAGGTGGCCGGTCATGCCGCCCACGCTGCCCGGTTCGCCCGGTTCGCCGGTATGGGCAAAGAACCGGCCTTGCAGGCCGGACCAGTCAATGCGCATCAGCCCGTCGGGGCGCAGGGTATTGAACGGAGCGCCGACACCCTCGAGCAGCGCTGCCGGCATGCGGACCGCGCCGGCCTGGGCGGTCCAGCCGAGCGGGGTCACCGTCACGGCGACCGGGCCGCTCATGGCCTCGGTGTGGCTGRCCACCATACGCAGCGTGCCGGTCAGCAACGGCCAGAAGGCCACCGACCATTGCAGCCGCCCGGGCAGCACCGTGGCGGTTTCGCTGCCAGCGCCGGCCGACAGGGCCAGGGTGGCACTGCCGTTCCACAACGAGCCATCGGCATCGGCCAGCAGCACGCGGCGCTGGCTCTGGCTGGCGATGCCATCGGCGATCCATGCCGCGGGAAATGCCGCCAGCACGGTCAGCGTCACGGTGACGCAGCCAAGCGCCAGCCAGCCCGCGCGTTGCCAGCCACGGGGGCTGGCAACGCGGCGGCGGGCGAGCCTCAGGGCTTCCAGGCGCGCCATCAGCCGCGCCCGCCCGGATTTGCCGCGGGGCCTTGCAGGGTGGCGGTGACGTTCACCATGGCGGTGGCGCCCACATAGACGATGCGGGTATCGATCACCTTGAGGCGCTGTTGCTGGCGCACGTCCTGCAGCCAGCTCGCCACGGAGCCGAACGGCACCTTGTCGAGCTGCACCTGCACGCTGTTGTCGCCGGTGCCATTGAGGCGGGTGGCCTTGAGGCCGTGCTGGGCGAGGCTCTCCTGCAAGGCCTGGTTGAGCGCCTCGCCGCGCAGCGACGGAGCCGGGCTGGCCGCCAGGCCGCGCGCTTCCTGGGCCAGCGTTTCCATCTCCGCCGAGTCGCTGCGCAGTTGCGGCAGGCTGCGCAGCAGCTTGTCGCGGCCGTTGGCGGCGGGTTCCCAGAGTACGGTGTAGCCGATCACCAGCGCCAGCACGGCGCTGCCGCCGGCCAGGATGGCTTGCTCACGCGGGTTGCGCGCCGACCAGAAGGCGTCGAATTGTTCCTGCCAGCGCTGCGGCACGCGCGGGCGCAGGCGCGCCAGCCGGTCCGCGGCGCGCGCGCGGCCAGCCGGGCTGCGCTGGGTGGCGCGGGGGCCGGGCTTGGATGCGGTGTCTTTCATCGGGTTCACTTGGCGCTCCGCGCTCACAGGCTGGGCTTGATCGACCAGCGCGTGCCGGCCGGTGCGTTGGCGCGCGCGGC
Organism: Cupriavidus sp. YAF13; assembly: GCF_052113425.1. Lineage (NCBI taxonomy): Bacteria > Pseudomonadati > Pseudomonadota > Betaproteobacteria > Burkholderiales > Burkholderiaceae > Cupriavidus > Cupriavidus sp. YAF13. Next base: position 85,899 of record NZ_JBFRDD010000028.1, read on the forward strand.
GTCGGGCGGGCTATTGTCGGCTTCCATGGCCAGCCCGGACTGGCGTGCCGCGCTGCGCAGCGCGTTGGTGTCGGTGCCAGGCTTGAGCGTGGCGAACAAGGTGTGCCCGCGGTATTCGAGCGCCAGCAGCGCGTCCGGCGCAAGCTGGCGCGCGGCCTGGCCGAAGCGGTCGGCCAGCGGCAGGAAATCGTCTGGCGTGCTGCGCCCGCTCGCCAGGCGCAGCTGCTCGACCTGGCGGCGCATCTGCAGCGGCGGATCGATGACCACGGGGATCTGCGGAAAGGCGCTGCGCAACGTCTGTTCCTGGCCGGCCGCGAGGCGCTGCGCCTCCTGGCGCAGCAGCAGCCAATGCACGTTCATGCCGATCAACTGGACCAGCACCAGGCCGGCAGCCAGCGCCAGCGGCAGGCGCCAGGCCTTGAGGTTCCAGCGGTCGGCACGGCCCTGGGCGAATTCGAACTGGGCCAGGTCGAGCGCGGGCTCGCGCAGGCTGGCCTGCGCCCCTTCGATCCATACCCGCCAGTCCAGCGGGTGCGCGCCCGGCGGCGCCACCTGCGCCAAGGCGTCCTTTGATGCGTACCAGTCACCGGCGGGGGCGAGTCCCTGCCAGGCGGCGAGTGCCTCGGAGCCTAGCAGCAGACCGTAGCCGGCGTACTCACTGCTGCGCACGGTCAGTTGCCAATAGCGCGAAAGCTCGGCTGGCGCAGGTACGCCTTCCGTTTCAAACAAGGGCGATGCGCTGGTCAGCGAGGCGCCTTCGAGCGCCAGCGTGGCCAGGGCCGCGCTGGCCGCGGAAGGGGGGGCGACGGAATCCGCGCCGGGCTCGGCGGGCTGCGCCACGGGCTGCTGGGGCAGGCACAACTGCGCCGGCAACACGTGGCGGCGGCGGTGGCGATGCTCGGCAAAGGCGTCCAGCACGGCGCGCAGCCAGGCGCGGTCCGTCACCATCAGCAAGCGCCGGCGCGAGCCGCTGGCCGCCTTGCCCTGCAGCGCGTCGAGGGCCGGGCCCACAGCGATATGGCAAGGCTGGGCATCGGTGGCCAGCACTTCCTCGACCAGGTTCGGCAGCGCCAGCTTGAGCCGCGCCGGCGCGAGCGGCGGCACCGTGGCTCCGGTAAGCAGCACGTCGCTGGCCGCCATGATCAGGACCAGGCGCTCGGCGGGAGGCAGTTCGGCGATGGTGGCGTGGCCTTCGCGCAACAACTGCCCTGCCGCCTGAGGGCCTTGCCGGTGGCTACGGTCGGCCACGGCCGTGCGGACCAGGGCAAACGGCACGGCACCGAAGTGCCAGGGTTGCGGCTGGTCGTGCGGCCGATGCGGCAGGCGGACGTACAGGGTGGTGCTCAAGATTTCCTTGCTACAGCGCCGATCGTGGCGTCAATGAACGATAGCGGGGGCATGCGGCCCATGCAGCGGACGGCGCTGCTTGCATGGCTGATGCCGGCTGCGATACTGCCGGCGGCACAGGACAGGCGGGCGACCGGAGCCATGGACTACCGCTTCCGCCGGGCCGGAGCATACCTTGCCTGTGTGACGAATTGGCGTCAATACGTATCTGTCTGATACTGCTGGCCGAACGTCCGGGAAGGGCGCCGGCAGGTGTTTCACGGGGCGCCTGGGAGGCCCGGGCCTGCCCCTTGTGGCCACCTACGGTAACCCTTTTCGCCCCGCGCGACCCGACAGCATGATCCCAAAATCCGCCAGCCACGACGGCCACACGGACGAGGGGTTGCGCGCATCAGCGCTGCTCCGGCATCCGGTCGATATCGCGCACCCAGACCACCCGGGTGGTGTTGGCATTGCCCAGCGCTTCGCCGCGGTAGACCAGCGAGACCTGCATGCGGCTGGCGCGCTCGTGGCGGATCAGCCCGTAGATCAGGAAGTAGTGGGTGCGTACGTCGAGCGTGCTGGTGGCCGCGTTGGGGTCGGCCTGCGGCGCCAGCGTGCGCAATTGCGTCTGCAGGTCGCCAATGTTGTTGAAATAGGCGCGGTCGCGCTGGCGCACCACTTCGCGGGCGCGGTCCAGCGGCAGCTTGTCGATCACGGCGGCCAGCACTTCGGCCTCGGCGGTATTGGCATTGACGAGCGTGCGCTCGGGCAGCATGTCGACGAAGGGCGCCAGCGCGGCCACGATCTCCGGCGTGTAGCCCGGAATGGCGAGCAGGTCGTTGACGTCGTCGGGCGCGCGCAGCCCGCGCTGGCTGTCGCTGCTGCCGCCGTTGCTGGCGCCGGCGGCGCTGACCAGGTAGCGGGCGGTCGGCTCGGCGAGCGAGGCGTTCAGGCCCAGCGTCTGCAGCAGGCGGCGATAGATCGCCAGGCTGGGGGCGTCGATGGTGGCGATCCGGCCTTGGGACTCGCTGGCGGTCCACAGCACGAGGTTGGAGAGGTTGAAGCGGGCCTGGGCGTCAAGGATGCGGCCCGACAGGAAGGAGGTTTCGCCTTCCTGGTCGGTGCGCAGGCCGGCGCCGAGGAAGTCCGACAGACGGGTCTCGGCGATCGGCACTGCCCAGGGCTCGCCGAGCTGGTCCACGCTGGTGCGGCGCTGGTCGTCGCGCAGGATCAGGCGGGCCCAGTCGACGGCCGCGCGCTCGATCCAGCTGGCCTGGGCCAGCAGGCGCTGGTTCTCGATGGAGCGGATCTGCACCTGCTGGCGCCAGAGCATGCCGGATACCACCACAACCGCCAGCGTGACCACCAGCAGGGCCGTGACCACGGCGGCGCCGCGCTGGCGGCGGCCGGCCGGCACAAGGGGAGCGGGGCGTTTGCTCATAGGCCGGTCATGCAGATTTTCTGGAAGCGCCGCGGCGTGTCGCCGTCGCCCATGCGCGCTGTGAGGTTGAGCTCGATTGCGCGCACCGCCGTGGTGGCGACGCCCAGGCTGGCGCTCACGCCGGAGGCGGCTACCGCGCTGGCGCTGGCGTTGCCGCTGAGCAGCGCGGCGGCGACGCGGCCGTTCTCGGCCTGCCAGCCGCCGGGTTCGACCCAGACGCGCGCCGACAGGCTGTCGGCATCGCCAACCAGCGGCCGTGCCAGGTTGCCGCCGCCGCCCGCCTGGCGCAGCGCGATCATCGCGGCCTGCACGGCGCTGCGGTTGTCAGCCGGCGGGCTGGCCGCGCGCACCACCGTGCTGCCGTTAAGGCGATAGACGACGACTTGCCACTGGCTTGGGCGACCCTCGTCGCGGCGGTCGCGCACCATCAACAACTGGCCGTTGCCGAGCTCTACCGGGCTGCCCTGCAGCAGGGTCGGGCTGGTCAGGTGCTCGCAGTCGGACTGGAACTGGCCGTATAGCAGCTTGAGCGAATTGAGGCGGTTGTCGTGGTCGGTCAGGCGCTCGCGGCCGCGCGTCATCGCGTCCAGGCCGCGCCACGCGATCACGGCGATCACCGCCAGCAAGGTGATCGCCACCAGCATTTCAAGCAGCGTGAAGCCGCGCATGGCCACGGCCTGGCGTGGCCGCCCAAGGCACTGAAGGCCCTGGAGGCCCTTAGGGCGCTTAACGCGTTTAAAGCAGGTTGCGCGTTTCATTGGGAACGATGGTGACCAGCCAGGCCAGGCGCACGGATTTGTCGGCGCCGGACGGGTAGACCGCGATCTCGACGCGGCGGAAAGAGGGGTTGGGCGTGCCCGATATGGTTTCTTCGCAGTACAGCTCCACGCCGCCYTGCGGGCAGGCGTAGCCGCGCGTGCCGGGCTCGGGCCAGGTCTTGGACAGGCGCAGGGTGGCGAGGTGGTTCTCGGCGCTCCACTCGGCCAGCATGCGGGTCTGCAAGGCGGAGCCCGCCTCGATCATCGATCCCATCGCGCGCATGGCGGCGGTCAGCGCCACGGCCAGGATGGTCAGGGCGACCAGCACTTCGATCAGGGTGAAGCCGCGCACCGGCACGCGCCGGGCACTGCGCGYACAGGGAGGCGATTTTGGGCGGCGCGTCATGGCGTGCTGGCAAAGTAGCGGCCGGCACCGTCGCTGGCCACGTCGATACGGATGCCGCCGCGCACCAGCACGACATGCTGGGGACCCTCGATCAGCTCGCGCCCGAACACCAGGCGCGCGCCGCCGTTGCCGCGCCCGCCTTCGGTGACGGCCACGCTGTCGAGCTGCAGGCGCCATTTGGTCGGCGCGAACACGTCCCCGGCGAGCGGGGACCAGCCGGCCGGCGTGGCTTGCAGGAAACGCCAGCCGACCGTATCGGCCTCCCAGGCGATCGGCCGGGCGCGCAGCTGGGCTTCTTCCTGGGCGAGCTCGAACAGCCGCGCAATGCGCTGTCCGTCGTCGAGCACGCGGCCGCGCTCATTGGGCGCGGCATTGACGGCTACCAGCGAGATCACGATGCCGGCAATCACCATCACCACCAGCAGTTCCAGCAAGGTGAAGCCGCGGCCGCGATGGCCGTGAGCTTGCCCTGCCTGTGGCCAGGTGCTCATGGCTGCGCGCCTGGCCCGGATCATGGCAGTGGTTCCTTATTCCCAGTTGCCGATATCGGCGTCGTTGCCACTGCCGCCCGCCTGGCCGTCGGCGCCGAAGCTGAACACGTCGATCTCGCCGCGCACGCCCGGGTTCAGGTACTGGTACGGATGGCCCCAGGGGTCCTTGGGCAGCTTTTCCAGGTAGCCGCCACCTTTCCAGTTGTTGGGCACGGGCTCGGTGGTGGGCTTGGCCACCAGTGCCGCGAGGCCTTGCTCCGTGGTGGGATAGCGGCTGTTGTCCAGGCGGTACAGCTTGAGCGCCTGCATGATCGAGGAGATGTCCTGGCGCGCAGCGACGATACGGGCTTCGTCCGGGCGGCTCATGATCTTCGGGACCACCAGCGCGGCCAGCACGCCGAGGATCACGATCACGACCATGATTTCGATCAGGGTAAAGCCGCGGACACGGCGGCGGCCGAGGCGGGGGGAAGAGTCGGGAAGGGTGGCAACGTTCCTGCGCATCATGGTTAGCCTTATGGAATATCTGGCGGAGCGCCTGCTCACATCCGCGTTGCATCCGCGTGGTGGCGATCCAGTGGTCAAACAGTATAACCGCCACTTCATGACGACTTTGCGAGCGAGTGCTTGCATGTTCACCCGCGGCGAAACGGCGCGGGCCTGACGGAGGCAGACAGCTGTCATGCGGCTCTGGTAGGCTTGGCGTTTTGATGCCTACCAGCCCACTTCCGTGCAACTCTCCTTGCGGCCCGCCCTTCGCTTCAACCCCTCCAGCCTCTGGCTGCCGCGGCTGGCCGCGCTCGTGCTGTTCGTCGCGCTATGCGCCCTGGCCACCCGCTGGGCGCTCATCTTCAGCGCGATGCAGACCATTGCCGTGCCGAACGCGGCCCGCGTGGCGCAGACCGAGGCGGTGGAGACCGGCGCGGCCGGCACGCTGTTTGGCGGCAACGCGCAGTCCGGCGTGCGCGATGTGCAGTTGATCGGTGTGGTTGCCGACATTGGCAGCGGTGCCGGGGCGGCCATTGTCTCGCTGGATGGCGGCCCGCCCAAGGCGGTGCGCGCGGGCACCGCGCTGTCGCCGCAGCTCCGGCTGACGGAAATCCGCGATCGCGGGGTCGTGATCGAGCGCAATGGCGTGCGCCAGGAAATTGCGCTGCCGGTCCCGGCCATCGTCACGCGCGGTCCCGCGGCGGCCGCGCAGCCGGCTTTGCCGGCAGGCGCGGCGGCGCCGCTATCCACGCCGATGCCGGTGCCCGCCACGCCCATCCCCGCACCGCCGCCGCAGTCCTTGCCGCAGCAGCAGTCCCAGGGCGGCAGCGAACCTATCTCTGCTAAAGACTGACTTGTAACAGCGCTGCGCCAACTTGTTTACGTTACTTTCAGTGGTTTACGCCGGCGGTGCTTAACTGTGAGCCGCGTAACAACGTATTAGGTGGACCAACTTTCCAGCCTGGCGTGCGCTCTAATTCCTACCAGTCCACCGAGACGAAAAAGGAGCAAAGACATGCAAGGCAATCTCAAGGCACGTTCGATCCGGAATTTCATGGCCGCTTCGGCCGTGTTCCTGGCGATGGGCGGCGCAGCTTTCGCCCAGACCACTGCGCCCGCCGCGCCGGCCCCGGAACGCCACCATATGGAGCATGGCGGCGGCATGTGGTTCAAATCGGTCGATACCGACGGCGATGGCACGATCTCCAAGGCGGAGGCCGACGCGCTGTTCAACAAGATCGACACCAATCACGACGGCAAGCTCGACAAGAGCGAACTGGCTGCTTATCGCAAGACGATGATGGAGCAGCGCCGTGCCGAGATGCGGGCCGAGCTCGACGCCCGCTTCAAGGCGGCCGACAAGAATGGCGACGGTGCGCTGACCAAGGCAGAGGTGCAAGCCGGGATGCCTCACCTGGCCAGGTACTTCGACCAGTTCGACACCAACCACGATGGCAAGCTGACGCTCGACGAGATCCACGCTGGCATGCAGAAGATGCACGAGCAGCGGATGCAGCGGATGCCCCGCGGTAGCCAGTCCAACCCGGCAGCGCCGTCGAGCAGCGGTGGCTGATCGCGGTGACTGATTGAGGCAGGATCCACGGCGCGCCGCGCCGTGGGCAGATGAAAAAAGCGCGACCGTTGCCGGCCGCGCTTTTTTTTTGCGCCGTGGCTGGCGGCACCGGCCAGCGTTGGCACCATCCTTGCCTTCGGAACCCTCGACCTGCCGGGTCAGCGGATAGTCCACGGCCCTGAAGGCCGGAACGTCCGGGGCGATCGGGTCGCATTTGCCACGGCAGTCTCCGACGCCCCGTTCCTGTGCATGGCTGTACGTCGCGGCGGCATCTTGCACCCGGAAGGCGATCGCGCAGGGCGAAAGGACGCCGCAGGAGACAGGTCACCATAAAAAATTGCGTACTTGTGCACGGTTTGCTAAATTTGCGCAAAAAAATTGCCGACAAACATATTGCGGAGCAACAATATCGTGAGCAAGGTGGAGCTGGACAAGATCGACAGGAAGATCCTGGAGGTGCTGCAGACCAACGGGAGGCTGACCAACCTGGAAGTGGCCGAGCGCGTGAACCTGTCGCCCAGCCCGTGCCTGCGGCGCATCCGCCGACTGGAGGAGGTGGGCGTGATTCGCCAGTACGCGGCGCTGCTGGAACCCGGCCGGATCGGGCTGGGGCTGCTGGCCTATATCAACGTACGGCTCGAGAAGCACGGGGGGGCGCCCAAAGGCAAGGCGCCGCTGGACTTGTTCCGAGCTGCCATCGAGATCTGGCCGGAAGTGGCCGCCTGTCACGCCATGACCGGGGAGATGGACCTGCTGCTCAAGGTCTACGTGGAAGACATGGAGCATTTCGCACGCTTCATGAAGGACCACTTGCTGGCCCATCCGGCGGTCATCGACGTACGATCGAGCTTCGCCCTTGAATGCATCAAGGACACCACGGCCTTGCCGGTGCCAGGAGGCTGAGGGCCTCGCGGCGATCGCCGGCACCAAAGAAAATGGCGCGCCGGGCGGGCGCGCCATCGGTACGATGCCGGCAGGCTTCGCTCAGGCGGTGTGCTTTTGCGGCACCATCGAGCGCCAGAAGCGCAGGCCGAAACGGCGCGCATCGCGCAGGTTGCGGCGCAGCATGTAGTCGAGGTCGGCAACCTGCTCGTCGAGCGCCTCGGTCAGGCGGCTGACGGTATCGGCAGGCGGCAGCTCAAGGTAGGCATCGGCCTCGCCGTACGCATACTGCACCTTCATGCCGGCCTTCTTGGCAATGTGCATCATGGCGGCATTGCGCGACAGGCAGTGCATGTACAGGGTGCGCACATTGCTGTTGCGGCCGTGCATGGCCGCACGCTCGAACAGCGCGCTGCCAATGCCGCGGCCACGTGCGCTCTGCGACACGGAGACGCCGAACTCGGCAACCCGGCCCTGCGTGTTGTCGCGCAGGTTGGCAAAGTGGCCCACGCCGATCAGTTCCAGGTGCTCGTCGTACACGCCGAACACGGTGTCGTGGTCGAAATCGATGCTGTCGACGTAGGCTTCGATCACATGATCGCCAACCGACTGGCCGAAACGGAGCAGGCGATCCTCCTCGCCCAGGGCGAGGAAATGCTTCAGCAGGCGCGAGCGATGATGCGCAGCCAGCTCGCGCACCAAGGTGGTGGGGCGATGCGAGGCTTGCGCTGCTGCGGCTGCACGGCGGAGATCTTCGTCGGATACGGCCCCGACGGCCTTGCTCAGTTCGAGCGGATTCACTTTGTTTTCCTTGCGACGTAATCAGGTATAAAAATAGCACTCAGCGGGTGTTCAGCCATGCACTTTCGACAAATGGGTCGGACTACAAGGGCAAACACTATCTTGCTGCAATGCAAAAAGTATTGTAGTGGATTTGTCAGTTCCACGTAAGGTGAGCATCGCATCAACCTTGTTCGATTTTGTAAATTCCAACTAAATCTATATAAATCAATGAGTTGTGTGATGCTTGAAGGGCGCTTTCCGCCCGATGATGTGGGTTTGCTGCAACGCCGCATATCAGCTTTCGCCAGGCCGGGGCACGGGATTGGCCCTGCCTCGCGGTGATGCAGTCCCAGTTATTCACAGATATAAGTGCTTTATGCACATCTTTTTGTGCCTCACGGCTACCGTTGCGCAGCCGATTTCTCAGGATTTTTCGTGGACCCCAAGGCCGAGCCCCCGATTCTCGTTATCTACGCCCACCCCAGGCCGCAACTGTCGCGCGTCAATCGTCCGCTGGCGGCGGCACTGGAAAGCCTGCCCGGCGTGACCGTGCACGATCTCTACACCAGCTATACCGACTACGACATCGACGTGGTCGCTGAGCAGCGCGCCCTCGCGCGGGCCGGCACGCTGGTGCTGCAGTTCCCGGTGCAGTGGTACAGCATGCCGGCGCTGCTCAAGCTGTGGGTGGACGAAGTGCTGGAGAGCGGCTGGGCTTACGGCCCCGGCGGTACGGCGCTGCGTGGCAAGTCCATGCTTGTGGTGGCCAGCACCGGTGGCCACGCCGACTCCTACGGGCCCGACGGCACGCACGGCCACAGCATCGAGGAATACATGCTGCCGCTGGAGCAGACCGCCGTGCTGTGCGGCATGAGCTGGCTCTCGCCGCTGGTGCTGCACGATGCCAACCAGGCTGATGCCCAGGCGCTGGCCGACCATATCGGCCGGGTCACCGGTGTGCTGGGCGGCATCGCGGACGGCGCCCGTGGCGTTGCCGTCAACGCCGCCGCAAGCTGAGGAGCGCGCCATGGAACAACATGATTTCCTGGTAGCCCTGGTGGTTTTCCTGGTGGCCGCGGTGGTGGCGGTGCCGGTGGCGCGCCGCTTTGGCCTGGGCGCGGTGCTCGGCTACCTGCTGGCCGGCGTGGCGATCGGCCCGTGGGCCCTGCGGCTGGTGACCAACGTCGAATCCATCCTGCATTTTTCCGAGTTCGGCGTGGTGCTGATGATGTTCGTGATCGGCCTGGAACTCGAGCCCAAGAAGCTGTGGGCGCTGCGCCGCGTGATCTTCGGCTATGGCGGCGCCCAGATGGCGGCCTGCGCGATCCTGCTCGGCGGCGTCGCTGCGCTGGTCGGGGCCTCGTGGCAGGTCGCACTGGTGGCGGGCCTGGGGTTGGCGCTGTCGTCCACCGCAATCGCGCTGGCCACGCTGGCCGAACGCAATCTCTTTGGCACGCCGGCGGGCGCCGCCAGCTTCGGCATCCTGCTGTTCCAGGACATCGCCGCGATCCCGATGATCGCGCTGTTGCCGCTGCTGGCTGCCGGTGGCGCCGACGCCGGCGCGTCCGGCGCGGCGGGCTGGCTTGGGGCGGCAAAGGCGGTCGGGGTGATCGGCGCCGTGGTGGTGGGCGGGCGCTATCTGGTCCGCCCCGCGCTGCGCTTTATCGCGCGCACCGACATGCGCGAGATGTTTACCGCCTTCGCGCTGCTGCTCGTGGTGGGCATCGCGCTGATGATGGACGCGGTGGGATTGTCGATGGCGCTGGGCACCTTCCTGGCCGGTGTGCTGCTGGCGGACTCGGAGTACCGTCATGCGCTGGAAGCCGACCTTGAGCCCTTCAAGGGCCTGTTGCTGGGCTTGTTCTTCATGGCGGTAGGCATGTCGATCGACTTCGGCGTGCTGATGCAGGCACCAGTGCAGGTGGCGGCCCTGGTGGTTGGCTTCGTGTTGCTCAAGACGGTGGTGCTTGCCCTGCTGGCGCCGCGCTTTGGCATCGCGCGCGGCCAGTGGTTATTGTTTGCGCTGCTGATTTCACAGGGCGGCGAGTTCGCCTTCGTGGTGTTTGGCGTGGCGGGCGGCGCCGGCTTGCTGCCGGCGCGCATCGAAGCGCTGCTGGTGCTGGTGGTGGCGCTGTCGATGGTGGCTACGCCGCTGCTCCTGCTGGCCTTCGACCGGCTGGTGGCGCCCCGGCTGGCCCGCCTGGCGCGGCGCCCGGACGACGTGATCGCGCCGCAGGACAACCCCGTGCTGATCGCCGGCTTTGGCCGCTTTGGCCAGATCATCGGCCGCCTGCTCTATGCGCAAGGGATCGGCGTGACCGTGCTGGACCACGATCCCGACCAGATCGAGTTTCTGCGCCAGTACGATTTCAAGGTGTTCTACGGGGATGCCACGCGCATGGACCTGCTTGAATCCGCGGGCGCGGAGCGGGCCCGCATCCTGGTGGTGGCGATCGATGGCATGGAGGACAGCCTCGCGCTGATCGACAGCGTGCGCGCGCGTTTCCCGCACCTGCAGATCTACGCGCGGGCGCGCCATGTGTCGCACGTCTACCAGCTCAAGGACCGCGGCGTGCATCTGTTCGAGCGCGAAGTGTTCGAGGGCTCGCTGTTGCTGGGCCGTCGCGTGCTGGAGGGGCTGGGCTACGATCCCGTACAGGCCCGCTCGGTCGCGCTGCGCTTTCGCCGGCATAACATCGCGGCGATCGAGCGCTTCTACCCGCACTACACGGACCAGAAGAAGCTGGTCTCGCTGGCGCGCCAGGCGCGTGACGAACTGGAGGAGATGTTCCGTCAGGACCGCGATCAGCGCCGCCAGCGGGAAGAGGAAGACTGGTCCTGAGATGCAATGCCGGCGCTGTAATGGCGCCGGCATTGCCTATGAATATGTGTTACTCGACACCGCGCAGCCGCGCCGCGGGCTCTGCGCGGGCGGCGGGCAATCCGCCCGCCAGCAGGTCGATCACCATCTCGGCGAACTCCGCGTACGACAGCTTGCCGCCCGGCTTGAGCCAGGTGAAGGTCCAGTTGATCATGCCGAACACCGTCATCGTCAGCGCGGCCTGGTTGTCGCGGTTGACGCGCTCAGGATAGGCCCGGCGCAACTGGCGGGAGAAGGCGGCCACCACGTCGCGCTCGCGCTTGAGGATCTGGTCGCGCTGCTCCTCGGCGAGGAACTTGACGTCGTTGATCAGGGCGACATGCCGGGTCTGCGAGGTCTCGTACTCGGCCAGGAAAGCCCGGATCAGGTTGGAGAAGCTATCCAGCTCGCTGCGTCCCTGGCGTTCCGCCTCCGCCTCGACCTCGGTCACGATCAGCATCAGCCGGCGCGTGTAGCGGTCGAGCAGATCGAACAGGATCGCCTCCTTGCTCTCGTAATAGTGGTACAGCCGGGCCTTGGAGGTGCCGCAGGCGGCGGCCAGGTCGGCCATCGAGGTGCTGGGGTAGCTGCTGGCGGCAAAGGCGGCGGCAGCCAGGTCCAGGATCTGCTCGCGCTGCGCCTCGAAATCGGGTGCCTTGGTACGGGCCATGGAGACCTTCGCCTTTTTTCTTTTTACTCGCCGCCGGCGGACAGGTTGCGGCGCAGCTCGCAGGTCTGCAGGGATTCGGCATTGCCGCGCAGCACCAGCTGGCCGGCGCCGATCAGCTCGCGGCAGCGCCAGAACACAAACCAGTCGCTGGCCAGCAGGCCTTCGATGGCGCCCATCACGCCGCCCACCAATTGCGCGGCCGGCGCCCATTCCAGCGGGGCGCGCTCCAGGATCACTTCGTCGACCGTGTGGTAGGCCGCTGGCACCAGCGTATTGCCCTTCCACAGGCGCACGTCGGCGTTTTCCTTGACGTTCTGCTGCCACTCATAGCCCAGGCGGCCCAGGCGCAGGACCGAGACCGGGGCGATGGTGGAGAAGCGCCGCGCCAGCCGGGCCGCGGGATACATGCCGATCGCGGCCAGGTTGCCGCGTGCGGGTGCTTCCAGCTCGCGCAGGTCCATGGCCACTTCATTGATGCGCTGGGGCGACTGGTAGAGGTGAAACACCACCCGGCGCAGCATCAGCTGGTCGGAAGCGCTCTGGCCATGCCAGATGGCAACCTCCAGCTCGTCCTTGCGCAGGCCATGCAGCTGGTCCAGCGCCTGGTGCATCTCGGCGGCGAAGTCGATGTCGCTGTGCGGCGCCACGCGCTGCCAGAAACCGGAGCGGATCAGCCCGCTGCTATCGACGTCGGCCAGCGGCCCGACGGCGAGGTCGTCGCGAAGCACGACGACCGGGTCGGGCCTGGCGGCCTGGGCGAGGGCTTGCCGTAGCGTGTTGCCCGCTACGTCGCCGTTGACGACATGGATGTATTGCATGGGCGTGATTGTATATGGATGCGACCTGCGTAAGGCACGAAACGCGGCGGCTGAGCCGCAATGCCCGGTGCGCTGGCGATCCTTCGTCCCCGGGAAGCGGCGTCTGGCATACACAACGGAAATAGTCGTTGCCTTCGCGGTCTATATAAGTAGACCGTCCACCGTTTCGGGACGGCGGCGGCGCCGTCGGAGCGCTTTGCGTGCGCGGAGCTTGATCCTGCGCAAGGCGCCGCGCCGGCTAAACGTCAACCATGGCGTTTAGCCGCAACGCCTGTCTTAAGGAGGCAATCATGCCGTGCGCTCGCCTCGGGCGGGCCCGCGTCAAAGGGTTTCGGCGCTGGCTCGCTCGCTTCAGACCTCTGGCGCCATTGGCGCTAGCCGCGCTGGTGGCGTTCCAGCCACCACTCGCCGCCGCCAATGAGCTCAGCATGGTCCGGCAAGCATTTGCGCAACAGGTGTCCCGCCATCTCAGCCTCCCGGCGGCCGTCGCCGTGCGGTATGCCGGCTTGCTGGCGTCCGCGCTGCAGGCAGACGGGCGGGAGGCCGACGCGGGTGACTGGGCTGTGCTGGTCGATCGCAACCCGCGCGTCCAGGCCGCCATGCTGTTCGCGCGGCCCGCCGACGATGCGCCTTGGCAGTGGGTGGGCGCCGCGCCCGTCTCGACAGGCAAGCCAGGCACTTTCGATCATTTCATCACGCCGACCGGTGTATTCAGCCACAGCATGGACAACATGGATTTCCGCGCCGAGGGTACCTACAACGAAAACGGCATCCGCGGCTACGGCGTCAGCGGGATGCGCATCTATGACTTCGGCTGGGTCGATGCCCAACGTGGCTGGGGCAAGGGCGGGGAGAGCCAGATGCGCTTGCAGATGCATGCCACCGATCCGGACCGGCTTGAATCTCGGCTGGGCCACCCGGCTTCCAAGGGATGCGTGCGGATCCCCGCCACCCTGAATCGCCTCCTTGACCACTATGGGCTGCTGGATGCCGACTACCTGGCTGCCGCGCAGCGCGGTGACTCGCTCTGGATCCTGGCACCGGGCCGGGCGCCGGTAGCCCGGCCGGGGCGCTACCTCGTGATCGTGGACTCGGGCGCGCACGCAACGTCTGCGCCGCACGGGGGTGAGTAGTATCGAATCCGGCGGAATGCGATGCCGCTTCCGCCACTATCCGTTGTTCTTAGGGAGAAAATGGCAATGACGAATGCGGCTTATAAGAAGATTGTGGTGGCAGTGGATGGCAGTGCGACCTCCGACCTGGCGCTTGCCGAGGCAATCCGGATCGCGGGCACCGGGGGCGCGCAAGTCCTCGCCTTGTATGTCGTGGACAACGGCCAGCTTATGTTCGATGTCGCGTATTACGACCCGACGCCTGTGCTGCAAGCGTTGACTGACAGCGGCGAGCGCGCGTTGGCCGCTGCCGCGCAACGCCTCGGCGCGCAGGGCGTGCGCCACGAAACGCGGCTGGTCGCCCAGCAGGCCGTGGGGGGTGACATTGCCAGTGCGGTAAACGATGCAGCCGCCGAGTGGGGCGCAGACCTTATCGTGATCGGCACCCACGGCCGGCGTGGCGTGCGCAGGCTGGTCCTGGGCAGCGTGGCCGAGTCCGTGATCCGGCAGGCCAGCGTGCCGGTGCTCCTGGTGCGCGGCCAGGCGGCGGAAGGCTGAGCCTTCAGCCCGCGAATCGGATGTGCCCGCTGCGTAACAGGATTTCCCGCGCCTGGGTGAGTTCGAACAGGCCTTCGGCAATGCGTTCGATGCGCTGCCGATGGCTGGTAAACGCCCGCACCAGGTCCTCCTCGCGTGGGGAGCGGGCGCCGAAATGGGTCTCGAGCGCCTCGGCCGTGATCGAATACAAGGTGGGTTGCCCGTTGACAGTGGCGGGGCAGGAGAGGGTCAGGCTAGCCGCACAGTAGGTGGGAACGCTGCGGGGAAAGGATATTTCGGGCATGGCGTGCTCACACCGGTCACTGAGGGATGGAACCATTCTAGGAGATCGTTCCGATCCGCGATGAACGCGGAGTGCTGGGCTTTGACCGTCATCAACCCGGATATGGCAAACGCGGGCCGTTGGGTTTGGGCTGGCTGCCAGCCAGCCGGTGCACGGCGGCCACGGCTGCATGGGCGGCGTTGATCTGGGCCGAGGCGAAGCCGGCCTGTTCAACCAGAAACCGGTCCAGCGGCGCCGCGGAATCAGGCAGGAACCCGCTTGCAAGCGAAGTCACGCCTGCGCCGGGGTTGGCTGCCAGGTCGGACAGCTGCGCGGCGAGGCCTTGCAGGACTGCCTGCGTGGCCGGTTCCGGCTGGCTTTTGCCCGCTTGGCCCTCTAGCCCGGCGCGCACCAAGCCAGCCAGCGCTGCCATGCGCCGCAAGGCCAGGTGCAGCTGGGCGTACTCGCGGGCCAGCTCTGGAGCGAGTTCTGCCGCGCCCTGCTGCAAGGTTTGATCCGCCCGGCTGGAAGTACGTCCGGCCGCCATGCGCAAGGTTTCCAGCCGTGTCTGCGTCGGTGCGGGCGAGCGCGTGGGCGAGGCAGTGAACGCGCTGGCGCCGGCAAATGCTGCCCGCAGGTACGCTGCGTTTGCCACCAGGGCGTCGAGGCTATGGCGATACACCCGCGACAGCTCGGCCCGCGGCGCCAGCACGTAGTAGCTGGCCAGGGCGATCAGGCAGCCCAGCGCCGTGTCGATGCCCCGCAGCGCGGCAAAGTGGCTGCTGTCCGCCGCTGGGGCCCCGACCCACGAGAACAGGATTACCGCGGGCGTCAGGCACATCGCGAAGGCACCGGGACTGCCGGCGAGCCGGCACGTGTAGGCGGCCGCCAGGCAGGCCGCGCTGATTGCCAGGGCCAGCGGCGCCGACGGGTGAGCCAGGCCGATGGCACAGGCCAGCAGCGCGCCGGCCAGGGATCCCGCGAAGCGCAGGAACGAGATCCTGCGCGTGGTTTGCAACTGGGGGCTAAGCACCATGATGACGGTGACCGCCACCCAGTATCCGTGATCGACTCTCCAGAACTGCGCCGGCATCAGGCTCAGGCTGCCAGCCAGTGCCAGCCGCACCGCATGGCGGGCCACGCGGGCATCGCGGGCGGTGTGCTCCGCAACCACGGCGCGCCAGCGTTGCCATGTCCGGCGCACGGTGCGCCGTGGCCAACGGTACTCGCGGCGCCAGTCGCCGAAGGCCGGATACCGGGCCAGTGCGCTCAACGCAGCCTGGTACAACGGCGGCGCCCCGGCATTGGCCAGCKGTGCATGCAGGCGGCGCAGTTCGCCGGCCAGCGCCGCGCATAGCGACGGCAGGTCAGGCGCGTGATGGGCCAGACTTTCGCAGGCCTGCTCCCGGACATCGGTGACGCAGCGCAGCAAGTGGCGCAGCGGCAGGTGCTCCGCACTGCCCGTGTCACCGGCTTTGGGGCCTGCGTCATCGGCCCGGCTGCGCAGTTCGGCGGCAACGATCAACAGGGCGAACATGGCATCGGCCAAGCTCACCACGTAGGCATAGTGCATCAGCCCAAGCGGGTCCCGCAGGCTGCGCCGCATGTTGATCGCCTGATGCGCAGCCTCGATACGTTCGCGGATGTCGCGCTTGATGGCCGTCRCATCGCCTACGGGCGCATCGGCCGCCAGATCGGAAGCAAAACGCAGCAACGCATCGAACATCGCCAGTATCTCGGCGCGCGGCCGCGTGTCGCGAGCGGATCGGATGAGGGCTAGGCTGACGACGCAGGCGAAGATGCCGCCGAGCAGGAATTCCTGGCTGCGGGCCAGCACACGCACAGCCAGCTCGGCCTCGCCCGCCGGTTGCAGGCAGGAGGCGATCAGCACCACGTAGAGCAGCTTGGCCGACAGCGCGGGCACGGGGCCGCGGGTCTCGGCCAGCCCGGCGGCCAGCCCAGCGAAAAGCACCAAGGCCAGCGCCGTCCACGGCGTCACCGCTGCAGCGGTGCCCAGGGCACATGCGGCCGCACCGCCAATGCCGACGGAGCCCAGTGCGGCCAGCCGTTCGGCGGCGGTGCCGCGGCGATCGGCCAGGCAGGTCCAGATAGAAGCCGTTGCCGCCCACAGATAGCCAGCTTCCCCGGTAAGCCATCCCGTGCCGGCCAGGACCAGGAACGAGAAGGCGTAGACCAGGCCTCTTTGCAACATCGAAGCATCGGGGCGGGGCGGGCGCAGCGCGGAAATCATGTCGGCAAGAAGGGTGGGCGCTGCGAGGCGGAGATTCGCCCTGCCAGGCGCAAGAGACAGGTTGACTCTACGGGATCGAATGTTGCGTCGCAACATTCTGCGCGAAATTCGAGGTTTTACACCGGAGCGGTGCGGCTTGGCCTTCTCTTGGTGCAGTGGCTGAGCTTCTTTGGTGCGCTGGGCAGGATCGGCTGCGGCCGGTGCCGTGAGCCGCCATAGCAAGGGCAAATCATGGCGATTGGCAAAACGCGGGCAAAAAAAACCCGCGCAGTTTCGTGCGCGGGCTGGAATCCACCGAGGTGGTGGAGGAGACAGACTCCACTATATATGATTTGCTGCGTCGCACCAAGCGGCATATAGACCAAGCGTGTCTGGCTTCACAAACATGTTGTATGTGAGCAACAAAATGGCGGTTTAATACATCGGAAGCTCGTTTTCTCTCACCTTTTGCCCTGTTTTTGTCGAGTGTTTGTCGGCAATTCATCTGGTTTATCGCGACACGGCGTGCCCGTTTCAGCGGAAGAACAGATAGGCGATGCCGACCGCGGCGCACAATCCCACAAGATCGGCGAACAAGGCACAGGCAAGCGCGTGCCGTGTGTTGCGGATGTTGACGCTGCCGAAGTACACGGCGAGCACATAGAAGGTGGTTTCGGTCGAGCCCTGGATGATCGCGGCGAGCTTGCCTTGGAAGGAGTCGACGCCATAGGTGCTCATGACGTCGATCATCAGTCCGCGTGCGCCCGCGCCAGACAGGATTTTCATCAACCCGACCGGCAACGCGGGGACGAAGGCGGTGTCCAGGCCCAGCCAGGCAAAAGCGGTGCTCAGGCCCTGCATCAAGACATCCATGCAGCCGGTCACCCGAAACAGCCCGATCGCCACCAGGATTGCCACGAGATAGGGAATGATCTGCACAGCCACGCCAAAGCCTTCCTTGGCGCCGTCGATGAAGGCCTCGTAGACATTGATGCCGCGCACGGCACCGCAAATCAGGAAGACCACGATCAATGTCAGGATGAAGCCGCTGCCAGCCAGGGCGGTGGCGGTGCTCACCTGTTCCGGGGGCGCGTGCCGCAGCCAGAGGAAGAGTCCGCCGACAGCCGCCGCCAGCAGCCCGAAGGCGGCCAGCACGGCAGGCTTGAGCAGGTTGAGCCGCTGCGCCCAGGCCACTGCCAGCAAGCCGGCAACGCAGGACGCGCAGGTGGCGAGCAGGGTCGGAAGGAAGATATCCGCGGCATTGAACCCGACCAGGCCTTGCTTGACCGCGATCGCCTGCCGCATGGCGATCACCGAAGTCGGGATCAGCGTCAAGCCAGCCGTGTTCAGCACGATGAACATGATCTGCGCGTTGCTGGCTGTGTCAGCGCGCGGATTGAGCGACTGCAGCTCCCGCATGGCATTGAGGCCGAGCGGCGTCGCCGCATTGTCGAGCCCCAGCATATTGGCCGATACATTCATCATTATCGCGCCCTGGGCCGGGTGGCCCTGGGGAACGCCAGGGAAGAAGTGGCGCAAAAGCGGATTGACCGCGCGCGCGAAGACGTCGACGACGCCGGCGCGCTCACCAATGCGCATGATGCCCAGCCACAAGCTCATGACGCCCGCCAGGCCAAGCGAAATCTCGAACGCGGTGCGTGCGTTGTCGAACAGGCTTGCGAGCATCGCCGGAAATACCGCGATATCGCCTGTTGCCACACGAATGCAGGCGACGACGAAGGCGAGCAGGAAGAAGGAGAGCCAGACCAGGTTAAGAGCCATCGGCGAATCGCAGGCGGGGTTTGGGAGAGGCTACGCATCATAGCCTGCCGGACCCGTGCCCCCGGCACATGGGTGGCGCGTGCTGCCAGCGTCGGCGCGCCCTGGCGTGAGCCTTGGCACTGGCAATGTGTTGCGCAAAAACCGTAGTGCGCCGGTATACAATGCGGACAATACCGCCGCGGTCGCATTGCCCCTCAGCCTTCCGGGCCAGCGCCGCGGTCCCTGATCCCTATGACACCCGTCCGCGATGGCTCGCCCGCGCGCCACACCCGAGGACAGTGTCTCGCTGACCAAGCCAGAACCTATGTCCGACGCCCATGGTACCGAACACGCACTTCCTGGTTCGGATTCCGCCGGCGCCAGCCTTGGCGCCCAGCACTCCCCATTGTTTGCCCTGGTGACCGATACGTTGCGTGAGCGTATCCTCGGCGGGCAATACAACCAGGGCGAGCGCCTGGTCGAAAACAAGCTTTCCACTGAACTCGGCGTGTCGCGCATCCCCGTGCGGGAAGCGCTGCGCGCGCTTGCCGCCGAAGGCCTGGTGCGCATCGAGCCCCGGCGGGGCGCCTCGGTGGCGACGCTGTCGCCGAACATCGCCAAGGAAATGGTCGAAGTGCGGGCAACCCTGGAGGGGCTAAACGCCAAGCTGGCTGCCCAGCGCCGTGATCCTGCCCTGATCGCCGAGCTCAGCGAAGTGCTGCGCCAGGGCACCGAGGCCGCCGCGAGCGGACGCTCGGAGCGCTTCATCGAATTGAACACCCGCTTCCATGAGGTGCTGGGCAATATCGCGGCCAATAGCGTGCTGCAGGATATGGTGCGTACGCTCAGGGAGCGCACGGGCCTGCTGTTCGCGCCGGCCAACGTGACGCGTGCCCGGCAGAACTGGGAAGAGCACGCGCAGATCCTGCAGGCCGTCATCGCCGGCGATGCGGATCTGGCGGCGCTGTTGGCAACGCGGCACGTCTACAGCGCTGCCAAGGCAGCCGAAGATGTGGCCGAGGCCGGCGCTGCGGGTTCTTGAGTGCTGGTAGATAGTATTCGATATACGAAAGCGATCCCGCACCGGGTCAAGTCAGCACCTGTCGCTCCTGTGGCGCTGCTTTTCGTTGATTCCATTGGCATTTCGGGGCGCTCTTGCAGCTACCCAACGCCCCGGAATGGGGCGTTTGCGAGCCTCGACATGACGCGGTGCACCAAAATTCGGTATACTGTCAATCCTGATGAACCACAATAGGGATTGACCATGGACTACCCGACGCCCACCTATTTCCGGCAGTCGGTTGGCGAGCAACTGCTGGCCCACTATGCCGAGCGCGACGCTGTGCGCCATTGCACCCCGCTCCTGCCTATCCGCTGGCCCAGCCTGCGCCCCTTGTTCCGCCGCCAGTGCGTGCGGGGCCAAAAGCCGGTTTGAGCGCACGGCCTAAGAGGCCGTTTCAGAATGAAGCGAAGCGGTTCTGGCTAGGCGCGCGGCCGCAGACAGTACAAGTGGATCGGCCAAGGCAGCGCAACGACGCCAGCATCTTTTGGATATGGCCTCTAAGATAGCGCGGCCCCGCGCGCCGCCAGCAGGGCGCGCAATATAGAGCGGTGGCATCTTTCCTCGTGTTCGCAATAACAGCCAATCGAGAAATTCGTTTGCTGTGACATCGCGGCCAGCAGATCCAGTGTCCTGCTGGCTTCCGGGCGTGCCATTTCCGCACGAAAGTGCCGCTCGAATGCCCGCCATGCCTTTTCGTCCCCTCCAGCCTGTATGTCCAAGGCCTGTGCAACCAGTTCGGCGGAGGGCGAGAGGTTCGGAAACCACACGTCGTAGTAGTCCCGCTTGGCAAACTCGGCTTTCGGCACGCCCCGGGGCGGCCTGCGTACGGTGCCGATGCGGATTCCCTCGTCGGGCAGTCGGGGCGAACCCAGTTTCACGATGCGGATGGTCATGCAAGTTCCTCCTTCTATATAGAGTGATCCGCGGGCGCAGCGGCGGACCCTGTCGTGTGCCGCCCGGGCCTGTCCGGCGGCCATAGTTTGCCGCAGTCAGGTGGCTGGGGGCTAGTGCCGTGGCTTGGTGGTGCCGGCCAGTCTTCACGGGTCTTTTGCGGCGCTTTTCTGTCGATGCCAGAATCATTTCAGAAAACGCTTGCCAAGGCCGAGGGGGTCCCCTATGATTCGCCCCCTCGCAACACGAAACACCGCTGCAAAGCAGACGGGACAAGGGTTGCGGGGTCGGCAGGGGTGGTTGGCGGCGCGCATGGCGCAGCGAGCTGAAGGAAAAAAACC